>JAPXND010000001.1:0-20844 GCA_033808695.1 Armatimonadota bacterium
GTTTAGGACGCCAGCTTGCTTCACCGGTTTCAGCGGGAATCATATCCACTATAGAGTAAACCTTTGCCAGCTCCTTGATGATAGTATTCTTTCTAAGGCTATTGTCATCAAGCGACTTTGTTACCTGCCGCAGGATTTTAAGGTCATATACAAATCCGCTGACATCTTCGCGCTCAATAAAGATTTTTATTCCACCGAACGTTTTCGATTTGGGTTCCGGCATTACAGCTTTATCGTGGGGCATACAGCCAGGCATGAAATGACCAGAGTATGCTTCAATCTCTATGTTGTATTGCTCATCTGGCTTGCCATCCTTTGTTAACAATACAAACGGATGATTGTCATCCATAACACCTATATAGCGGTCATTTGCTATAACAAGCGATTCTCCATTAGTATTGCCCTGAACGAATACTTTCTTTCCACTGCAGGATGCAGGAAGCTTGATTTCTCCTACAAACCATGCGGAAATCCAATTGCCTCCCCATTTGGTTCCGACGGGGGCATCTGCCCACTCTACATCGTTTGAGTTGAGCGGGGCTCTTCTAAAATGCTCGGTTGTTTCGCAGAATTTGGCAGGAACATCTGCAGCTTTTTCAAATCTGAGATCATTGTAATGAAGAACAATCTGATCTAATTTGCCTAGGATTTTCTTATCTGTAAGCATTTTTCCTCCTATTTTATTTATATATGTTGTTGATTATACTTTAACATACATCATTCCTTCTATAAAAGCATGGTATATCTTTATTCCATAAAAATTATGCAGCTAGTTTCAAATTTTGGCAGTTTGATTGCCATAAAGGATTTTCCTATTTCAGATTTCACCAGCTGTGTGTCAACTTCCACTTCCTTGTTATCGGCATAGGCTTTCACTTTGCAATCTAAGGAATCGTAAATACGAATAAAGTGCGTATCCGGAGATTTATCATCCATATTTACAAGGAATATTGCTTTTTTCTTTCCATTCTCATGAATAACACTTTTGATCATATCATTACGGGGATAGATACTGACAAGACCCTTAGTGTTTGATGGATTAATTACATCACTCAATGCTTTGTGTGCATTATCCATGATTTTTTGCCGTATAGGTGTATTATCACCCCATAAAAATAAGGGCGGGGTGTTGCCTGCATGTGTACCTCTGATTAGAACTCCTGTATATGCTTTTCCATAATCGGCTAATCTAATACGATTACATGCGTTTGCCTTGCTTTTAGGCAAGGGCTTGGATATTTCATTGAATTCACCGAATTGCCCGCCTGTTATCATCTTTCCGCCTGATTCCGTATAGGCAGTAAGCTTATTCAATGATTTTTCTGCGATGTATTTGCAATCCGGAGCGATTATGAATTTGTATTTTGATAAGACAGTATCATCTCTTTCAAGCTCTTTGAGAGTTACAATATCAAAAGTTAGGTGCAGGTTTTCAAGAATTTTATACCATCCCATGAAGCTGCGATAATCGTTTTTGAAGCCATCCGCGTCATGTGAGGAAGCCGGCAGAATCGGCTGAACTAATGCAATATCCGGCTTTATGGTATATCCATCCAGCAGCTTGATTGATTCCTTGGCATTTGTGAGCATTCTGTTGCTGTCTTCAACAGGCCAGTTTGGATAAAACGAATAATCCGGCACGGGAGGAAGATTCCAAAGACAATAGATGATACCTTTGGCGCCATGCTGGATTACTGATTGAGAGATTTTATTCATTTTTGAAAATCCGATATAAACGCCTGAAGTAAAATCAATCAAGTCTACTGCCCACATTGGTTTTTCATACTTTCTAACAAGGTCAAGGGCTGCAGTTGCTCTATAAGGGTCACCATCTGCTGCACAGATTTGCATACCGATAACATCAAGATTAGAACCGCGATATGCAACTTCATCCGGTGCTATAGACATTTGCTGAGAATAATCCCACTCTGCAGGATATCCAAACGAGAACGTGAGATAGCTGACTGTAGGTCTTTCCGTGTCATACTTCTTATATATTCCTGAGAGATAGTTAATGTAATCTGCTGCATATTCATACCAGAAGGTAGACCAATCGTATACTGCGGCATCGATGTTTCCGAAGGAGCTGTTTGTATCTGAGATATCAACACATACGCATTTCGATCCGTTTCTGCCGAATTCAGAGAGGTAATTTTCGGCTATATTATCTCCATTTGTCCATGCCTGAAACGACCATGCTAAAGGATATTCTGTTCCGCTTTCAAATCCAGGATTTGGCGCTAGGTTCACATCAGAACCTTCTTCGCATACTGATACATCGTCAAACCATGCGGTGCCGGTAGCAGCAGTTTTGAGCAATATCCATGCTCTTCCAGCAGTTGAGGGCGCCTTAGCATTAAATTGCACATATGTCCAATCATTGCTGCCAGTAAGGTGCGTAGAGACCGCACCTGATATTGGCGGACCTCCATTTGGAGAAATCCATGCAACCTCTACAAAAACACCCGGTCCGCTTATGTCTTTCGTTTTAATCCAAGCAGATATGGTGTACGTTTTGTTTGGTTCTACAATGGCAAGAGAGCCTTCTGGTGCATCTGGAGCGGTGGATGCACCTAAACTCCATGAACAGTGCTGCTCTCCCACGTTTGATGTGATTAATCTGCTAAGCTCAGTTTCAGATCCTTGTATTGTATCAATCATGGGCGGTTGAACATCATTAAACGATTTGTATTTTGATTCCCATTGCTTATTAAGATTAGCAATATTACCATATTTCTTCTTCAGCCAGGATTTAAAATTATCTACTTCCAATTTGTTATAACGATAGGAATGCGGAAACCACCATTCACAACCCGGGTGATAGTATTTTATTATTCCATTTTTATCCACTTGTTTTACATGAGCAGCTATTTCTCTTATAAGCTTATCCTGACCTTCACGGAATATGGGTGAAGATATAGTAGGAATATCTCCGGGGTTGCCGCTGCCATCAACAATGCTTTGACCTGCTGCCTTTACACGCTCATTCATCCAAGCTTGTGAGTATACCGGGTTTGTTTCGCTTATAAGGGCGAGTGAGAGATTGTTTTTGGCTGCAAGTTCAATCTGTAAATCCATGGGGTCAAAATCAATTTTTTCTTCTTTTGACCATATCCCCCATCCGCTTTGAATAACCGATAGTATAGAGGCTCCAGATTGACCAATGACATCTTCACCGGCAGGAAAAGCGGGGTAGAATGTGCACCATCCCACTGGAGGTTCTTCGTTATTATCTGCTGCAACTACAGCAGGCGCCATTATAAATGCAAACAGCAGCATAAAGCACCTCACTAACAACAGGTTTTGACATATAACAAGCTTCATCACATAATTCTCCAATCAATATAACCTACATAATCTTAGACATAAGGGAAACATATACCTTCATGATTTGGTATAATAATAGAGAAGTATTATACCAGCAGAGACACTTATGAATAAACTTATATTAATAGTCATTGCATACATGCTGCATTTAGTGAATATCGCCAACGCAGAACAAGTGATGGTTTATAATAATGATTTGAATCAGGAAGCGAACGCCCTATTCTTTGCTGTTAACGGAAAACTTGCATTGCAGTCTGAATTTCCTGATGTGCCATCATCACGGCTTGCTATGATGGATCCACCGCTGAAATTTGATAATCTCTTAAAAAACAGTAACGCTTTAGATGCGGAATTATATCAATTATGTGTGAATAAAGCAGATGATGAACGTCAAGTTCTTGCAATATTCAACAAAAAAACCAAAGACGCTATATATAAAATCAACTTAGATAGATTACATAAGACAACCAGCGCTGCTACTGACAATCAATGCGCTGTATATGATGTTTTTACAAAACAGTTTATTGGGATTTTCTCTGATTCGATGGAGATTAAGATAAGAGCGCACTCCTGCCGATTGATTTCGGTGATGGGATACAATGGCTCTCCACTGCTTATAGCTATTGGTGATCATATTGGACAG
The DNA here is from genome assembly GCA_033808695.1 of Armatimonadota bacterium. Classification (GTDB taxonomy): domain Bacteria; phylum Armatimonadota; class UBA5829; order DTJY01; family DTJY01; genus JAPXND01. Next base: position 3,971 of record JAPXND010000001.1, read on the forward strand.
GGCTGCTATGAGTATATATCCAGGGTATGGAACAGCAAGATATCTACCACAACTTATGTTACAAAGGGTTTGAAAGGCAAAAATACATCCGCAAGGATGTTTGTTCCAGACGGCTGGAAATTAAGATTTTTGGCAGTGAACGGAAAAAGCTCCGACTGGGAGGAATATCGCAGGCAAATTTTCAAATTTGATATACCAGACGCTGATGGTGAGACTGTATGGATGACGACATTTGACGGCGGAGTATTCAATCCGCCGTATACAAGAAAAGTATCATCAGCGCCGTTGATATCAATCAAATCTGTGCAAAAATGACTAACGATATTCAGTGCATGAAGCTTGTTAATATCGGTAAAACTCTGACTTGAATGGACCTTCTTCCGGAACCCCAATATAATCAGCCTGTTTAGGGGTAAGTTTAGTAAGCTTTGCACCCAGTTTGCTCAGGTGTAAGCGAGCAACTTCCTCATCAAGCTTCTTGTCAAGCAAGTAAACGCCGATATCATAATCGTTTTCCCAAAGATGCATTTGCGCCAACACCTGGTTTGTAAAGCTGTTGGACATAACAAAGCTTGGATGTCCGGTTGCGCATCCCAGATTGATAAGGCGTCCTTCTGCAAGCAGATATATAGTATGACCATCTGGAAAGGTGTAGGCATCAACCTGCGGCTTAATGTTAACATGTTTTATCCCTTCCCAGTTTTTCAATGCATCCACCTGGATTTCATTGTCAAAATGTCCAATGTTGCAGACAATTGCCTGATCTTTCATTTTTGACATGTGTTCGGCAGTGATGACATCGCAGTTGCCGGTTGCAGTAACGAATATATCGGCGATTGGGAGAGCATCTTCCACTGTTGTTACCGTGTAGCCCGCCATGCAAGCCTGAAGCGCGCATATGGGGTCGATTTCTGAAATCATGATGCGAGCTTTTTGACCAGCCAGCGATTCTGCAGATCCTTTTCCTACATCGCCATATCCGCATACCAGCGCGACCTTGCCGGCTATCATTACATCGGTGGCTCTTTTGATGCCGTCCACAAGAGATTCTCTGCATCCGTATATGTTATCGAACTTGCTCTTGGTTACAGAGTCATTTACATTGATTGCAGGAAAGAGAAGGTTGTTGCTTTCCATCATTTGGTATAATCTATGGACGCCTGTTGTAGTTTCTTCAGAAACGCCTTTTATCCTCGCAACAATTCTGTGGAAAAAGCAGGGATCATCAGCCAAGGATTTTCTTATAACATCGTTCACTATCTGCATTTCCAAACTATCAACGGGCTCATCAAGAATAGATTCATCGTTTTCGGCAGCGTATCCACGATGTATGAGCAAGGTGGCATCTCCGCCATCATCGACTATCAAAGTGGGACCGTCACCATCATTCCATGTCATGGCTTTTTTGGTGAAAGCCCAGTATTCCTCAAGTGATTCACCCTTATAGGCAAAAACAGGAACGCCGCTTTTAGCAATGGCAGCAGCAGCATGATCTTGGGTTGAGAATATGTTGCAGCTTGCCCATCTAACATCGGCGCCAAGTTCTACAAGGGTTTGAATCAATACTGCTGTTTGAATGGTCATATGCAGCGAACCCATTATTCTTGCGCCCTTTAATGGTTTTGCGGGTCCGTATTTCTCACGAGTTGCAATAAGACCTGGCATTTCTTTTTCTGCAATGTGTATTTCTTTATATCCAAAATCTGCAAAATTGATATCTTTTACAAAATAGTCGTTATGAGTCATGGTATCCTCTTGGTTGTATAATTGCTGTATGAAGGATATATATCCTAATAGTAATACTATACGAAATACTGACAAGTAAAAGCAAGAATTATTTATTGTATAGCGCCTGTATGTCTGTTGATTGCGAACAATTTTGGTTAAATTCGATAAGCCTGAAAAACAGTTATTGCACTATTCTGGATTTCATGATAACATGTGCGCATGATATAAATTATAATGTTCTAATAACGAACAATTCGAACATTAAGGAGATAGGTATGAAGGTGTATCATTTGATTTTAGCTGCCTGTTTAATTTCTATGACCGCAGCTGCATTTTCTAAAGGCGAAAAGCTTTCATTTGCTGCTGGAAATCCAAACACTGAGGACGGAATAAAGTTTGTTCTGATGGCGCCAATAGATGGAAATGCCAAACTAACGGAAATAGAAGGCAGAAATGCACTTACATCAGATATTAAATCTCTTAACCCATACATGTATTTTGATATAAACCGTAAAATGTTAAAGACAGCCGGATATCCCCCATTTCATGTTGTTGTCTCAATTGAATATTTTGATAACAGCAATAACAAGATGTCAATTCAGTATGATGCAGTGGGAAACGGCTTAGAATTTAAGTATAAGGAGATATCCTGGAATAGAACTAATACAAATAAGTGGATGACAAAATCAATTGAGATTAAGGATGCTCAATTTGGCAATGGTCAACAGGGTGTTTCTGACATGAGGATTTGTGCAGACACTAAGTCTGATATTTCAATTGCATCTATCAAGCTTGAATGTATTGGCGCTGCAGATACTGATACCAGAGCTAAACGTCCCCAGCAGAAGATTACGTCTAAACGCTGGGTAACTTCTGAATTAAGGAAACCGGTTATTATTAGACCTAAGTATATGCTGCAGGAAGAAGAGATAGCTTTAGATAGACTTATATCACGAATCATTTATATTGGCGGAGAGGAACCGATTGTTTTAAATTCGCTGCCAAAGAACCCAGAGAATGATTATGACTACATTGTAGTTGGAATGATTAACTCAAATCCAAATATTAGGGATGAGTTTTACGATTATGGAACAACGAGCAAAATTGATGCAATAGAGGATGATTCCATAAGAGAACAGAGCTATCTTTTAGTGAAGGATAGATACAAAGCCGGTAATGTGGTATATGCATTGGGAAAAGGCGGAATGGGTTCTGTTTTTGCGATGGCTCATATTGAAACACATCTTTGGACCGATAACGGCAAACTCGGAATACATCTGGACAAAAAGGCTTCTTATGAATCACCAGATTTTAAACACAGGGAGCTGTATATAAACATTGGTTATGGGCTTAGCAGAGGCAAGATAGCTCCAGACGCATGGACTCTTGATGAATGGAAGTCGTATATAGATAAACTAGTTCTTGCAAGGTACAATGCATGGTCATTCTATTTGTGGGGTGATTCTCAATTTGCATATCCTGCATCAAAGGTAAATCAGGATAGAAACATCTATCTGCATGAAAATCTTAGGGAAGCTATAAGGTATTCACATAAGCGCGGATTGAAAGTTGGATATCACATTGCTCCTACCATGGTGCCCTATGATCTTTACCTTGATAGACCGGAGCTGAATGCCGTATTAGAGTATCCGGCTACGGGAATTGTTTGTCCTTCAAAAAGCGAATCCTGGGATATGATATATCCTGTGTATAATAATCAATTAGAATGGTTTAAAGAGTGTGACTTTTTCTCAATATGGTTTTATGATTGCGCCGGATGTTTCTGCAACGTATGCAAAGTACCTGAGCAGCAGTTGAAAACACTGATAAAGCAGGTTGTTGAAATGGATAAGATAATCCAAAGGAAGAATTCAAAGGCAGAGGTTCAGGTTGTTACATGGGCGATATGGCGATATGAAAGAATGCATCAATACTATCTCAGAGATAAGTTTATGGAGCAGATTAATGATTTGTTCAAAGATAGAAAAGATAAGCTTGTAATATCTGACGGGATTTATATTGATCCCGGTTTAAAGCCGTTGTTCCCTTTAGCTAACAAATACGGAATTGAAGCTAATGCTTTTATCTATCAAACAAATATAGAAAATGGTCAGCCATTTGGATATCCAACTACAAGATACTTTGATAAATGGGTGCCTGAATCAAAGAAAGCAGGCGCTAAGCGAATACATATGATGCGGATGGAAACACTCACTAAATATCCACAGGATTTCGTAGGCGGATATTATTTTTGGGACTATAAGGCTAAAGGCAATGACGCTATAAGACTATACAGCCTGTATGAGGCAGGAGATTCTGAAGCTGGAAATCTATTATATAGAGCTATGCTTGATATTGATGATTTCACATGGTATGGATATCAGGCAGGAGCTGCTGATGCAAAACGCGGAGAGTTGATATATAATAATATAAAATCTGCTTTAGATATGCTTCCTGAAAAGCGCAGAAATGATCTTGAATGGCTGGAGACAACCGGCAAAGGGTATATGCTGTATGGTAAAGCTGCAGAACAGATGGCAGATGAAGACAGCGAAGGCATTGAAGCAACTATGCAGGAGTATAGAAAGGCTTTGATAGTTTCTCCAACGTTTAAGGAGCAAGTAGAAACTGATGTTTGGTTTGATTTGAATAAATCATTTGTGAAATACTTCTACGGCGGATGGGAAAATGGTCATTTTTAATAGTGTGATTGATATATAGGATAGTTAAGCAACCTGCCATACTCTATGCTGTCTTGGCAGGTTGTGAATTTTTATGAGCATATATGGTTTGCAGGCCTTGCAGATCCTTCTTTTGAAGGCAAATCCTGGAAATCAGGGGGTGATGGAAGGTTAAGTTGTGATTCCTATACAAAACTATCTACTGCTCAAAGTTTAGATTATGTGGTAATTAATACAGAGCCTTCCGATTTTATCTCTGGTGCAAGATATGAAGCAACATTTTTAGCCAAGATAGTAAGCGGTGCAGGCGATATGTATTTAGATTGGTCGACGATTGGCTAAACAGATCAGTATGATGGAGCAAATAGTCAAGTTGAAGGTCCAAAACGATAGTTGGTGAATAGATATGGCAATTAAACGAGTCCATGCAAAAATCAGCGGGCGTGTGCAGGGAATAGGCTACAGGTATTATGCACAGAAAATCGCAAGGGAAATGGGCATATCCGGCAATGTGCGAAATAATTGGGACGGTACTGTAGAAATTGTTGCCGAAGCCGAGGAAGGGCTGCTTGCCAGATTCATTGGAATGCTAAGGCAGGGACCGCCAAGAGCAAATGTAACAGAGATAGATTATACATGGCACGAACCGGAAGGATTGTCTGGAAGTTTTTACATGCATTGAGGTAATGGTGGGCCCACCCGGATTCGAACCAGGGACCAAGCGGTTATGAGCCGCCCGCTCTACCGCTGAGCTATGGGCCCTCTAAACAAACATTACAAAGTATAACAAAAATTTATCCCGCCGTCAAGATGTAAATCCGTTGCAAGTAAAAATAATTACAAATTAAGTATTATCTTTCAATAGAGATGATAATCACTTATCGTTTGCCTATAAGTTTTTAGTTCTGCATTCCATTTTGCCGCACAGCTGCTTATATCTGCATGGTTTTCAATTGCTTTTCTTAGATCATCACTTCCAGCCAGATGGTCGAAATGGCATATTCCAGATGATTCATTAAAGGTCATATCTGCAGGGTGCATACGATGTATTGCATCCAAGAGATATAAACCCATGTTTACGCTATGAATAAGATCTCTGTTTGTTATATGTATCTGGAGACCATTGCATTGAATGCCGGTATATTTGGAGAATTTGGGGATAAACCGGGTTTCGCGAAACAGCAGCCCGGGAAGTTCAAGCGAATTCATGTGTCCAACAAGGGACTGAGAATCAATCCAAGGAGCGCCAACAATTTTGAAGGGTGTTGTTGTTCCTCTCCCTTCCGAGATGTTTGTGCCTTCTATCAGACAGATGCCCGGATAGAGGATGGCAGTCTCAATATCAGGCATATTGGGTGAAGTTGGAATCCATTGAAGTCCGGTGTCATCAAACCACATCCAACGCTCCAGATTTCGGCAAGGAACAATCTTCAAATCAGCATTTATGGAGTATTTCTCATTTATATAATGAGCAAGCTCTCCAGTAGTTAGCCCATGCCTTATTGGTACAGGGTATAATCCCACAAATGAGCGGAATTCATCATATGGATTTGGTATATTGCCTTCTACATTTATTCCATTTGTGGGATTAGGTCGATCTAACACGATGAACTCTTTGCCAAATTTGGCGCAAGATTCCATAATACTGACCATAGACCAGATGAAGGTATAGTATCGGCAGCCTATATCCTGGATGTCGAAAAGGATTGAATCTATATCTGCGAGCATCTCTGCAGTGGGAGATTTGTGTTTTCCATAGAGGCTATTGATGAGGATGCCAGTACGAGTATCGGTAAATGATTCAATGCTGACACCATCCTGCACATCTCCCCTTACTCCATGCTCAAGTGCAAATAAAGATTTTAGGTCAATACGGGCATCTGTGAGAACATCAACTATATGCCTTAGATTATATGTTGCCGATGTTTGATTTATCGCTGCTCCTATGCGCTTTCCGCGAAGCAGTTCAAAATCTGTTTCTATAAGGTTGTCCAAACCCGTTGTTACGGTAGGGCTCATGTGTAAATTCCTTGACTTCATGCATGTCCGGTGCTATAATCAGATTATTGGGGCAGTGGCTCAGTTGGGAGAGCGCGTCCTTCGCAAGGACGAGGTCGAGGGTTCGATCCCCTTCTGCTCCACCAATAACATTTGCCAAGTCATCAAAAATGATCGGCCTTCCATACATAAGGCTGTAAATCTGGGAACAAAACATCAAACAAGCTGCGTTCGCCATAAATCTTCACATCGCTATCCAATGACAAATCAGATGCTGACCTGTAACCCGAGATAAGCTGAATGAGCTTAGTTTGGGGCAGCGTTATAGAGTGATCCGGAATAGATGAGATAACGAATTCAATCTGCCCATTGTTGATACCGAGTTCTGTTGTTTCAGTTTCTGTAATGATATGTATTACAGCGCTTATACCATTATACTTTGAGTTTAACAATCTGTTTGATAATTCTGTTAGAAGTTTATTAAACATAGATTTCTGGTTTAGGACTCTCCCCATTCCACCTTCACATCTTTTATAACCAACAAACTGCATATAATTGAATTTTTTACAAAACGAAGCAAATTGATGAGATATTGGCATTATTAGTTTAAGATCGGTCAATTCTTTTTGCTGAACCATTGAGAGCAGATATTTGAGAATAAACTCAAAATAATGTGAATTGGCGCATTCAAGCTCCATAACAGTTAACGACTGAAGCTCAACATGAGTTGTGAAATATCCGGCAAACCCGTTTGAATCTTCTATGATATGTGTATTTATCGGGGTTCCATCTCCATGCTGTTTAGGAAATCCTTTGAAATACTCAGGATATCGGACTAATGTGAATGTGCGGCTGTTGTTGTTTGCATTATACATGCTAATAATATCCTGAACATCTGAATCAACAGCTTCTCGTATTTTTAGGCTGTATGTATTCTCACTATTCAAATAATCATTTTGTTTTGGATTCATTATAAATGCCTGCTCAGCAAGACAAACTGCGTATCCGAATTTGTAATAAAAATCCGGAATGCCAAAAAGCAATGCAATATCATAACCTTGCTGCTGCATATATGAGGTTGTGTCTTCCATAAGATTACGGCTATAACCTTTATACCGGCAGTCTTCTTTTGTACCAACTCCAGCAATACCAGCCATTCTTAATACGGAATTACCCACACGAATATTGTAGTCAATAACTGTGAGCCAGCTGACATCTCTTCCGTTATCAATCAATTCTCTTTTGTGGTATCTTGTATTGTCAGTTGTTTTAATTTCCATATTATCTCCTAAAAACTATACTATGCCCTCGAATTTGCCTTCTCTTGCAGCAACAAGATATTCTGTGCAGAACTCATCTGCACCAATCAGAGCTTCAGATGCATAAAGGAGTCCCATAAGACGTTGATCAAGCGGATCTATGATGGCAGAATCAAGTCCGACAGTAATGCACATAACCAAGAAAGCTTGATTAAGCAGCTTTCTAACCGGGAGCCCGTGGGATATATTGCTTAATCCGCATATTGTATGAATTCCCGGATATTCTTTTTTTATTGTGCTGATTGTATCTATAACTGCTTTTCCATATTCTGAACCTGTAGCGATAGGGTAAACAAGCGGGTCTACATATATTTCATCAAGCTGGATGCCTTCTGATGTAAGTGCATCCACCAGTTTACGGGCAGCTGTCAGGCGACCTTCTGCAGTAGTTGGTATTCCGGAATCATCCATAGCAAGCGCAATAATTTTTGTATTATATTCTTTAATTAGAGGAAGTATTTGGCTATATCGTTCGGTTTCAGCAGTGATAGAGTTTATCATGGCTTTGCCTTTATGCGCCATAAGAGCAAGTTTTATTGCTTCAGGATTAGGACTGTCGATAGTGAGCGGAACATCGACAGCATCCTGCACAGTTTTTACAAGCCAAACGAGTGCATCCGGTTCTTTACCCAATAGAGTTCCGGCATTTACATCGATATAATCAGCGCCCGCATTATATTGGCTTTTTGCAGTATCAACTATAAAATTCGCATCACGATTTTCAACAGCAGGTAAAATGTTTTTCCTGCTTGTATTAATTCTTTCGCCAACTATAAGCATTTTATTCTCCTTCTCAGCAATTTACAATTGAGGACGCGGAAGCAAACCCGCTCTTTCCACAACCTGCGGTGTAATAGATTCCCACATTACAGGCATAATGTGTATTCCGGAAACGCCCTTAATATTCCGCAGATTTTCTATAATTTCAACACATATTTTCACACCTTCATCTTTTGGGTCTTCTGCTTTTTCCATACGAGCAATAATATAATCAGGGACTGACATTCCGGGCACTTCTTCCTTCATATAGGCAAGGGCTTTGGCTGATCTTGCAGGCAGAACTCCGCCAAGGATATATACTTTCTCATGAAGCCCTTTATTGCATACTTCTGCCATATAAGACTCAAAGCGCTTTAAGTCAAAAATTGCCTGCGTTTGAACAAAATCAATTCCTGCATCGATTTTCTTTTTAAGACGAGTTACTCGCCAATCATAAGGTTCGGCAAAAGGGTTGGCAGCTCCTCCAATGAATAATGGAAGATCGCTTTTAATCTCCTCTCCGTTTTGGAAGACATGGTCATCCCTCATAGCTTTTACCATAGCAATGAGACTGATGGAATCCATATCGTAGACAGGTTTTGACTGAGGATGATTGCCAATCCGCATATGATCGCCAGAGAGGCACAGAATATTTTTAATGCCATGTGCAGCTGCACCCAAAATATCACTCTGTATTGCTATTCTGTTTCGGTCTCTACAGGTCATTTGGATTACAGGTTCTATGCCTTCCTGCATCATGATAATGGCTCCTGCAATGCTTGACATTCGGACGACAGCAGACTGATTGTCGGTTATGTTTACTGCATCGGCAACATTCGCAAAATATCCGCACTTTTTACGCACTGCATCCGGATTAGCGCTTTGCGGCGGACCTAGTTCGCCGCACACAACAAATTCACCAGCTGTAAGAAGCTGTTCTAACCTGCTTTCAGATTTCATGTCAACTCAAATCCCTTTTATACATCCTTGATGCAAGGAGCAAACCGCAGATGCTCTTTGCATCTACAATTTGCCCAGAACAAATCATAGCAACAGCATCATCTAATTTAACGGCAACGACTTCTATAAATTCATCGGAATCCAGATCAGCTTTTTTGGGAACCAGATCTTCTGCAAGAAACGTGTGAAGCTTTTCAGTGGAATAGCCAGGTGCAAGAAAGGAATAAAACATAGGCGTTATCTTTTGGGGATAGTAACCTATCTCCTCCATTAACTCGCGTTTAGCACATTCTACCGGATCTTCACCCGCTTCTAACCCTCCAGCAGGGATTTCAAGCAGAACACGTCCTGCTGACTGGCGGAATTGACGGACAAGGATAACATCCTCGCTGCTTATCATAGGAACAATTGCCACTGCACCGCGATGCTCTACAATCTCTCGGGTAGATGTTTTTCCGTTTGGCAATTGCACAGTATCTACTCTGAGATTTACTATTCTGCCTTCGTATATGCGTTCTGTATCAATTGTTTTTTCTACAAGATTCAACATATCACCTGCTTTTTATCATTTTGGCCGCAGCTGCACCGCATGCAGAGGATGAGAGGAAGAACTCCAAATCCTCATCAATACTTCGTCCCATTGTGGTAACATCTATACCATGTTTTTTAAGCTCGGTGACACCCGCACTTCCATCCTCCGACATTAGAAGGTGCCGCGATTTATCTATAACTGGTTTCAGTTTACCCATAATGATATCCATTTTATCAGATTCAAGTTCCGGCATTACAATAATTGAGTTTTTTAGTATTATTTTATCTATTACTGTAAGGCTGTGATGACTTACACCCTGGTGTCTATCACGTTTATCGACGAAACTTATCCGTAAAACCATCAAGGGTATCCCGCCAAGTATACTCGCTGCGTTAATTGCCTCTCCCTGCTCTATCCCCGAAAATCCGTATTTTGTGTTCGCACCGGCATTTCCGGGTCCCTGACTGATGATTGCTGCATCGGATTTTACGGCTTCTTTGGCAGCAATCAATGCTGAATAAACGTTTATGGCTTCTAAATCTCCACCAAACGACTGTCCGCATGTGATTGTGGTATCTATAAGGTTTGCATTCTTTAGCTGTTTCACAAGCTTGCTGAATGCAATGGGAAGCGCAGCGCCATCTGTCATTATATACGATATTTTGGCATTATTTCCTGCTATTGATTTGATTGCAGCTGCAGCAGGCGCTATTTGACTATGAAGTTCACAGCAGACTACAGGCATTCCATCCAGCGAAATAAAATCATTCACTGCATCTCGGCAGGGGTTTTGATCTTCTTCTACTGAAAGAGTTGGAAGCTGCATGGGAGTATATCTCAATTTCATTATATGCCCAGATACAGATGAATTGTTGATTTCCGGGGTTGAAAGATTACATATAACAAAATGGACTCCGCCAGTACCCAAGCCAAGTTCTACAGCGGTTGTGTTTAGCAATACTTCATCGCCGATACGGACTTCTCCCGAGAGATGTGTATAGCAAACAGCGCGGGTTTTAGTTCCATTGATATCTGCAATGATATCAATGGAATCTTCGGTGATGGACTCTATACTGGTTACAGTGCCTTTCTTTGAATTCAGCATCGTTTTACTGCCAATTAATCGGAGATTTCCGAAGCTATTTTGACAATTTCGACAGCCATTTTTGCAGACAGCACAAGGTCGTCTATTGCTACTGTTTCTTTGCTGCTATGAGGATTTTCATAGCCTATGCCTATTGGGATTGATGAAATGCCTTTTAGATTATATACATTAGCATCGCTGCCCCCGCCTGTTTCCTGTATATGAAGATTTATTCCTGCACGCTTTGCAGCTTCAACAGCTATTTGGAAGGCAGGATCGCTATCCTTGATTCTGTATCCAACATATGATCTGACAACATCAACATCAATGGATGCACCTGTTTCTTCCGCAGCTTTTTGAAAAGCGTCTTTCATGTGTTGAATCTGAGCATCAAGTTTAGAGCTGTTTCGGCTTCTTGCTTCACCCTGAATAATGCATAAATCCGGGACGATATTGGTAGCAGTTCCGGCGTTGATGATTCCTATATTGGCAGTGGTTTCTTCATCTATTTTTCCCAAATTCATGGATGCAATTGCTTTAGATGCTGCATAGATGGCATTAATTCCATTCTCAGGATTTGCTCCTGCATGTGCAGCTTTTCCTTTTACTGTTGCCTTGATATTATCATGGGTTGGTGCAGCTACAGCTATGCTTCCAACAGGAGATCCGATGTCATAAACAAAGCAGCATTTAGATTCAATTTTGCTTATATCCAAATGGCGTGCACCATGCAATCCTGATTCCTCTGCAACGCTGAACACAATTTCTATATTGCCATGCGGAATGCTGTTTTCCTGCAGCGCCTTCATGCATTCCATAATAGCTGCTATTCCAGCTTTATCATCGGCGCCTAATATTGTGTTTCCAACTGAATGAATCACATCATTTTCATCAATTTTATACTCAAGTCCTTCAGTAGAAGCAACTGTATCCATATGCACACTGAACATAATTGGTAATGCATTGGCAATACTTCCTTGTTTTTTTGCGATAAGATTTCCGGTATTGCTTCCTGTTTTTTCAGCTGTGTCATCTACTTCAACTTCAAATCCAAGTTTAGGAAGCTCTTTTTCCAACAGATTTGCAATTTCCAACTCATTGTATGTTGGGCTGTTGATGTTTGCCAGCATAAGGAATGTGTCTACTAATCTTTGTCTGTTTATCATTGGGAACTCCTTGCAAAATACGCTTTTATTCTATAGATGAATTATTAAAATTTAATGTTAGTCTGACTGCTATGATTTAGAAATGATCAATCACCCAAGATGCAGATGCATTTGGCGAAAACAGTTTTCTTAAGTATTCATCATTTTTATTTTCTGTTGTATGTGACAGGTCAAAAAGCCAAGACAGGAATTCTGTTGATTTTAATGTGATCTGCTGCACATTATCTGATGCTTTACCTTCGATATAGATGCTGTCACTTTTGTTTGATGTAAGCAGTGTTAAATTGCATGATGAACTGTCTGATGCAATAAGGTTCTGCTGCAAATCAGGTTTGATTTTGTTTAATACAGAAGGAGCATTAATCAAATAACACATACCTTGAGATGCACAGGATTCATCCATTCTATCAGTTATGATTGCAAATACATTGTTGATATCAGGTTGAATGGGTAATCTGCTCCAGAGTTTAACTGCTCCGGCAGCAGATGCTTCTTTCACTGCAGCTATAACCAATTCAGCAGCGATATTATCACTGTTAAGATAACCGATTTCATTAAGCCAGCAGTTTTGCTCATCAAAGCTATGTTGGATATATCCCGCTATATCTCCATTCTTTTTCAAAATTTTGAATGATTTGCCATGTGCCGACTTCCTATCTATCCAGCTAGTCCAATAGTCCATATCTCGAATTGTAGTAAGTGAACGGTTATAATTGAATACATCATATATGTATGCAAGACGCTCTAAATCTTGATCCCAGTTGAATGGTTCAAGTGTTGGCGAGCTCATTGTTGAAATTGAAGGTGAGATGGTTCCTCTTATAGATCGTTTACTTATGGTTTTCCATCCTAATCGTTCATAAAAGGGATTTATTCCCGTATATAGCAGGCTAAGATCAATGTAGTTATCCTTCATTACCTTGAGTGAGTCTTTCAGAAGGTTTGATGAATAACCGCGCCCGCGATATTCAGGATCAGTGCAGACATTGGCAATTCCGCCGAGTGTCAGCACCGATTTACCAGCTCTAATTTTGCGCTCACAAATCTGCACAGCGCTTACAAGTCTGCCATCAACCTCACATACACGCGTGTATTCGGGTTTGAAGCATGGATCTACTTCATAATATGCAGTAAAATAGTCTCTCGGAGTATGAGCAAATGCCTTATCCCATAAATCAAGGCACTCATCAAGCTCATTCATTCGAATAGACCGATAGATTTCCTGCATGTATTATTTGATCCAATTGCCAGATTCTATTAATTGCACTTTTTCTTTAATGAGACCTGCCAGTTCATCATATGGATTGATTCCACAGATTTGTGTAAGAACGGCATCAATACCAGACTCTTTGTATATTTTCTGGATTTTGACAGCAGCTTCGTCCTCTTCATTATCATAGAGAATAGCTGCAGCAGCCACAAGAGCAACGTTTTCTGGCTTTATACCGTATTCCAGCGCAAGACGTGCACCACCTATGATTCTATCATTTGGACCAAGTTTTCTGATAGGATCTTTTCCTACACGCGCACATGTATCTCCAAGTGCAACGTTTGAGAATCTGTGCATAAGATCATCTATATGATCCTGATGCTCTTTCTCTGTAAAACCCCATTTTTTAATCAATGCTTTGCCGGTTTCGGTAAGCGCTGCTCTAAGTTTGGCAAGAACGAATTTATCTCCTACGGCTTCCCATACAAACTCATGATTTCTAAGGTAACCAAGATACCCAGCAGCTGCATGTGCAAGATTGTGTGTAAAAAGTTTTCTTTCCACATAGCCTTCCAAGTTATCATAAGGCATAAGTCCAACGATTTGTGGTATTTCTCCGATGAATCCGCGCTTATCAACGGGTAGTTTTTTGTATGCCTCAACGCAAACAAGAAGCGGATCTATAGCCTTCTGCTCCTCTGTCATTATAGGAACCATTCGGCTTACAACTGCTTCTACCAGCCCCACATTCTTACGAACATAATCCTCATAATCAGTTGGAAGGGAATCCAGAATGTATCCTCTGAGAATTTCGGATGCATGAATCAAATTTTCGCAGATGATAATGTTTATAGGTTCTTTCACACCATTATCTGCCCTCATTTTTATTCCGGCAGCAATGTTTGGCGCTACATACTTAAGAACATTTACGCCAACTGCTGTACAAATAAGATCTGCATTGCTTATTTCGCGGGCAACAGCTTCGGTATCTTTGCTGTTCACGGCTCTGACATTGGTGATATTCACTGTTTCGGCATTATCACCAACGATTTCGATTGGGTAACTCTTTCTTTCATTGATGAGATTGACAACCGAATCTACTACATCTACAAATACAACTTCATATTCTGATTCGGTAAAGAGCTGAGCTGCAAACCCTCTTCCTATGTTGCCTGCGCCAAATTGTATAGCTTTTAGCCCCATTGTTTCTACTCCTGTTTCTGTTTAAGGACAGCTTTTGCAGCATTGACTATATCGTTTGCTGTTAGTCCATATTTCTCCAATAGTTTTCCTGGCACGCCTGATTCGCCAAAGGTATCCTTCACTCCCACCATTTGCATTGGCACAGGGCATTTGGTTACTAAAACTTCTGCAATGGCAGAACCAAGTCCGCCAATAATGCTGTGTTCTTCGGCACTAACTGCACATCCGGTTTTCTTTACGGAAGCTATTATAGCGTCTGCATCAATTGGCTTGATTGTGGCAATGTTGATGACTTCAGCAGATATCCCTTCAGATTTAAGGGTTTCTGCAGCATCAAGCGCGGCAGATGTCATAATTCCGCATGCAAATAGGGTAACATCGGCGCCTTCTTTCATTACAGCAGCTTTGCCGATTTTGAAATCATAATCTTCGCCAAAAATAACTGGAACGCCCGATCTGCCAAGCCGCATATATACTGGTCCATCATAATCGGCTATAGCTCTAACTGCTTTCTTTGTTTCAATTCCATCGGCAGGAACTATAACTGTCATATTTGGCAGCGCTCTCATTATAGCTATATCTTCATTAGCCTGATGAGTGGCGCCATCTTCACCAACTGTTATTCCACCGTGTGTGGCAACGATTTTTACATTCAATTTGGGATAGCAGATGGATGATCGGATTGGTTCCCAAGCGCGTCCACTTGCAAATACTGCAAAAGTGGATGCAAATGGGATTTTTCCGCAAGTAGAAAGACCGGCAGCAGTAACCATCATATTGGCTTCCGCAATACCGAAATTAAAGTGTCTATCGGGAAATGCTTTTTTGAAAACATTAGTTTTTGTTGATTTTGAAAGGTCGGCATCTAATACAACTATGTTGGGATTTTCTTGTCCCAGAAGAGCCAATTCATCTCCGTATGCATCTCTGGTGGCGATTTTTTCAGCCATGTTTATCTCCTTAATTTTATATTCTTTATTCTAATCTGAACGCATATGGCAGCAGTTCAGATAATAAATGTTTTTTAATACCTGATGGAGAAATGATGTAAACATCTATTTCTCTTTCATCTGCAAACTCATTAAGAACCTGTCTGCAAGCTCCGCATGGATATACGGGTTCATTTGAGTGAGAAGCTACAGCTAATGCTTTGATCTTTGTTTTACCTTGTGATACAGCATTGAATATAGCTGCTCTTTCTGCACAGATTGACAATCCATATGATGCATTTTCAATATTGCATCCTGTGAATATGGAATCATCGTTTGTGAGAACTGCAGCGCCAACGTAAAAATTGCTGTATGGTACGTATGCATTATTGACAGCTTCTCCAGCTGATTCAATCAACTTATTCAATTGTTCATTGTTTAATGAGTTGTTTTTCACGATCAAAACTTCTTATAGCTCTGCAAGCGCTTCTCTTACCTGGTCAGCTGATGGCGCCTTGCCATGCCAGTCACATACACCCTCCATGAAACTTACACATTTACCTTTAATGGTATGTGCAATAATCATAGTTGGCATACCTGGAATGATTTTTTCCGGTGAGAGAGCATCAAGTATTTCTTCAAAGTTATGACCATCTATTTCTATAACATTCCATCCAAATGATTTCCATTTGTCTGCAAGGGGAGCAACTGTCATAACTTCGCAGTTGGGTCCATCAATCTGAAGACCATTGTAGTCTGTAATAACAGTGAGGTTATCCAGCTTGTAATGTGCAGATGCCATTCCAGCTTCCCAAATCTGACCTTCTTCAGATTCGCCATCACCTATCAAGCAGTAGACATGATAATCTTTTTTATCTAGTTTTCCTGCAATTGCCATTCCGTTTGCAGCAGATATCCCCTGCCCCAGCGAACCGGTTGTAAAATCTACACCGGCAAGTTTTTTCATGTCGGGATGACCTTGGAGGCTGCTGTTAATTTTTCTGAATGTGGTGATGTCATCCTTAGGGAAAAACCCTGCTTCTGCAAGGGCTGCATATAGGACAGGCGATGCATGTCCTTTGCTGAGGATGAAACGATCACGATCCTCCCATTTAGGATTATTAGCATCGTAGCGCATAACTTTGAAATATAATGCAGCAAGAATATCTGCAGCAGAGAGTGAACCGCCCGGATGACCGGATTGAGCTTCACCCACCATAACAATAATATCCTTCCGCATTTCTCTGGCTTTATCTTCCAGTTTTCGGATAAGATCCGGCGAATAATTCGACATGCATGTTTCTC
>JAPXND010000001.1:20854-52897 GCA_033808695.1 Armatimonadota bacterium
TGAATTCAACTATTGTTGCTCCAGACCCTCCCTGCTTAGCATCCGCTAAATGGTAGGAATCTACAGCATGATGAGTTGAAAGAAATTCCCATACTGCGTTTTTAAGTGTTCCTGTGCCTTTTCCATGGATAATTCTTGCTGATGTTAATCCTGCAAGGAATGCATCATCGAGATATTTATCCAAAGTGATAAGAGCCGGTTCTACACGCTGTGCAATTAGTTTTATTTCTGTTGGAATGTTTGTTGTTTTTATTGGCGGAATATATACTTTTTTCTCAACTGCTGCTTTATTCTCAGATTTTTTTAAAGGTTTCAATGTTGAGAATGGAACGTTTATCTTAATAGATCCAACCATTACCTGAGCTTCATCATCGTTATGGTCATTCAGCAGAACTCCATCAAGATTGTAAGTTGTGAGGCGAACGTTGTCTCCAGCTTTGGGTATATATTCGTTATCTTCATCTATTTCAGTAACAGGCATCATTTCATCTATTTCTTCTTCTATTTCTGCTACCTGTTCTTTAAAAATCTGTTTTGCTTCATGAACTGTTTTTTGTTCTTCTTTGTGGCTTTTTATTTCATCTAGAACTATATCAAGCTCTGCTACTTTGTCTCGAATCTTTTTATTGAATTCTTCAGCCATTTGGGTTTTGATTTCGCGCTTTATGGCTTCAACTTCATATAACCGTTCTTCATATCTGTTTCGGAGTATTTCGGCATCTTTAGATGCTCTTGCTGCCAATATTTCCTTCTCAGCTGCAGAGCGATGGCTTGCCTCAATTTTCCGTATGATATCATCTGATGAAGATTGATTGTTTACCATCGCACGGGCTGATTCCACTATTTCATCCGGAAGTCCAAGCCTTGATGCAATTGCAAATGCATTGCTGCTGCCCGGAATACCAATCATCAGTCTATAGGTAGGCTGCAGGGTTTGGATATCAAACTCAACACTTGCATTTTCAACTCCATCCCGCAGGTATGCAAACTCTTTAAGCTCACCATAATGAGTTGTACCTATTGTCATGGCGCCTGTATTCAACAGGGCATCAATGATTGCTTTTGCAAGTGCGGCCCCTTCATCTGGATCTGTTCCGGCGCCAAGCTCATCAAGAAGAACTAATGAATTTTTGTCGGCATTTTTGATTATATGTATGATATTTTTCAGATGCGCTGAGAATGTGCTTAACGACTGCTGAATACTTTGCTCATCACCTATATCTGCAAACACACTGTTATAAATTGGTATTTTAGTACCGCTGTCCGCTGACACATGCAATCCGCTGTGCGCCATCAGAGTAAGCAATCCAACTGTTTTAAGGGTAACGGTTTTGCCCCCGGTGTTTGGACCGGTTATGAGAAGAGTATTATACCCTCCGCCTAAACGCACGCTTATTGGAACAACTTCACCTTTTAATAATGGATGCCTTGCGTTAAGAAGATCCAGCTTCTCGCTGCCCATAATCGGCTCTTCTGCATTGATATCGCAGCTTAGTTTTGCTTTGGCGCTAATGAAATCCAATCTGCCGAGAGCTGCTGCTGTAATCTGCATATCCTGGGCGCTTGCTTTTACCAAATTAGTAAGTCTGCGGAGGATTTTTTCTATTTCTTGTTTTTCGCCGGATACAAGCTCTTTCAGCTCATTTCCCATATCAACTACTGATGCAGGTTCTATAAACACAGTTGCCCCGCTTGCACTGCTGTCATGAACTATACCGTGAAACTGGGGACGGAATTCTGCTTTTACCGGGATGCAGTATCTGTCTCCACGCTGAGTGATAACAGAATCCTGAATCATAGTGCGATAGTCAGCGGAGTTGACTATGCTGTGAAGTTTATCCATTATTCTTATATGAAGAGTTTTGAGCCTGCTGCGTATTCTTGCCAGCTCGGGGCTTGCGGAGTCTTTTATTTCACCATTGAGCCCTACTGTTTGAGCTATTCCCTCTTCTATTTTTTGAAATACAGTGATGTTGGCAGCAATCTCTGTAAGCTTTGGGAGTTGTTCGGTTCGCTTAAAGACGAATCCTTTTAGAACGCGTGCTGCAATGACTGTATCTAATATTTCTTGTAATTCAGAAGGCTGAAGAAGTGATTCCAGCGTTGCTTTGCTGATATATTCACGTATATCATGGATTCCGCCAAGAGGAAAAGAGCCTTCTTCAGTAATGATTATTTTGGCTTCAGTGGTTTCCTTCTGCCATTCATTTATTGAAAGCGGATCGGAAACCGGCAACAGACGCTGAGCCTCATCATCACCCAGAGCGCAGGCTGTGCGTTCTCTAAGCATAGAGACTATTTCATAGAATTCTAGAACACTAATAGAATGAGCATCCATAATGATTAAATTATATCAGAATTAGATGCTCACTAACAAGTTAATTGCTGATTGTTACATATATCAGATTCATTCCTTACTTACATAGGATGGATCTGCTTTAGTTACCTTCAATCCACTCCAGAACTTATCAAATCTGCCAGGATAGTCTAAGTATATGGCAAGGGCAGCAAGCAGATATAAAGCGCTGAAGAAAACATGCATTTCTTCTGGCTGCACTCCAATGAATTCTTGGTTTGGAAGGTATGTAACAAGCACTGGTGATAGAAGCTGACCAATAAACAGCAGGAATAACAACATCGCCTGCCCTATAGTAAGTTTGAGATTAACAAGTATAAATACAGCTAAAAGCGATTGAGCTGCGGTGAGAAGTATTTCATTCATTTGAACATGATCTAAGGGTATTGGTGGATAAAATGATCCACTTGATATAGCGAAAACACCGGGTATCATTCCAACAAGGAGGGTCCATTGATTGAGTTTGGCAGAGAGCAAACTTCCCAATGCAAGTCCTGCTCTGCCGCTTAGTGCAAACATAACTGCAACTACAAATTCCGGCATTTCTGATGCCAAGGGAGCAAGCCACTGTACCAGGAAAAATTCGTTTATATTAAACATTTTACCGGTACCGATAAGTCCTTCACAGAAAGGTTCAGCACTAGCTAATATGGCTCCGGCAGAAAAGAAAAACATTAGTGTGGTTGCAGCTCTGCGCTGTTTAATGGGCAATTGAATAATAGCATGTGCCGGACCTTCTACATCTGCTTCTTCGCAATCTCTTTTTGCGGCTAGCTTTATATACCACACATAAATTCCAAGCAGAACTACTCCATCATACCATTGAAGCGAGCCTTTGAATACAATAAAGAATGCATATACAGTTGCAAAGGCAAGGAATATAATTTCAGTTCGTCTTTCTTCTTCAAGTTTAACACTTTTTCTTGTTTTGATGTATGCAATAACTGCAATTAAAACCCATGCAACGCCAATTATCAGTCTGTTTGCGCCGGTCATATTTGCAATGGCATAATGAGCATATCCTTGTTCGGGATACTTTCCTGCCTGCCAAGTGAAATACATATCTACTGCATATTCAGGCAATACAGCAATAAATGCAACAATGGCTAATGCAAGAGCCTGAGGCAGATCGGCTTGGGCAGCATCACATGCCCAAAGCAATATGAACGATGCCGCCATTACAGCTATTCCCGCAACTAATGCAACTATTAGCGGCGATAAATGGTGATGAAGTCCAGCTAAACGAATATAGATACTTGGCAATGCCAACAATGCCGTAAAAAAAATAGGAAAAAACTTTCTCATAACTCCTCTATATGATTAATTTCAGATGTTGATTATGGATTCTATCAGATATCTGATATAGGTGTTTTATAAAATGTCGCTGAGCATATCCAGAGTTTCAGCAACAGCTTCTTCAAACGCTTTGATAACAACATCAATCTCTTCTTTGGTTATAATCAAAGGCGGTTCAAACCTTATAACTTTGGGATTGTTTAGTGTATATGCAGCAATTATATGTCTGCGTGCAAGCCCGGCTATTACAAGTTCTCCGATATCGGAATCTGTAAATTCCACGCCTATCATCAATCCTATACCGCGCACCTCAGCAAGAGCTTTGGGATATTTCCCCATAATGCTGCGGAATCTGCTGATAAAGTATTCACCTAATTCTGCTGCTTTTTGCGGGAGGTTTTCTCTTATGGTTACATTTATTGCCGCAATAGCAGCGCTGCATGCAAGCTGATTTCCACCGAACGTGGATGTGTGCATGGTAGGATTGTCTCTGAACAGTGCATCCCAAACTTCCGGAGTTCCAACAAAAGCTCCGATGGGCATTACTCCTCCACCAAGAGCCTTAGCAATAGTCATAATGTCCGGTTCAACATTCCACTTCTCACATGCGAACATTTTGCCTGTTCTGCCCATACCGGTCTGCACTTCATCTACTATCAGCAGCACATTATGCTTGGTACAAATCTCTCTGACCTTTGGCAAATAATCATCGGATGGAACTTTTATTCCTCCCTCACCCTGTATAGGTTCTACAATTACTGCAGCCGTATCATCATTTATGGCTGCTTCAATGGCTTGTACATCATTAAACGGAACATGGATAAATCCGGGAATGAGCGGTTGAAACGCCTCTTTGTAGAGATCTCGACCGGTGGCGCTTAAGGAACCCATGCTTTTGCCGTGAAATCCTCCAACTGTGGAGATGAATTGTGATTTTTGAGTATAGATTCGAGCTGCTTTTAGTGCACCTTCTACTGCTTCGGCGCCGCTGTTGCAGACAAAACTGTATTTCAATCTGCCCGGTGTGATGTTTGCAATCATTTCACAAAGGTCAGCAAGCTGCTTGTTGAAGAAAATTTTGGATGACAATGGCATATTGTCTAGCTGCTTATGGACAGCAGCAACAACCTCCGGATGTTTATGTCCAAGGCTGAATACCCCATATCCGCCAAGGCAGTCTATATATTTGTTGCCGGAGCTATCAATAACATTGGTTCCGGATGATTCCATCTCAACTTCACCAAACCCGGCAAACTTCATTAGATTAGCCAGACTGGGATTAACATATTCAGTATATTTGTCTATAGTTTCATTAATTATTTGTTCTGTATCATCATAATCAGCCATGCAGCACCTCATCTGGTATTTTTAGTATATAATAAGTATTATACAATTCAATCTGAATCATTCGCAAATTTTGTTTAGCCTATTGACGATTTTAAATAAAATCAGTATCCTTTTTATGAACATACATGAGGGTAAATATAATGAGTTTAGATAAGTATGGACATTTTTCAGAAGATGGCAAAGAATTTATTATAATAAGACCGGATACTCCAGCGCCGTGGGTTAATTACATATCTAATACACGATATACCGGGCTTGTTACAAATACCGGGGGCGGATACAGTTATTATATATGCCCCAAAGATTCACGAATAACACGGCTTAGGTATAATGGTCTTCCATGGGATAGACCAGGAAGATATGTTTATCTGCGTGATGCTTATGATGGTGAATATTGGTCGCTAAGCTGGCAGCCTGTAGCAAAACCGCCTGATTTTTATGAGTGCCGGCATGGAATGGGATATACATCTATTGAACAGGAATACAAACAAATAAGAAGCAAAATCTTGTATTTCGTTCCTGTTGATGATGACCTTGAGATTTGGCATATATCGCTGAAGAATACATCAAATATTGAGCGGAGACTAAGCATATACAGCTATGTGGAGCTGTGTTTAGGACATGCTCTTGTAGATTTGATTAATCAGCCGAATGATCAGCATTTCAATGTGGTAACCTTTGATAAGGACAACGAAGCTCTATACGCAACTAAGAATTATTGGGTTAATTATACCGGCGCCACAGTAAAGCAGCCAAACCAAGCATGGAATAAGTATGTGTTTTTTGCTTCTTCACTTGGCACAACAGGGTTTGACGGAAAGAAGGATTCATTTATAGGAAATTGGAGATCTGAAAGTAATCCGATATCTGTGGAGAATGATTATTGCAGCAATACCGAAATTACTGCCGGCGATGCATGTGCCGCTCTTCGCAACGAGATAATGCTGAAGCCTAAAGAGCAGATAGAATTCTGTATATTAATGGGACTTTCTGACCGCGACCGGTACATGGAACAATCTGCTGAGCTGATAAAAAAGTATCGGCAGCTGCCAAATGTAAATACTGCATTCCATGATCTTAAATCATACTGGAACTCTTATCTATCCAGTGTAGAAGTAGAAACACCTGATTCGAATATGAATCTTATTCTTAATATCTGGGGAAAACGCCAAGCATGGGTTACATTTCACATGCATAGAACCGCAGGATATTACCATGGCGGATTGCTGTTTGGAACGGGAATACGTGACCAATCTCAGGATTTGATGGGACCGCTCCTCAGTGAGCCGGATGCAGTGGCAGAGAGGATATGTGAGGTGCTGGCACATCAGTTTGCAGATGGAAGCACTTTGCATAACTTCTTCCGGCTGACTGGACATGGTGAGAAAACAGGTCATTCTGACACACCATTGTGGCTTCCACTGGCTGTGATATCATATATTAAAGAGACAGGTGATTTCGATTTTCTTAACAGGATTGTGAAATTTCATGATGAAGGTGAAGCATCAGTTCTAGATCATATACTGCGGGCGATAGATTATCCGCTTAGTAATTTGACAGACAACCATCTGCCCAAATTTGGACCCGGAGACTGGAATGACACTCTGGATTATGTAGGACGCAATGGCATTGGCGAGAGTGTTTGGGTAGCTGAGTTTCTCTGCTACATACTGCGTGAGACATCGGAACTGTTGAAGAAGATTGGGAATATAGAGAGAGCAGAGCTGTATACAGCTGAATATCACAAAATAGCCGATGCACTTAACAACAGCTGCTGGGATGGTAAATGGTATATAAGAGGAACGCGTGATGATGGCGGGATAATCGGATCGGACAGCAATGAAGAAGGGAAAATCTTCATGAATGCTGAATCCTGGGCAGTAATCAGCGGGATTGCTCCTAATGAACGCGCTCATATGGCAATGAATTCCGCTTATGAGATGCTGAACACTGAAAGAGGCCCTAAGATACTAACTCCTGCCTATACAAAAGTAGATGGCGGAATAGGACTTGCAACCAGATGTGTGCCAGGGAAAAAAGAGAATGGTGCAATATTCAATCATGTAGCAGCGTGGGCGATATTAGGTGAGTGTCTGCTTGGAAATGGAAACATTGCTTACGAGTATTTTTGCAAAACCATGCCAATGAATCAGGCGCACGATCCGGATGTATACAAGATGGAGCCGTATGTTTACTCTGAGTATGTAACAAGCAATGATCA
This sequence comes from Armatimonadota bacterium, assembly GCA_033808695.1. Classification (GTDB taxonomy): domain Bacteria; phylum Armatimonadota; class UBA5829; order DTJY01; family DTJY01; genus JAPXND01. The sequence goes on from JAPXND010000001.1 coordinate 28,075, forward strand.
TCCTGCATTTGGAGAAGCAAGTCATTCTTGGCTGACAGGTTCCGGCGTATGGATGCTGAGAGATGGTATTGACTACATTTTAGGTGTTCGCCCCACATATGAGGGCTTGCTTGTTGATCCATCTATTCCATCAGATTGGGATGGGTATAAGATTACGAGGAAGTTTAGGGGAATTAAGTATGAAATCACAGTAAAAAACCCAAATCATTTGGAGCATGGCAATTTGAGAATAATAGTTGATGGGAATATTCATGAAAGCAATATTCTTCCCATTTTTAAAGAGGGAATTCATACTGTAGATGTAACTATAATATAATACAATAAGCTAGATAGGAGAATAAAAAAATGGCAAGTTGTGGTAATTTGGCTGATAACCTTAAGCATTGTAACTGCAGTTCTACAGGATGCAGCAGAAGAGGAAAATGCTGCGAGTGCCTGCATTACCATCTATCCAATAATGAGCTGCCTGCATGCGCATTTCCAGATGATGTAGAAAAGACCTGGGACAGATCATTTAAAAAATTTATAGAAATTCATAAATAAATATGCAACTTTTTGATAACTTTTGAATCATAATATATGAAGCAGGATGATATTCTATTGAGTTGGAGATAAAAATGTTAGCAAATGATCTATTTCAATGGTGGAATTTGATATTTTTGCTGCCTTTATTCTTTTCAATATTATGGATGTTATCTATTATAATGAGCGGTTTGCACATTGGGCAAGATATTGATCATGACATTGGTCATGATATCGGACATGATGTGCATGCATCAGGTGGAGCTTCCGGGCATACAGGAGATTCGGGAGATGCACATTCGGGCTCTGATGGGCACGACCATGGAGACCATGTGGATGGAACTGTCAACAATCACTCATTAATGGAAAACATAGCATGGATATTGGGAATAAATGAAGTGCCTATAACAATGCTGCTTGGGGTTTTTTCACTAAGCTGGGGAGTGATAGGACTTCTTTGCAATCAAATCTTCTCATCGAAGCAATATCATGCAAGTAATCCGATGCAATATCCTGCAGTGTATGTTTGGACATCAATAATCATTGCCTTTGCAGTAAGTTTTGCTATAACAAGAACTATGGCAGCCTTAATAGCAAAATATATGCCTACCTATGAAACATATGCCGTTTCACGATATGAACTATCAGGAAGCATGGGAAATGTTATTCATACAGTGAGCAAAAACACAGGCACTGTGGATGTAAAAGATAAATTTGGCAACATACACAGAGTTCAAGCTAAAACTGATGATGAAAATAGTCAAATACCTCCTTTATCTGCAGTGATGGTTATTGATTATGATGAATCAGACAATCGTTTTTTGGTACGGAAAATATAACATCAAAAGGAGTTATCAATGGGTTTAATATTTTTAATGATCGTTATTGGTTTTGGTATGGTAGCAGCACCATGGTTTCTAGCAATTGACGGCATTGCCAAATTGATTTGGGCGGGCGCTGGAATTGTATTATTAGCCCTTGGATTTATATTCTGGGCATACTCTACACTATTCCAAAAAGCATCAGCAGAAGAAGCCATTGTAAGAACAGGCCGTGGCGGAAGCAGAGTAATAATCGATGGCGGAGTAATGGTATGGCCTTTTCTGCATAGAATAACAAGAGTATCGTTAAAGGTTATCAAATTAACTAGTGTAAGAGAAGGACCGGATGCTTTAATCACCAAGGACTATTTGCGGGCTGATGTTCATTCTGAGTTTTATATGAGAGTTGGAGCAACACCAGAGCAGGTTCTGAACGCTGCACGATCATTCGGTGATGAATCAGGGCGAGAAGATGCGATTGATACCAAGGTAGGAGACAAGCTGATTTCTGCACTAAGATCCGTTGCAGCAAAACATGATCTTGCAGAGCTTCACAGCGACAGAGAGAGTTTTGCAAGCACTGTTCAGGATGTTGTCTCTAAGGAGATAGAACCCAACGGTCTTATACTTGAAACAGTTACAATATCCAGACTTGATCAAACTGACCCGTCACACTTAAATGATAACAATGTATTTGATGCTCAAGGCAAAAGAAAGATTACAGAAATTACAACAGCAGCGGCAGTTGCACGAAATATTTTGGATAGATCTGCTGAGCAGGCAATAACAGAGAAGGATGTTTTAACAAAAAAGAATGTTTTAACAATGCAGCAAGACCAAGCATTTGCAGAAGCTGACCAAAAAATGCAAGTGAGTAAAGTGCAGGCAGAAAAACAGCGTGAAGCCGATGTATATCGCATTGAGCAGGAACGTCAAACCGAGCAGGCGCAAATTCAGGCAGAGCAGTCTGTACGTCAGACAGATATAGCCAAAGAACAAGCAATTCAGACCACCGAGGTAGAGAAAATAAGGGCTGTTGAAGTCGCAACAAGAGATCAACAGATAGCAATAGCACAAAAGGAAGCTGAAAGAGCTGCCGCTGAAAAATTGAGATTTGAATCTGAAGCTGCACGCGAAACTGCAAACCAGGCTGTAAAAACAGTTGAAGTTGTTGCAGGTGCCGAACGAGAAGCAAAACAGAAACTGATTGGCGCTGAGAATGAGGCAATGCAGTCATTGGTAAGAAAGCAGAGAGAGGCAGACTCAATTGCATATCAAAAACAAAAAGAGGCTGAAGGCGAACTTCTTGCAGCCGAGAACAGTGCAAAAGCTACTTTGACTTTAGCAGAAGCTGAATCAGAAGCTAAAACCAAGCTGGCAGAGGGTGAACGGTCAATACAGGTTGTTCCGGTTTTGGTTGCTGCTGAACAGGTGGAAGTTGCAAGAAAGCAGATGGAAGTCGATAAGGCTATAGCAGAATTTAAACAGCAATTTGAGAAATCGTCTATTGAATTTGAGTTGAGTAAGCTTGAAGTAAATGCCAAAAAGGAAGTGCAGATTGCACTTGCAAATGCAATAGGAAACTTTACGCAAAAAGGCAACTATACTGTTTACGGAACACCTGATACAATGGCTGATATGCTTGAGAAACTGAGCAAAGGGCTTGGAGTTGGAGCATTTCTGGACGGTGTAGGCAAGAGTATGTTCGGAGCGACAGATGACGGACATGACAGAAAACCGAGCGACACTGTGGATGATCTTGCAGACATGCTGGGCGCTGTTGTAAAAAAGGTAACAGGGAAGAATATAAACATCTCTGATGACATGGCACAGCAGATTGCTTCATTGCTGAAATCATATGTTCCGATGGAGGAAGATGACAGCAGCAATACCGAAGAAGCTTAGTGCAAAAAAATAATCTGTAATATTTAGAGGAGACGCTTTAATATGCGCCTCCTCATACAGTTAAAATGAGGGTAAATTATAAATGGAACCATTTGTTAGCTTTATACCGTTTGATGAAGTATTTTCCGATATCATAGTTGTTTGCTGCTCTGATGGAAGGGTGCTTATGCAAACGGTTGATTTTCTTAACAGCAGGAATATTAATGCAGATATATATGCTGTTCCCGGCGGTCCGCTGATTTTCGCTAAGATGGTTGAAACATTCCAGGATTCATCAATCGCAAAAAAGAGGTTAGACTTTCTTGTAGATCAGCATAAAACGTCAAGAATCATACTTATAGGGCATGGAAGCGATGATGAAGCAGGACAATGCGGAATGGCAATATTTACAGCCGGCAGAAAGATCTAAAAAACAGAGGGAACTATTATCGGCAGTAAAGCAAAAAATCGCTGATATCACATCATTGCCCACTGAAGCATATTACGCAAACACAATAGATGACATGATACAGTTTGAAGAGATAGAGTAGTTGTATCATGTCATACAGCTATGATTTCTTAAGCTTATGCTTTTTTTACTTTGGGGCCTTCAGGAGTATCCTCAATAAGATATCCTGCTGAGATGATTTCATCACGGATGCGATCAGCAGCAGCAAAATCTCTTGACTTGCGGGCAGTTTGTCTTTCCTCAAGCAATGCAAGGATCTCTAATGGAATATCGGCTGCCTTGTCAGAGACATGGTCAGCCAGCTTTAATCCAAGAACACGATCCATATCCAGCATAGCTTCGTATACTTCTTTGCCGCCGGCGCCGTGGATGTTAACATCCTTTATCAGCCCAAAAACAGCTGCAAGGGCAACAGGTGTATTGAGGTCATCATCCATTGCATCCCTAAATGCCTCAACTGCATGCTTAACAGCGTCATCCATTCCTGACGGATTGTGGATATCGAGACGGCTCATGAAATCGTATAAGCCCTCGATAGCTGATTTAGCAGCATCCATTGCCTGCCATGTGAAATTGAGTTTAGTTCTATAATGGGCTCCAAGGACAAAGTATCTGAATACCATCGGATCGTATCCTTTGGCAACTATATCTCTTAGTGTGTAGAAATTGCCAAGTGATTTGCTCATTTTGCGTCCATCTACCTGAAGGTGTTCGGAGTGCATCCAGTAGTGAACAAACTTCTTTCCGGTAAAACTTTCTGATTGGGCAATTTCATTTTCATGATGCGGGAATATATTATCTACACCGCCGGTGTGGATATCAAAAGTATCTCCAAGATATTTCCTGCTCATGGATGAGCATTCTATATGCCATCCGGGTCTGCCTTTGCCAAGCTCGGTTTCCCAGTGCACATCTCCATCATTTGCATCCCAAGCTTTCCAGAGAGCAAAATCAGAAACCTGTGCTTTTTCATATTCATCCGATTTTATGCGATTTCCAGCTTTCAGTTCATCTATACGAAAATGTGAGAGTCTTCCGTATCCGGCAAATTTGTCTATATTGAAATAAATTGAACCATCATCAACTTTATAAGCTATTCCCTTGTCAAGAAGAGATTTTATTATCTCCACCATCTCATTTATATGCTGTGTTGCACGAGGATAAAAGTCAGCCGGCTTTACATTCAGCAAGTCCCTATCATCATAGAAGGCTTGAATGTATTTCGCAGTGTAGTCATCAAGTTTGACTTTATTGGATATAGCTCCCTGTATCGTTTTGTCATCAACATCAGTTATATTCATAACTTGTGTTACCTTATATCCACTATATTCAAGATGACGACGGAGAATATCCTCAAAAATATATGTACGCCAGTTGCCTATATGAGCGTAATCATACACAGTGGGACCGCATGTATATAATCCGACTGTGTTGCCTTCAAAAGGAACAAACGCATTTTTCTCTCGAGATAATGTGTTGTAGAATTTGATTGCCATATATTCCTCACAAATTTTGATTTTGATACACTTTGATTTCTATTTACTGTTTTTTAAAATTGTATTATCTATTAGCCGTGTTTTACCAATTTTGACCGCAAGAGCCAGTAATGCTGTATCTTTAACCTCTATTATACCATTAAGTGACTTGTCATCTACAATACTAACATAGTCTATATTTGCTAATGGCTCAGCAAGAATGAAATTTTCTACCTTTGATTTCAAATCTTCAGCAGAATTGTATCCCTGATTCAATTGTTGTTGTGCATATTCAAGTGATTTGCTTAATACCAAAGCTGCTTTTCTCTCTTCAGCATTTAGGTAGGTATTGCGAGATGACATTGCAAGCCCATCCGGTTCACGATATGTAGGCATTGGAACGATTTCTGTTGGGATATTTAAATCTTTAACCATTTGTTGAACTACTCGCAGCTGCTGGTAGTCCTTCATACCGAAGTAAGCATGTGATGGCTGCACAATGTTGAACAGTTTTGTTAAAACAGTTGCAACACCACGAAAATGCCCCAGTCTGGATGCACCGCACAATGAATCTGTAATGTTCAGCACATCTATATAAGTGCAGTAATCATTTGGATACATCTCTGATGCATCTGGGGTGAATATTATATCTACGCCTGTATCCTCTGCCATTTTAGCATCTCTATCTATATCTCTTGGGTATGATTTAAGATCCTCTTTGGGCCCAAACTGGATAGGATTGACGAATAAACTAACTACTACAATATCATTATCTATGCGCGCTTGTTTCATAAGTGACAGATGTCCATCATGGAAATAACCCATAGTGGGCACTAATCCTATGGAGGCATTGGTTTTGTTGCTTATATATGAACGCATTTCGTTAATTGATGTTATTATTTTCATTGCATACTCTTAAAAACTGTTCTCATCTGCTGGAAATATACCCTGTGAAACATCGGATTTAAACTGTTTGAAGGCATCTGTAATTTCATCAGCAATGTTTTTGTATCTTTTGGCATGTTTTGGCTTGAAATCACTTAACAGACCAAGTATGTCGTGCGATACCTGCACCTGACCATCGCAATGGATGCCTGCACCAATTCCGAGTGTTGGAACATCCACGGCCTCTGTAATTCTTTTTGCCAGCTCTGCCGGTATAAGCTCTAACACTATGGAGAAAACGCCTGCATCTTCCAATGCCTTTGCATCGGCAATCATCTTTTTGGCATCGGCTTCACTTCTTCCCTGAATCCGGTTTCCACCCAGCTTGAAGTACGACTGGGGTGTAAATCCTATATGTCCCATTACCGGAATACCTGCATCTACTATCTTTTTGATTGTAGGCGCTATCTCCTGTCCGCCTTCAAGCTTTACAGAATGAGCATTCCCTTCCTGCATAAGTCTTCCGGCATTTATCAAGGCAAGATCTGAATTCACCTGATATGTCATGAACGGCATATCTGCAAGAATAAGGGCATATTCTATGCCTCTTGCAACTGCTTTGGTGTGATGTATAACATCATCCAAAGTTACCTGTAATGTGGTATTGTAACCTAAAACAACCTGACCGAGTGAATCACCTATAAGCACAATATCAATCTCAGCTGCATCAAGGCATTTAGCAGTTGTATAATCATAGGCGGTAATAAGCGTGATTTTCTCTTCAGCCTGCTTTTTATCAAATAACCGCTTAACTGTCATTCGTTTCCTATCCATTTATTCCTCCTAATATCTACCAAGTTGGACGGAACACATCACCAAGCATCCATCCGCATAGCGCACCCGGGAAAATAACATTTCCGCCATATGCTATGACCTGTAAAGAGCTTGGGGTATACGCAATTTCACAAATGATGCTGCATACAAAAACTGTTGTAAATACAGTAAAGACAGATTTAGATATGCTGTCCTGCGTAAGCCCTACTACAATGTAAATAATAGCTGCAAGGTAAAAGCTAAATATATTGAATATTAGTAGAAGCAATCCTATCGGATAGCTTGATGGAATTCTACCCGGAGTTTTTACTCCCTGAAAGAAAAGCTCTTCATCCATTGGATTGATCTTATTAATCAGACTCAGTATTATACCTGCAAGCGCTCCTATTATAAACATTGATACTATTAAGTTTACACTCCAAGTGCTTATAAAGGCAAAATCAGTTTTTAACCAAGGTATAGGTTCACCCGGAAAGTAAGCAAGTCTAAGTATCATACCAAGAATTAATGCAGCAAACATGAAAACAATGACTTGCTTAGAGATTGACAGCTTTTCGGTGTATCCATACTGCTCAGACATTTGGTGTCTTGCTACTCTGTCCAGCTTGCTTTGAACATCATGGTTAGTTGGATCCAGCTGCAGAGCAACTGTATACATTGAGATTGCCTGCTCGTTAAATCCTTGTATTCTATATATGTCGCCAAGAATAATGTAGGCTCTGACATTATTGGCATTCAATTTTATTGCAGCATTGCAGGCAGATATAGCCTGTTTGAATTTATGACTGATAAATGCCAGTTCCGCTTCTTTTACTTTAGCTCTTGCCCCTTCTATATCATAAATCTTTTTTGATGTTTGTGTATATGTTTTTTGCTGGGACGATGTCTGCTGGCATTCTTTTTTCTTTCTATAAGCCGATTGAACCTGTGACTGATAGTTTAGAAACTCTCTGTCTAGTGATGCATCATATATCATCCGTTTGTCGGGATCACTTAAGGTTCTATATGCATTGCTTATTTCTATAAACTGTTTGCTTGATGCTTCCTTATCTGCTTGAACATCAGGATGGTATATTCTTGCAAGTTGTCTATAGCGTTTTTTTATTTGATCAGCAGTTGCCAATCTGGAAAGACCAAGTATCTGGTAATAATTCTTCTCAGACATTCATACTATTCCGTTGTTAATATTTTATTATACATCCCACTGTATGTTGATATTACAAAAAATCCAATATAAATAGCAATTATAAGAAATAAGATTATAGGCAATACTATTATGAGTTTATTTATTGCTACATTGGCTTCAGATTCGGTATAATCCGCCATTTTTTCCAAAGTTTGATCTATATTGCCGGTTCTCATACCAACATTCATCATATCAATGGCTGTGGAAGGAAAGACTTCTGTTTTCGCAAAAGATTCGGGGATAGATTTGCCTTCCTTCAATAATGGAACAGCGCTGTTGATTTTATTCTCATAGTATTTATTGCCAGTAGTGCTGACCGCATAACCAACTGCCATTATAGGAGATATCCCTGCTGCGTATAGTATCGCAAATGAGCGATAGAATCTGGACAAAGCAATGGATTTAAGAATTTTGCCATAATACGGTATATAAAGCTGGATAAAATCAAAAACATAACTATAAGATTTAAACTGCATTAAAAATTTGTGAATTATCCAAATAACCAGAATAAAGATAAAGAGCAGCATTAACCCAGAAAGATTTCTTATAAAATCACCAAATCCCTTTAATATGAGAGTGGGTATTTGCGGAATTAGAATAGCGCCTGCAACAAGAATTTTTGGATATAGGGTTGCCATTTTAATACGCTGCTTGGTTCTGCGTTCTGATTCAGCATTTTCAGCAATTCTTTCAAGCATTTCATCAAGGTTTCCAGAGATTTCCCCTGCTCTAATCAGATGTAAATGCATAGGCTTAAACACCCATGGATACTTTGTCAGAGTATCACTAAATGTGCTTCCGCTCATGATTTCATTTGCTGATTGAGTAGATATATGCTTTAGGGTTGAATTGCTTCCAAAATTTGCCAACGACTGTAATGACTGCAAAACTGTCATACCCGACTTTATCATGACAGCAAATTGACGATAATAAGCAGCAATTTCATCAATGCTTACACCATAAAACAATGGTTTGGATATAGAGTTAAGGAAACCTGATATAGGATTTTCCTGATGGACTTGTTCAGCGATGGGTTGTATATCTATAACAAATAAACCTTTGAGCCGCAAATCGGATACTGCACTGCTTATATCATCAGATTCTATGCTGCCTGTAACTATATTTCCGGACTTATCTTTGGCTTTATATGAAAACATAACAGACCTCTCAATGGTTGATATACTCTGTTAGACAATCAATAAGTCAAATTGTTTTATTTATTCTGCAATTCTTTTGCAGAATATTTGATATTTCTATAACCGACTTATTATTTATAATAAGCTTGGGCTCTATTTCTGCTAACGGAACCATTACAAATGCACGTTCTGTCATTAATGGATGAGGTATTTTGAGATTATTGGTATCAATATTAAGATTATCATACAGTAGGATATCAATATCAATAATCCTTGGCCCCCATCTTTCTGCTCTTACTCTCCCCATAAGCTTCTCTATATCAAGCAAATATTCCAGGAGCGTGTGCGGATTGATGTTTGTTTCGATTTTTACAGCACAGTTCATGAAATCCGGCTGATCAGTTTTGCCTATAGGATTTGTATTATAAAGAGATGATATTTTGATGACTTTTACACCATCCATGGTATTGATCTGGTCAATAGCATTCATGATGTTAGCTTTTCGATCGCCTATATTTGATCCAAGGCTGAGATAAACGCTTGCCAATGATCTCCCTCTATAATACAATAAACATAATTTGCAATAAAAATGCGTATATATAGCTGCTAATGGAGAATTTAACAAATAATTATAACGAATTTATCACATAATTGTCTATGAATTGTAAATTTTGCAAGTGTAGATAATGAGGAAAACATGAAGAATATCATCATAGGAACTGCCGGGCATGTTGACCATGGCAAAACAACTTTGATTAAGATGCTTACGGGAATAAATACAGACAGGCTGCAGGAAGAGCAAGAGCGCGGCATGACAATTGATATAGGTTTTGCATATCTTACGCTTCCAAATGGACAGAAGGTAAGCATAATAGATGTACCTGGCCATGAACGGTTCATCAAGAACATGCTTGCCGGCGCCGGAGGTGTGGACGCTGCACTTTTAGTGATTGCTGCAGATGAATCAGTTATGCCTCAGACTATTGAGCATATGGAGATTCTTAGCCTGCTTGAGATTAAGCGTGGAGTAATTGCTTTAACTAAAGCTGATATGGTTGATGAAGAATGGTTAGCATTAGCAAAACAAGATGTGCGTAAAGCAATGAGTAAAACCTTTTTGGCGGATGCACCTATAATCTCTGTTTCCGGAACAACAGGTATGGGATGCCAGGAACTGCTTTATGCCTTACAGGATATGGTATCGGAAATTGAGCAAAGGGAATCGTTTGGAGATTTTCGTCTGCCAATAGATAGAGTATTCACGCTTACAGGATTTGGCACAGTTGTAACAGGCACCCTTGCCTCCGGTACCATGACAACCGGTGATGCTGTGGATATTATGCCAAAGGGTTTGAAATCACGGATAAGGCAATTACAGGTGCATGGAAAGAAAGTTGAATCTGTACAAGCCGGCGCACGAGCAGCAGTTAATCTTGCAGGGCTTGAAGTTGATGATCTTTCACGTGGTGATGTATGTGCATCGCCAGGTTCACTGCAGCCATCACAATTATTTGATCTCAAACTCAATCTGCTTCCAAATGCATCAAAGCCATTGCGAAACAGAACCAGAATTCGCTTTTATGTTGGCACATCTGAGCTGTTGGGCAGAATAGTTTTGCTTGATAGAGATAAACTATCGCCGGGTGATACATGTTATGCTCAATTTGTGTCGGAGACAATGGCAGTATGTGCAAAGAAAGATCGGTTTGTTATACGCTCCTATTCACCAATGACTACTATAGGCGGCGGAGTGGTAATAGATTCCAATCCTAAAAAGCATAAGAAGCTTAATGATGAGCTGCTTGCAAGCTTGGATGCTGCAGATAGAGGAACTCCCAAAGAATTGATGGAAGAAAAAATAAAATCCTCTGTATTTGCAGCTGCACAATCTTTGATTAAGGATAATGTTGATATAGATGACGCCCGCCAAATCATTGAATCTCTTATAGACGAAGGAAGGGTCATCAAGCTTGGTGATGATTATGTTGTCCATATCTCTGTATACACAGGCTGCAAAGCAAGAATTATGGATTTCGTGAGTAAATTCCATGAGAAAAACCCGCTTAAAGCGGGCATTCCACCTGAACAGATACGTTCATCGGTAATGAAACAGCTTGATAACAGGCAATTCAATCTTATACTCAATCAATTGCTGCAAAACGATGATATAAGGTCTTTTGGAAATCTTGTAAGTGAGAAAGAATTCAGTCCGATATTTACATCGAAACAGAAACAATTTGCAGATGATTTGACAAAGACTTTGATGGAATCAGGAATTAATGTGCCATCGATATCAGATATTATCGGCAAAACAGAAATTCCGCCAAATGAGGCAAAAGAAATAGTAGAGCTATTATCTGTTAGAAATGAAATTACAAAGATTAATGATGATATATACCTTCACAGCAGAGTTGTAGAAAGGTTAAAGACTGTGATTTTAAATCACCTTGAATCAAATGAAAGCATAACTGTAAGCCAATTTCGGGATATTACAAATTCCAGCAGGAAGTATGCACTTCCCATACTGGAATATTTCGATTCTATTCGCTTTACTCGAAGGGTTGGTGACAAACGAAAACTGATAATTTAATGATCTTTTTATTCAACATCAAGCATTACTTATGTTATACTATATATAGCATGTAATTTTTATTTACAGGAGGATAATAAATGCCCGCAGCACCAAGTCCTAATTTTAGGATCAAGATTAGAGTTAAATATAAAAACACACCGGAAATGTTTTTATCAATAGTAGAAGCAATAACAAAAACTGGCGGAAGCATAGAATCTACAAATGTTGTTAGTATTGAACTTAATGATATAATTCGTGACATTATCATAGACAATTCATCTTATGAAAATGCACATTCGGCAGCAGAATCGGTAAAAAGTCTCTCTGGAATTGAAGTTATAGATGTATGCGACAGTATTTTTGAAATGCACACAGGAGGAAAGATAGAGATTAAGTGCAAATCTCCACTTATTTCAAGAGATGACCTTTCTATGGCATACACTCCGGGAGTAGCAAGAGTGTCTAAGGCGCTTGCTGAAAATCCATCTCTGGGGCATACCTATACAATCCGCCGCAACATGATAGCTGTTGTTTCCGACGGCAGCGCTGTTCTTGGATTGGGAAATATTGGCCCGCTTGGAGCAATGCCCGTAATGGAAGGCAAAGCGATGCTGTTTAAGGAGTTTGGAGGAGTTGATGCATTTCCGATCTGCCTTGATACGCAGGATTCGGATGAGATAGTTTCTATTGTGAAAGCATTGTCTCCAGTATTCGGCGGAATAAATCTGGAGGATATATCTGCTCCAAGGTGTTTTGACATTGAAGAAAGATTGATTAAAGAGCTTGATATTCCAGTATTCCATGATGATCAGCATGGCACGGCAGCAGTTGTTCTTGCAGCATTGATAAATGCATCTAAGATTGTTGGGAAAAAAATTGAAGAAATGACAGCCGTAGTCAGTGGAGCTGGTGCAGCAGGTATTGCATGCACAAAAGCGCTTATGGCAATGGGCATAGCAGATATTATAGTCTGTGACACCAAAGGTTCTATTTACGATGGACGTAAAGAAGGGATGAATTCCGCAAAAGAATATCTTGCCAAAAAAACCAACAAGAATGTTAAAGTCGGTTCATTGAAAGACTGCCTGACTGGTGCAGATTTGCTTCTCGGCGTTTCCGGTCCCGGATTGTTGAATGGCGAAGACTTAAAGGTTATGGCTGAAGACGCAATTGTATTCGCTTTATCCAACCCTATACCAGAGGTAATGCCGGAGGAAGCCATGCCATACATAAAAGTCATGGCAACAGGACGATCGGATTATCCTAACCAGATAAACAATGTTCTTTGCTTCCCGGGATTATTCCGAGGGTTATTAGATTCCGGAGCTGTAAAAGTAACTGGAGAAATGGTAGTGGCAGCTGGCAAAGCAATAGCTGCTCAGGTGGCTCCCAACGAGCTGTCGGTTGATTATATCATTCCAAGTGTTTTCAATAAGAAGGTAGCGCCTGCAGTTGCAGAAGCCGTCAGCAACACAGCAATAGATTCGGGACTTATAAGGGAATATGTGCAGAAAGAGTTCTGATTAATAATAGAACAGTTCAACTTCTTTCTCCATAGAACGGAGTTGAACTGTCAAATCTTCTACTACTGTTCTGCGGAGGAACAATGAATCGGGAAGACCGGTGTTTTGATGCGCGGGATTTCTTGCAGTGCCTACCATGAAAGTAATTCCATCAGCATTAATCAAATGCTCCAGAAGTGCAGTTGCTGCATTTCTTGTTTGTTCCGGGATGCCATTTTTCAAATATTCAGCTGCTCTGCTCAATGTCAGAATACCTTCCGTTACTAAATCGACTCCTTTTAAATAGGCAATGGGAGGCAGATCAGAATCCAGATATGATTCATCCATCTCCAAATCCTGTTTTAGGTAATCTGCTACCAAATGTGATGTTGTTCCGCCGCATACTATTTTTGAATTTTCGTGCAACATGAAATCTCTCAACATTATTGGAACAATACTCCGCTCACTTGGAGGTCCTGTAAGTACCGTAACAAGCTTAGCTTTACGATACTTTACACAAAGAACGGTGCCGTCATCGCCAGGACTGTTCTTCCAGTATTCAAGCGCCTGGTCAGCTATTTTAGCAGCAAGCAGCTTGCAATCACCATGCGTGGATGGGGCATTAGCAGTAACAAATTCAAATATACCCTCTTCCTGCCAGCCCATCGCAAGTCCTGCACCAACACCTGCATAAACAATTCCATCAGAATACATTACAATGGAATCTCCAGCTTGCATTCTGAAATACGATTCACGGATAGTTTTGCCTACTACATCAAGTTCATTGCTGGGTATAACTTCCGGTTTTCTTCCATCTCTGAGCATTATAAAACTTGGAGAATCGTATTCGGCAATAGCAACCTGACCGGTATCATAAATACGTGCAATGGAAAATGTGGAATAAGCAATATTGCGCCATTTGCAAACAGGGAGAGTAGCAATAAGTGATTCAGCTATTTCATGAAGAGAGAGATCACCCTGAAAAAGTCCGCCTGTGATTTCAACTGTAAGAGTAGCAAGCACATTAGCTTTCACACCGCTGCCTAATCCGTCTGACACAACAATGATGGTAGAATCGGGTGTGCGAACTACTTTGTATGCATCGCCGCATATATCTTCGCCCTTTTTATAAAACTGGCGAGTTGAAACATCCACAGCATATTTCTTCATTAAGAAACATCCTCTGATTCTTTTATTAAAGAAGCTAATTTATGCAAAAGTATTCTGGTTTCGCTTGTTGTTTCTCCAAGTATACCGGCAATCTCCTGCGCCATCCTCATCTGCTTTTCTATAACCTGTTGTGCATTTTCCAGTGTTTCATCTCTAATCTGATCAAACCTGCTCAATCCTTCGGTAGATCTATTTACGTTAGACAAGATTCCAACAACAAGTTCTTCATCTTCCAACCTATACACATTAAGGCTGCCGCTTACATGATAATTTGGATAAGAAACAGTTTTGTTAGTTACTCTATCAATGGCTCTTGCCATAACTTTCTCAAAATCTTCAGGATCCATTAATGTTGAAAGCGGTTTGCGGATTATGCCCGGTGTGCATGAAAATATTGCTGCAAAAGAGGGATTGAATTCCACAATTCTCATTGAGGAATCAACAATTACTATGGCATTAGGACTTGCATCAATAATCTGCAAGGCTTTCCGCTCTGCAACTTTACGCATCCATGGTATACACATATCGGCTTCTGCCATACCAGTAAGCACTGCTATTGCTTTATCTCTGCATGAACTATAGCCGCATGCACCGCAATTCAACTCATCTTCCGGGGAGAACTTACCCGTTTTTGCCATTGTTTCTCTTATTAACTGCTCGCTGAACTCCTGCATATGTATTTCGTGCGGGCTGAATTCACGACGCAGGTTTACATGTTCCATGGCAGATAGAATTTGTAGTTCTGTAGATTTCTTTTGAGTGCGCTTTTCATGCTGAATGATACGGTTTCTGCGATAAAACACATCTCTGCCATCACCAAAACATGGTCCGTTTATGCATCCTGAGGGACATAAGAGAGCTTCAAACAGTTGGATTGTGCTGCCACTTTTTAAGTTGTCTAACATCTCATATACTTCTTCACTGCCGGATACAACAGCAAAATCCTGCCTTAGCAGGTCTGGGTGCATTGAAGCAGCTTTTGCAAGTCCACCTTCTAATGGAAAAAGTCTTGCTTGAGAAGCCGGTATATCATCCATGTCAATAGCTCTAAGCTGATCTTTCTTTATATTTTCTTCTTCTATCCATATACGAAGCTCTTCAAAAGTTAGAACTGCATCTACAATACCCTGCAATTCAGGTTCTTCAGCTTCACCCTTTTTTGCAGCACAAGGACCGATGAAAATAACTTTAGAATTTTCCCCGTAAACATTTTTAAGATAACGAGCATGAGCAATCATTGGTGAGACTATTGGAGTTATTTTATCTACTGCCCAGGGGTTATACTTAACAATGAGATTTGTTATTGCCGGGCAAGCCGATGTAACATGAGAGTGCGGTTCTTCATCCAAAAGTCTGGCAGTATCTCTTGCAACCATTTCCGCGCCAACAGCTGTTTCGGTTACCATTGTAAAACCAAGCTTTTTGAGGAGAGATGCAAACAGACCGCCGCCATAATCTGGGAATGCTGATACATAAGAAGGAGCAACAGAGGCTATAATCTGCCCAGCGTTTTTAATAATATCTTTAACAGATGTAAGATCGGATCTTACTTGCTTTGCTTGCTGAGGGCACTCTCTAACACAAGTTCCGCATACAATACATCTGCTGGAGTCAACCTGAGCTTGTCCATCAGAAAGCCTGATGGCTTTTACCGGACATACTCTAACGCATCTGTAACAGTCTCTGCATCTGGCTTTATTTGTTGTTATTATCCCCTGGTTCGGCATAATCATCCACCCTTGGTAAAATCTGAGTATTGAAAAACTCTTCGGCCTTATCCGGAGTTACTCCACCATAAACCTTACCATGGATAACAACATTGGGCGCCTGGATGCAATTATCAAGACAAAGGTCTGCCACAAGACTAACAGATCCCACAAGGCTGTTTTCTTCAATGAGAGCTCTGAAGATCTTTAATGTTTTTGCTCCACCTCTTATATGGCATGAGCTGTCGAGGCAGACCTTTATCTCTAACATCTGTTATGACCCAACTTTCTCCACTTCGGGAGTTTTCTGAGCTGCCGGTAATATGGTTTCGTTGAAGAATTGATCAACTTTGTCTGGAGTCACTTCACCGTAGATTGTGTCTCCAACCATAACATTAGGACTCTTTTTGCATTTTTCAAAGCAGAATGTCGCTTTGAAATCAAGTTTATCAGAAACGCCGGCCTTTCTTGCCATCTCAGCAAGCTTAGTTAGTGTATCATAAGAGCCTCTAAGATAGCAATTAGTTCCTACGCAAACAGACACAGGAGTTTTTTCTATTGTTGGTTTTACTTCAGATAGTTGAACTTTTTCACCAGCAATACGTTTTCTTGGTTTGTAGCTTGTATGAAGCAACTTATGAGCTATAGGACTGTTTGGTTCCTGCAGGAACGTTGAATAGATTTCCTTAACATATGGATTGTCAGCCGCATTGTGAAGGGTTTGAATTGCATCACAATCATACATTATATCTTTTCTTTGCAGCCTTACATCCATATCGTTTGGCAATGGCTGTCCGCCACCGCCAACACATCCACCTCTGCAAGCCATTATCTCAACCAGGTCATAATCGGCTTCACCCGACTTGATTCGCTCCATTACTTCACGAGCATTTGCAAGTCCGCTTACAATTGCAAACTTCAAGGTTTTACCATCTAGTTCTACAGAAGCTTCTTTAATTCCTTCTAAACCTCTAACATCATGAAATTCAACAAATTTGTCACTCTTGGTAGAGGCTGCAACAGCCATTCTCAGCGCTGCTTCTGCAACTCCTCCGCTTGCACCAAAGATAATGCCTGCACCGGTTTTAAACCCAAATGGAAGATCCATTGAATCTGGTGGAAGCTCTGAAAGCTTAAGTCCCGCCTGATCGATCATTTTGATTAGTTCCTGACTTGTAAGAACTACATCTACGTCAGGGTTGCCATCAACCTGGAATTCCGGTCTTTGGGCTTCAAATTTCTTTGCTGTACATGGCATTATCGATACTAGGAACATATCTTCTCTTTTGATTCCCATTTTTTCTGTAAGATATTTTTTCACTAGTGAGCCAAACATCTGCTGAGGGCTTTTACAGGTTGACAGGTTCTGAAGATAATCTGGATAGAACTGTTCTGCATACTTTACCCATGCCGGGCAGCAGCTTGTAAACTGCGGAAGTTTCTTGTCTTCTGCAACACGTCCAAGGAATTCTGTTGCTTCTTCAACTGTTGTGAGATCGGCTGTAAAGCTTGTGTCAAACACTTTATCGAATCCCATTCTTCTGAGGGCGGTAACAACTTTACCCATAGCATGTTCGCCGCCAGCGATTCCATATTGAACTGCAATTGCAGATCTTACAGCTGGTGCAATTTGAACAACAACTGTTTTCTTTTCATCAAGAATTGCATTCCATACATCATCAATGGCGCTTTTTACTGTAAGTGCACCTGTTGGACAAACTGTTGCACACTGTCCACAGAAAACGCATTCAACTTCTTTGAGTTCTTTTTTGAATGCAGGTGTAACTTGAACATCACTGCCGCGACCGGCAAAATCCAGAACACCGATTCCCTGTATTTCTTTGCACATACGAACACAGTCGCCGCATAGTATGCATTTGTTGGGGTCTCTTACCAGTGACTGATTGCTTGTTTCTATTGGAAGGACCTCGTGTGTTTCATCAAACCTTACAGTTTTAATTCCAAGTTTTTCGGCCAATTCCTGGAGCCTGCAATTCATATTTTTTTCGCATGTCTGGCATTTACCATGGTGATTTGCAAGCAGCAATTCCAGAGCCATTTTACGAATACGCATTGTTGCATGTGTATTTGTACTAACAACC
Organism: Armatimonadota bacterium; assembly: GCA_033808695.1. Lineage (GTDB taxonomy): Bacteria > Armatimonadota > UBA5829 > DTJY01 > DTJY01 > JAPXND01. Next base: position 46,339 of record JAPXND010000001.1, read on the forward strand.
ATGCCGTCTTCCGGCGGAGTTGAGCATGCAGCCTGAAGGCCTCTGCCCTCTATTTCTACTATACACATTCTGCAGGCGCCGTATACAGATAATTCTGAATTGTAGCAGAATGTAGGAAGATCAACTCCTGAAGCTCGTATAACTTCCAAGAGATTTTTTTTATCATTTATGGGAGTTTTTACTCCATCTATAGTTACATAACCACTCATATTTAATGCTCCTTATCTTTCAACGGCATCGAATTTGCATGCATCGTAGCAGGCGCCGCATTTTATGCATACTGCCTGGTCTATTACATGCGGCTGCTTTTTCTCACCGGTGATTGCATCAACCGGACATTTGCGAGCACAAAGACCGCATCCTATACATTTTTCTGCATTTATTGAATAACTTCGCAATGCCTCACACTGACCTGCAGGGCATTTTTTATCAACAACGTGTGATATATATTCGTCTTTAAAGTGTTTAAGGGTAGATAGAACAGGATTCGGAGCAGTTTTGCCTAATCCGCAGAGTGATCCATCTCTTACAGCCAATGCTACTTCTTCTAAAAGATCCAGATCTTCAAGCTTTGCCTGTCCTGCAACTATTTTTTCAAGTATCTGCAGCATACGTTTTGTGCCTTCTCTGCATAACACGCATTTCCCACAAGATTCTTTTTGTGTAAATTGTGCAAAGAATCTGGCAACCTCTACCATACAGGTGTCTTCGTCCATTACAACAAGTCCGCCGCTGCCAACCATTGCTCCAGCATTTTTCAATGAGTCATAATCAAGTGGCAGATCAAGATGTTCAGATGTGAGACATGCACCAGAGGGACCGCCTATTTGCACTGCTTTAAACGGTTTTCCTGTTAGAATACCTCCGCCTATTTTGAATACAACATCACCAAGTGTTGTACCCATTGGCACTTCTATAAGCCCGGTATTTTTTATATCGCCAGTAAGCGCAAAGACCTTTGTTCCTGGAGATTTTTCAACGCCAAAGCTTCTGAACCATTCTGCCCCATTTAGTATAATTTTGGGGATATTTGCAAATGTTTCTACATTGTTTACAACAGTGGGTTTTTCCCAAAGTCCTGCCTGAGCAGGGAACGGCGGTTTAGGGCGAGGCATACCTCTCCTACCTTCGATAGAGTTTATAAGAGCTGTCTCTTCACCACAAACAAATGCACCTGCACCTTCTTTGATGTGTATATCAAACGAGAATGCACCGCCTAATATTTTGCTGCCAAGCAGGTTTGCTTCTTCGGCTTGTGCAATAGCAACTCTAAGTCTTTCAATTGCAAGCGGATACTCTGCTCTTACATAGATATATCCTTCATCTGCACCGATTGCATAACCGGCTATAACCATGCCTTCCAACAGTGCGTGAGGATTACCTTCCATAATGCTTTCATCCATAAATGCACCAGGGTCGCCTTCATCAGCATTGCAAACAACATACTTCTTAGCATTTTGAACCTTTTGCGTTAGTTCCCATTTTCTTCCTGTAGGAAATCCGCCGCCGCCACGACCTCTTAAGCCAGATTCTTTGACTTCTGCAACAACAGCTTCCGGCGTAAGACCGAAAATTGCTTCTGCAAGAGCTCTGTATCCATCTTGAGAGATATATTCACGAATATCTGACGGTTCTATTATCCCTGAGTCTGCCAGAACAATATTAACCTGATCTACATAAAATGGAATTTCATCTTTCTTTTCAAATGTTTTTCCAGTAACTGCATCTTTATATAGGAGTCTGTCAACTATACTTCCATTGATTATAGTTTGATCAACTATTTCGGCTGCATCTTCGGGGGCAACATGAACATACATGATATCTGCCGGGAGTATTCTTACAATTGGACCTACCTGGCAGAAACCGGGGCATCCACTGTATCCAAGTTTTACATTGGATTCATTCTTATTATCAAGAAAATCTACCAACAAAGGTATATCCTTTTTTTCCATTTCTGATTTAAGCGCTGCATATATTTCCGGAGCGCCATTAGCCATGCATCCGGTTCCTCCGCATACAAGCACTCTTGTGCATCCTTTATTAATGGCAGACACCATCTTGTCTTTGAGGCTGACTAGTTCCTGCGGTGATTTTATTGCTGTCATTGTTTTCATTCTGTGCTCTCCTTCTCTGCAGCTTCTAGTGCATCAAATGCAGCATCAACCTTGTCAGCAGTCATTTGTCCGTAAACTTTACCGTCTACAACAATTGCCGGAGCTAGTGCACAAGCGCCGATACAGCTTACAACTTCAAATGTATAACGCATATCCGGAGTGGTTTTTTCATCGGGTTTTAATCCAAGTCTTTTTCTGATTGCGGCTATAACACCTTGATTTTTTCTTACATGACATGCAGTACCATCACAGGCTCTTACCAAGTATTTTCCTTTTGGCTCTAATGAGAACTGTGCGTAGAAAGTTGCTACGCCATAAACTGTTGCGGGTGGCAGATCTAATGCCGTTGCAACAAAGGTTAATATTTCCTCAGGCAAATATCTATATTCTGCTTGTACCTTTTGAAGTATAGGAATAAGCGAGCTTTCTGTGGCTCCATATTCTTGTATAATAGATTGAATTCGATCAAATTGTCGTCGGGCTTTGGAGCCAGCTTCTGATTGCGCTGCTACCTGAACCAATTTAGGACCTCCTAATATATTTCTGAAAATTATTTCTCTGATTTTACGCGGAATGATAGAGCAATTAAACCCCAAACAAGTGATTGGTTTTCTACAATTACATCATCAGGCACGTTTAATTTAGTTGGTGTAAAGTTCCAAATGGATTTTATTCCAGCTGAAACGAGCAGGTCTGTCATTTCCTGTGCAACATCTGCAGGCACAGTTAGAACTGCCATTTCTATTTTTGATGCTTTAAGCACACCAAATAATTCCGTAGTGTTTCTTACTTTTACACCATTAATTGTAGTTGATATTACGGCAGGATCGTTATCAAAAATCGCTGATAATTTGTATCCCGATTTTTCCCAGATTCCACTCCCCGCCAGCGCTCTGCCAAGATTGCCGCAGCCGATAATGCAGGCATTTTTCTGATTATCAAGATCAAATAGATCTCTGAGCATTCTTATTAGATGAACTATTTCGTATCCAACTTTTGGACGTCCATCGCTGCCCATGCCAAATAGATCTTGTCTAACCTTAACAGAGGTTATACCTGTTGCTTCACCAATTTCTGAACTTGTAACGGTTTCCTTGCCTTCTTTTTGAAATGCTTCAAGCACTTCAAGATACAGCTCCAAACGTACTATGGAGGCTCTTGAAAATCTTTTTAATTTTAGCATAAATATTCTCCATTTATATTTGTTGTTAATCTTTTAACAATTTATTTTACTCTTATTGGAAACATATGTCAACATATTTTTCTCTTTATTTTATACTACCAAAATATTATAACATAGAGACAATAAAATATGAAGGATTAATGGCCAATATTAGTATAATATAATATATTAATAACATAATTTCATCAGGAGAATTTATTGTGAATAAATGCTTTCAAACAACATTGTTTTTACTGATTGCTTCTATTACAGCTTCATCTTGGGCGATGGACAATGATTCAAAAAACAACAGCAAAATAGAACCTGTTAAAAATTTGGCATCGATTATTAATAAATCAATTATGAGAGGTAATAAGGATATCTATTTGCCCGCCGGAACCTACATTGCAGGACCAAAAACAATTGAGATTCACGATAATGTGTGTCTGCACGGCGATGGCAATGCAACTGTTATAAGACTTGCAAAGGATACAGGAATTGCATTGAGTTTAGGCAGCGGTTCATCTGTAAGCAAAGTATTTATCGACGGCAGTAATGGCAAAGCAGGCAGCGTAGGTGATGGAATAATTGCATTTAAGCAAAATCTAAGTAATATTTTGATAGATTCTGTATCGTTTAAGGATAGTAAAAGAGCATGTATTGTTACAGATAATACAGATGATATTACAATACAGAATTGCAGGTTTGATAATATTGTTTTGGCAATATCTATTCAATTTTCCAATAATGTGCGAATATTAAACAATACTGTTAACAACGCAACGCTGCATGGCATTCAGTTCTGGGGAAACTGGAACTGGGAGAGAAAAGACTGCCGAAACATACTAATATCCGGGAATATTGTTAAGAATGGCGGAGGAGGCGCTATATGGGGAGCTGGAGCTTCCAATGTTATTGTAACAGGAAATAGTGTAGATGGTGCAGCGGATGTGGGAATTGATCTTGAATGGTGCGATGATTCAGTAATAAGCGCCAATACTGTAAGCAATTTTGAAAATGGAGGGATTAGTTTGTTTTTTTCCTGCAATGGTGTGAGCATTACAGGAAATACCATAAAAAACAATAGACCAATAAAAGAATCCATCAACGGATGGTGGGCAAGAGCGGGAATTTGGCTTACATATCCAGATAAGAAAACATTTTTAAAGGATGATGGACATAGGAATGTATCTATTACAGGCAACACCATAATCTGCAGTGAAGGTGAATATAGAGCTATGTGGATTGGATCAGAATCTGAAAATATAACAATCGGCAATAACAATATCAGCAGCGGTGAAATATGGCAGGGCGGAGGCGATGCAAATCCAATGATAAAAATTTCTGATAATACGGTAATAAATAATTGATTTAAGAATGGTTTATCGAACGTTTAAGCAGGCAATGAATCTGCTTGCTAACGCTGAAAATAATCAAGATTACTCTATATAAATATTGTAAACTTTTGAATAATATGCTTTATTAATTTATAATATGGGTAATATATTAACAAATTGACTTTTATTAAATCATTTTGAATGTTTTAAGCATTTGCTTAAATCTAAAATGTTTGTTTAGGAAGGAAATATGATTTACAGACAATTAGGCAAAACAGGATTAAATGTATCACAGCTGGGATTTGGGGCAATGCGGCTCCCCATGATTGGCGAAGGTGAAAATGCTTCAATAAACAGAGAATTAGCTGTTCCTATGATCCATAAGGCATTTGAATCCGGAGTGAACTATATAGATACTGCCGTTTTTTACTGTAATGGTGACAGCCAGCGTGTTGTAGGTGAGGCGCTGAAAGGATGGAGAGACAAGATAATTGTATCAACAAAAAACCATTATTTTGACGAAGATGAGAAGGAATGGTGGACGTATCTTGAACAGAGCCTGGAACGGCTTCAGGTTGAGTATATAGACATATACAACCATCATGGACTCAACTGGAACAGTTATGTGAATAATGTTAAACCAAGGGTAAGTAAATGGATGCACAAAGCCAAAGAGCAGGGGCTGATAAAGCATATATGCGGATCATTCCATGACAACAACGAGGCTCTGGTCAATATTATAAACGATGGGTATCTGGAAACAATAACCCTTCAATACAATATGCTGGATAGACAGCTTGAAGAAGGAATTGCGCTAGCACATGAAAAAGGCATCGGCATTATTGTAATGGGTCCGGTGGCTGGCGGTAGACTCGGGGCAACTAGTGACGTATTAACACAATTGATACCAGCAGTTAAGAAAGTTCCGGAACTTGCTTTAAGATTTGTTCTATCTAATCCAAATGTTACAATTGCTCTTTCAGGTATGAGCACAATGCAACAAGTAGAGGAAAACGTTGCTACAGCAGCTGATCCCGTAAGCTTGACCGAAGAAGACCAGCAGGCAATTAATGAGCATCTTGTAAGATTGAGAAATATGGCTGATTTGTATTGCTCCGGATGCGGATATTGTATGCCATGCGCAAATGATGTAAACATTCCACATATTTTTGCTACATACAATACTGCAAGGGTGTATGGATTATGGGAGTCTGCAAGAAATGCATATGCAAAGATTGGCGATGCAAAATCGGCTAAGGCATGCATCCAATGTGGACAGTGCGAAGAAAAATGCCCTCAAAACATCAAAATTATGGAGGAACTGGAAAAGGCGCATGAGGCGCTTTCCAGCTGATAAAGTAGGCGCTCGTTAATAAGCGAGCGCCTTTCTATTTTTGAAATATCAAGCGTCCAAAATACTGAGGAACATGGAAATCGGCAGGTGTGCGAAATGTTGGCTGCCAGCTGCTGAATTCCGGAAATGGTGTAAGATCGATACGAAAGAAATTAATCCGCCAAACATCACCATCTTCAGGTAAAGGATTAGCTTTATCACTTATAGATGAGAACGGTATCCCCCACTTTACTATCCAGCGAACATCGTTCATATCTCGCTTGTTTATGCTGCCATCTATGCTGATGTAGTGCATCCATCCTTCGCAATCCCATGCACGATCTACCTTCATGTTCTCTCTGTTTCCGGTAGGATTATACACGAATGCATCAAATTTTGCGCCAAGCGGATTCATTTCCAGCTCATAATAATTAGCAAGATCACCAGACGGGTTGATGAATGCTTCTACAACCTCCTCATCGTAGAGCGGGTCATCATGTTTATACATAGTACCCCAAATATCGGGATCTATACAATTGAAATAGATATAGAGATATTGGGCATCCCAACAGGATTTAACAATCGTTTGCCTAGATGGAACACCTGTACCATC
>JAPXND010000002.1:0-49055 GCA_033808695.1 Armatimonadota bacterium
AGAATATCATCAGATTTTAGAGTTACATTCATACCAATCACATGTCCGTCTGAATTAAACAACGGACTTCCGCTTTTTTCAACTGGTATTTTAATAGATGATTTCAGCAATATTGGTGCACGCGGCAGCATTTTTATAGATGTAATTGTACCATTTGCATCTGTTTCTTTAACAGAATCTTTGGTAACAAATACTTCATCATCTTTCTTTACAACATCAGAATCACCAAGCTGCAATACAGAAAGTCTTTTTCCTTGAATGCGTATAACTGCAAAATCTCTGGCGGCATCGGAATGTAGAATTCCATTTGATATAACAGTAACTCCATCTTTTCTTACTGCTTTTACCTTTACTGCATTGGATATTGTATGCCAGCATGTTACAATTGAACCTTTATCATCAATAACAAACCCATTCCCCTGGGATATTTTCTTGTCAGATGCATCATATCCAACAACAGTTACAATACTTGTTTGATATATTTCATCTTTATTTTGCTGTTTTTGCTCAGGAGCGCTATAAAGCACATTTCCAAAAGAAAACAACACTCCAAGTAGTAAACACGCTACTCTACGGATCATTATTTCACCTCCTGAGGTAATACTTATTAGTTATAGTGTTATATTCAGTTTTACACTTGATAAATCCTTCAATGATAAGCAAAGCATTAATCGGGTATCAGAATAGAATCAAGCTTAAAGTAACTAATTGCCCAAAACACTGTTGGCTCCACTGATATACTAAGAACATGTATGCCCTGCTTAAAGTTCAATTCTGTTTTCAATTGATCAAGTAGGTCTATATATGCAACATCAACATGGTCTGGACTGTCATCATATGCATTGATTTTTCCAATAAGCATATCATCCCAGTATATTGAGCAGGTTTCATTTTGAAGGCTGCCTTTTATAAATCCTATACCAATTCTTTCTGGTGTATGATCTTTTCGAATTTCAACAGGAATATCTAATCTTTGAGGATAACCTGTATCAGATATGGTGCATACTACTCCGCAGGCTTTATCAGCTGATGGACTGCTTAATGCATCTAATCCGCCGATAGATGATTCATCCCCTGCCCAGTTGCCTGATACCATTGTTATAAGCTCGCCATTATTAGTATCTATTGTAACTTCCGGTGCACGCTCATGTGCTACCATATCATTTAGTTTCAATTTAAGATGCTTCAAATATTCTTCAGGCGGTTCTGGCAGCGGAAAATTAGATTTGCTGCGCACTTTTATTCTATCTAACCGTATTTGCGCCAAATAAGCCGACTTAAGGTCGCCTGTATCAAACAATGGCAGCCTATATTTATTAGGCAAACTTGCGTGCCATGTGCTATTATTCTCAACAAACTTCATAATCTGCACCAGGCTGTCTTTTGATTCATCCTCTGCAAGGTAACTGGCATATTCCTCTATTACATCAATCGGCTTAAGTTTAGGATTAGTGCAGAATCGTCCAAAAGCATATGTATTCAGTGCATTGGGTAAATATCCCGCATAGCTCCAGCTTCCTATAATCCCATCGGGATTGATTCTATCCATCTCACAAACAAGCTTGTGTATATATCGTGTTTCGATTTGAAGCATCCCTCTATTTCTCCAAATCGTCCCTATATAACCATCATCAGCTTCATCCAGCAAAAAGTATGGCCATACCCAAACTCGTTCTGTTCCCCTATCCTTCAGTTTCTTTATATCAGACAATTTCGGATACGGTTTTGGAATTATAGATTCCTCATCATAAGTTTTAAGTGTAAGAGATCTATAGTAATTATGCGGCGGAATTTCTATGCCTGTATCGGGACCTATAAAATTGTTCTCTTCTGTAATTATTTTAAAAAGTTCTGTTTCTTTTAGCCAGAAATCCTTACCAAATGCACCAAGATTGGGATATTGCCATTGGGTAATAGACCATGGATTTACATTAAAATCAGCATGTGGAGCCTCTTTCTTTACAATTGTTCTCACTCTTTCTACCATTGAAATCCACATATAAACGTTGGATTCTCCTAGCTCGGCTGGCACTCCGCCAGGGTCACCGGCAAAAAAAGTAAATCCATCTGCAGCTTTTAATTTTTCAACTGTATTTCCTATATATTTAAGCCTACTATCCATCTCTTTTTTGTCATTGGGATGATATCTTAAACCCAATCCATCGCTGTGTTCTTCTGGACCTGGCCATTGCTTTATATTTGAAAATAGTATTACATACACTTTAAATCCTGCTTTTTTGGCAGAATCAATATCCTTAACAAACCCTTTATAGTAATCATCCAGCAGATCATCTCGCAGATGCCAGCCTATATCACAAAACTGCAGAGTATTTATGCCGGATGCTTTCCAGAACGCATGCTGGTCTGGTGTATCACGCCAAACATAAAGACCCACAGTTTCAAAAGGTTTAACTGCCGTAAAGCCGGAATTAACTCCGAATGTCAATAGCATAATACCCAATAATGATAATTTCATTTTACTTCCTTTATAATATTATACCATACAACAACATGATTATTTTTGATATAGTAAATTCGATATTAAATTACATAGTTGGAACCAGCTTTTTCAGTCGACTTATTTCATCACGCAGTTCAGCAGCATATTCAAAATTAAGGTCTTTTGCAGCACGTTTCATGTCACGTTCTAAGTCAGCTATTACTGTCATTATCTGATCGATGGGTGTGTTTTCCGATACATTGCTTCCTACATTGTAATAAGCCTTAGTTTCCGATACCTTGCGAGACTCTATTACATCACGAACAGCCTTTTGTATACCCGCAGGAGTGATGCCATGCTCTTCATTGTATTTAGTTTGAATCATTCTTCGCCTGTTAGTTTCATTGATTGCTCTATGCATTGATCCCGTTATATCAGCTGCATACATAATAACTTTTCCATTTATGTTCCTTGCAGCTCTGCCGATAGTTTGAATTAATGATGTTTCCGACCTTAAGAAGCCTTCCTTATCTGCATCAATAATGGCTACCATAGATACCTCCGGGAGATCAAGACCCTCTCTCAGCAGGTTGATTCCAACTATTACATCATACACTCCAAGCCGCAAATCACGCAATATTTCAGTTCTATCCAGCGTGTTTACATCAGAGTGTATATATTGAACCTTTATCCCTAAATCAAGCAGATATTCTGTAAGATCCTCTGCCATCCGTTTTGTTAGAGTGGTTACAAGTATTCGTTCGTTATTGGCTGTCCGCTGGCGAATTTCATCAATAAGGTCATCTATTTGACCTTCGGGAGATCTTATCTCCACCTCAGGATCTACCAATCCTGTAGGTCGAATTATCTGCTCAACTATTTGCTCACTGTGCTGCAGCTCATATGGTCCAGGAGTGGCAGATATAAATATAGTCTGATTCAACAGCTCCGTGAATTCTTGAAAACGCAAAGGTCTGTTGTCTAAAGCAGAAGGCAGTCGAAATCCAACCTCTACAAGATTCTCCTTTCTTGAACGGTCTCCTGCATACATAGCATGCAGCTGGGGAATTGTTTGGTGCGATTCATCTATCACCACTAAAAAATCATCTGGAAAATAATCCAAAAGGCAATAAGGACGTTCACCGGGAGCACGTCCATCCAATATTCGAGAGTAGTTTTCAATTCCGGAGCAATAACCGATGGCTAACATCATCTCAATATCAAATCTTGTTCGCTGCTCAATTCTTTGTGCTTCAATCAGCTTATTGTTTCTTTTAAAATAGTCTATTCTATCCTTAAGTTCAGATTCAATTTCGGCGATTGCTCTTTCCAGTGTTGATGATGAAGTTACGAAATGAGTAGCTGGAAAAACCATTATCTGATCTTCCTGCGATATCAATCTGCCGGTAAGCGGTTCAAAAGTGGTTATACGGTCAACTGTATCACCAAAGAATTCTATCCTGATTATTATGTCCTCATCAGCCGGCTGTATTTCAAGTATATCTCCTTTTACCTTGAATGTTGCACGCTGAAGCGCCAAATCGTTTCGCTCAAAATGAAGTCCAACAAGTATATGAAGGATTTCATCGCGGTTATATTCATAACCTGTTTTAAGATACAAAACTTCCTTTGCGTATTGTTCAGGTGACCCAAGTCCATAAATGCAGGATACACTTGCTACAACTATTGTATCTCTTCTCTGCAATACCGATTGAGTTGATGAATGCCTTAATCGGTCTATTTCATCATTTATTGATGAGTCTTTTTCAATATATGTGTCCGTTTGAGGAATATAGGCTTCCGGCTGATAATAATCATAATAACTTATAAAATACTCAACTGCATTTTCCGGAAAGAATTCCCTAAATTCTGAGCATAGCTGGGCTGCTAAGGTTTTATTATGCGCTATAACCAGTGTGGGTTTTTGAATATGCTCTATGACATTTGCAACCGTGAATGTTTTTCCAGAACCAGTTACACCCTTTAATGTTTGATATCTGTTTCCGTTATTAATTCCATCAACCAGGCTATGTATTGCTTCCGGTTGATCGCCGGTTGGCTGATAATTGGAAACTATTTTGAATTCACTCATTGACTATACCTATTATATAACAAATCGCACATTTGTTCGCAGAAGAAACTAGTGCAATTAAAATGCACCTGATCCTAATTCAAAAAGAATTCTGCCATCTGATTTTGACCATACAGCAGCAATTTCCTGGTCGCCAAATTTTTTGCCAAGAACCAATTCAACATCATCGTAACTGTTAGTATGCTCTACAAAATTTCCGTTTGCATAAACCCTGTGTTTATATAAGTTGGAAGTTGCCCTTACTCCCAATCTCCATTGACTGTTAATCCTATAGTTTAATGTGCCAAAAAGACTCATATTTGGATAATCCAGCCCCTTTATGCCGTATATAGACATAATCCACTTATCAGGCTTTCCAAACCTCCAATTGGCAGAAATCGATTGTCTTGCAGGCTTTGTATCTACCATCTTGCCATCTTTGAATGATCGGGTATAAGATGGACGTTGAATATACCTGTAGCTAAGCTGCATCTTGTTGTTTTTTGATAATTTCCAATCAAGCACAGATGAACCTATTGTTGTTAAGCCTGTTGTTTCTAATTGATTATTTGTTGAATCCTGCCATTGATATCCTAATCCAAGCGATGATCTGAGTTTAATATTTTTTGATAATGAGATTGGAGTTGTTGCAAGATTAGTACTTATTCGCTGGGTAGATGTATCAACAGTATATTTTTGCTGGTTATCATACCCCCACTCTCTTCTGGATTTGCTTACAGAACCTGATACATTAAAGCTTATATTCGTTTTTCTTATTTTGGCGGATTTTGTTTGCAATGAAAATGTAGATGATGTTGATGTGTTATCATACCTATCACGGTTCCCATCTAGATCAATATTCATGCTAAAACCGGAAAACGATTTGCTTAGATTCAGTGTTCCATAAAGATCCTTGTGTGCAGGGTAGTCAAAATAAAAATTAGCATTTGTTTTGGAACCAAGCTCTTGATTGTGCGAGTATCTAACTCCCCAATCACTTGATACTACATCATTAAAAACAAGCGAACCCTGTGAATTTTTTGAAATATAATCTTGTTTTATATCTACAAACCATCCTGGCACTTGTCCATACTCACTCCAGCTGGAACGCTCGCCATATTTTAGCATTATAGAACCATTGGATGATGGTGTAAGTGAATAGTGATAAGGCAAACTCAATGTAAGTCCCGATGAGCCATATCCTAAATATTGAGAACCGTCGGCCTGAGTTCCAGTAAGAGACAATAAATAATTAGGAAGACTAAACATTTTTTTTCTACCTGGTGCAATTCCAGCATTCTTAAAATATATCTTATTGCCAGGATATACAATCGCTTGTTTAGACTGAACATGCAAAACACTCTGATCTGTGTCGAACATATCGAACATTTCGGGTAAAAATATATTATCGGGCTTGCTGATATCAATTTTTTTATCAACAAATCTTACCGTTTCAAGTCCGCCGCGTTCAGCAGATATCATGTATGCCATATAACCAAATGTATCTATAGAAAACAATTCGCAGGTAATACTATCATCACAATATGTTAATTGAACCGGTTTATCTCTTCCTAATCCTTTGGCAATAATCTTGTTTTCCAAAAGGTCTACCTGAATAGTATGTGCTTTAACAGTAATATCGTTCATTTTTAGAACAGCGCCGCCAGTTGCAAACATAACTCTCATATCAATTGCATAAACCATATAATGATCAGCCTTGATTGTAAAATAGTCTTTCCTTGCAGATGCGTCATAATCTTCAGAGAAAATCATTTCCATCTGCGATACAGCACTAGCTTCTATCCATGTGGCAGTTATTATTGCCTTGCCAGCTATTTGAGAGCTTGTGATTTTAACACGAGCTACACCAGAAGATGTATAGGCGCTTTCTTCAATTATTCCAAGAGAAGCGCTGAATCTTATCTCTGTATCATCTGGCACTAAATTACCGCTGCTGTCCCTTACAACTGCGCTGATTGTTGCTACACTCTTGCCATCAGATTGAATTACTTGTCTGCTGGCAGAAAGCTGTATGCTTCCTGTTTGTGAATAAGCAGAAGCTGCAAATAATAAAACAAAAATAAAATGAAGATAGATTCTTTTTGTAGTCTTATAAAAATTCAATGTTGTATGTAATCCTATACTCAAATATTCATTTTTATATTATACAATAAATTAGAACATTGGACTACAATATAGTGGGTTTTTGTATTAATTTTTTTCAGAGGGGTTTTTTAACTGTTCAATAATTTTTGTAGAGGCGTCTATTGCTGCTTTTTCTATTATGGCTTTCTCAGATTCATCAGATGTTCCTGTATATGTACCTCTAACAGTTATCATTGATTCTATACTGCCAGCTGCTATATCTATTATCTGTATTGTAGCAATTATTTCAGCTTTGTTCTCATCCATTTTTATGGAATCTATTGACCCTATTATTGCACTGCTTGCACTGAGAATTTTAGCGAGATTTATTGCCTTTGAAGATCCTGCTTTTGTCAATTCTGTAAAATTAGATATATCATTTGATGATATTTTCTTTTCTCTTATTGCTCTTGCAACGGATGGAGTGTTATTTGAATAGTTTATAATATTAAATATACTATTACTTTTAAGATCATTGGTTATATATGTTTGAAGCATTTTTGCAGCTTGTTTAAACCTTAAATTAACATCAGCATCATCGCTTATGCTGTATGAGAAGTTCATTATAATGGCTGAACTGCCTTTTTTAATCGGCTTATTCTCTAATGGAATTGCTTGACTTGGTTTTTTGTTTGTAATCTGTTCTATTACTTTGTCTGCTGCAATGAGTGAAGCATGTCTCATAGAACCAGTTTCTAAAGGAGAATTCCCAAATGCTACTATTGTTTGCAATACAGATTTCTTTTTAACATCCAATAGCATTACTGTTACAGCTACTTCATATTCCTGATTATCATTTACAATACATTTATCGATTGAACCGACGAGGGCTGTTGATGCACCAGTAGCCGATGCAATTTCATAGGCGCTATCTAATGCTTTTGGAGTCAGTGAAAAAGGACCAGTTAAGGATATCTTTTTCTGCGGGTTAGTTATTACTAATCTTTGAACAGAAAGAATTCTTGGCGTATACACAATTACCGTATAATCGCTATCACTTGCAACTATTTCATTGATTCTTGCTGAAATATCTTTAGAAACCTGAGAATTCTCTGCGCCGGCAGAATTGTCTATAGGAAAAGACATCAGTGTTTTCTTTTCTTTTGCAAATGCATTCACACTAACCAGTATGATTAATGTCATGCATATAATTATCAGACACAGAGAATTCTTCAGGTTTTTCATGTTAATTTACCACTATTTACTGATTATATTCAGTTTTAAAGTTTCTTTTGATACATCAGGCATATTATTATCCTGACTTTGATTGGTTTTATCAATTATATTAATTGTATTGACTTTATTATTTGTATTATCTATATTCTTGGGTGAGTCTGCCTTTTGATTTACATAAATTGAATTAATTCCAGTAATAACAGGACCTTCATTAGTATTTGCTTCAGGCTTATCAGAAACAGCCGTAAATGAAGCGCCAATTTGTGCATCAAGTGACATATTTATTGTAACATTTGGCGCTAATGCTTTAAACCAATAACCCTGCCATGGCATAAGCATTGTGTCTCTGCCACTATAGTTTATATATCTTTTCCCATATGTATCATATGTATACATTGTTCTTGATATAAGTCTTTGTCTAACAGCTTCATCAAAATCAATTATACCATAATCAGGATGATATATTTTGCATTCTCCAATTGTAATCGCATATACATATGGATTGCCGATTATATTCCAACCTTTAACTAAATCATACTGGAATCCGGATGTTATAGGTGTATATTTAATTTTAGGATTCTTTTGCGTTGCCATTGGTGATTTAAGCCAAAGCCAATAACCTTCACCAGGAATCAATAGTGGTGGTCTTACATACATCTTTCTTTTTGTATCCCATTTCCATAACTTATAATCCACACCATATACACCTGAAAGCCCAAGAATTTCATGTCCTGCAACATAGCCTGAGGTTCTATATGGAACAGAAATCATCTGCCAGTTTTCCTTCATATCTTGAGTTGGAGTCGCAGGAACGTTTACAGTTCTTGTTAATACTGTTCCTCCAACTGGGCTGGCATTAAATGATACAGCATAATCTAAAAATCCTGTTGGATTTCCTGTTGGTCTCACCAACCATGAAACCATTGTTGAATATTCGGGTTCAATATCTCCCATTGATTTAGTAAATTGACCATCTTCAGAATCATCGAGCTCTAATCCTTCAGGAAGAATCAATGTTGCAGTTGCATCTTTTAGAGTTATCATTTCATGATTTTCCAAAAATGCACTTATTTCAAACGGAGCCTTGGGATCATCTGCTACGGATGGATAAGATAATGCCCTTGGACCTTCTAATGATGGAACATATTGCGGTTTATTAGCATTTGGAAGATCAAATCTTGATGTTACTTCTGACATTCCAATATATGAAATATATTCAATATATTGACCTGGTCTTATTGCTCGAGGTTTCCATAATGCAGCCATAGCCATATCACCTATTGGCAATGTTGGTATCGGCTGATATAGAAACATTGGTTTATCTGGTGTTCCATCCCAACTATAAACAGCATTGGATGCAGTTGATTCCCAATCATCTATAGCTAGAAGATCAGGTTTTGTAGCGCCATTGCCTTCAAAAATAAATCTCGATGAATTCAATGGCGATCTAATATCATCAATTGCATCTAAATATTCCGGTATTTGACTTCCTTGTAAAACAGTTCCGCCTTCTATAAACCTATACCCGGGAAGACTAATAACTGGTCTATCTTCACCCCAAATACTTCCTGCATTCAAATCGACAGCCAATTTCAATGCGGCATATCGGGTAACTACATCGTTGTTAGTTATACGCCATTTAAACTGCATGGTACCATGCATAAGCCTTGTTTCCAATCGAATGCCAAATTCGGGCGCACTCGATATTGATAGATTTGCACGCCATAAGGCACCTGTCGAACCAATTGGTATATAAGGATCTACTGTCCACCATGCATCTGGTTCTGCACCTAATATAGCAACCTGACCGCCATTGGAATGAGATGCCCATCCTCCATCTCCATCATCAACCTGCAACCCCCAATATGCAAATCTATCTCCCATTCTAAACCATGAGTAAATATTATCAGCTATAAGTGGTCCAAATATAGTATGACGAAATACTAAAGGATTTACACTATATTTGTTTATTTTATGGATTTCAAATCTTCCAGAGATAGGAACCTTATTGCCATCAAAGGTATGACCTAATTCAGTTACTCCTTCCGGTAGTTCCGGTTCCCATGCACCATCAATACCTAGACCAAAAGCTATTTTACTGTTATAAATTCCCCTATATGCTATATGATCTTTATCTTCTGCTGTATATGCAATAGATCCTATAAATAAGAACAACATAGACATTAAGGATAGAATTTTAAATTTCACTTTAAAAATACCTAACATTATTTCCTCCCTATCAAATACAACTATCTATGGAATAACACCAGTGTATGGATTAGGTGGAATTATTAGTTTTGCATCTGGTCTTGGCCAACCACCAGAACCTTCCAACCTAACTTTTATCCATTGAGCTTCCCAGGGACTGATAACAGCTTCTTTAGGAATACTCTTTACATATTCACCCATATCATTATTAAGAGTCTTATCCCATCTATAAATGGAAGCAGATATCCAACCTTTTTGAACTGCATCCGTCAATGAAAGCCTGGAGCCATTCATTTCAATAAGCATAATATTCCAGCTTACAGCATATGGGAACGGATTGCCAATTAAATTCCACCCTTTATGTAAACTAATTGAATATGGGGTATTTGCAACAACAGTGCCATAAGCAGCTGGAACTTCTATTCCATATTCATCATTTACTTTCAGCCAATAACCCAATCCAGCAGGAGCGGTAATAGAAGAAGAACCTAACGGCCCCAACACTTCATCATTTGCATATATACTGGGTGGATTAAATGATGCTTCTGGATTTCTTTTTGCTGTATTTGCACCCAAACCATATACAGCATATTCACCAACATATGAATTAGCATATATCCATCTATATAAGGCACCGGATTTTAAATTTAATACATCCTCGGGATTATATACCGAACTATACATTGCCGGAATTGAGAATAAATTCCATCCTTTTGTCAGCCACTGCGGTTTGCAATTGAATACAACTTCATCAGTTCCTATCGCAGATGAATCTGTTTTTGATGCAGCTTGCGCCTTTAACTTATGTGTGTAATAATCCACGTTGATTCCGGTAACAAAAGCAACTGTAGCAATACCATCCTGCTCACTATAATTATTTGTTTTCCAGTCAGCAATCTTTGGCTTTTCACTTGCTGGACCTATTATTAAGATATTATCAAGCCATATTCTTATTGAATCAACATCAGCATCTTGGAATTGAACAACAAATTCATGGTTAGAAGTAATAACTGTTTGTCCATTAGTTGGTGATATTATTTTAACACCAACTGCCGCTGTAGTCATTGCTTTATAAAGATTGAGCAACCCATAGCCAGATACTTCATTGGGTATATCAATATCTAATGGAGTAGCAGATTTTTTCAAAATATCTGCAACTTCATTGTGCTGCGCTCCAATTGATATCAACATTGCAGCTGCTGCAGAAACATGTGGAGTAGCCATAGAGGTACCTGATAACGCTGCATATGCATTACCGTATTGATCTTCTAGATAATCTTTAAATACTGATACTTTTATAGTAGGTGGTGTCGGAGGATCATCTGGATCTGGATATTTGTATTCGGTTAAATCAAATGACCAATACGTACTTGCTATATCTACACCCGGTGCAACTATATCTAGCTCGGGACCGGTATTAGACCACCATGGAACACTTTTTGACGAATCCGTAGCGCCAACTGCTATGCACTCTTCATGTACAGCGGGGAATACAACATTAGATCCATCATTACCTGAAGAAGAAACAAAGACCCCGCCATTTCCTGTAAATTCTTTTATTGCTTCATGCATATCTGAATTATATGAATAATATCCCATACTGAAATTTATAACATCAACCTTAAGTTCTTCATTTGTTATAGGTGATTTTAATTTTGCTTCTGCGCAGAAATTTATGGCGTTAATTATCGATGAAAGGTATGCGTCGCCATATTTATCAGCTACTTTTATTGGCAAAATCCATATTTTTTTATTGGCTATACCATTCGGCGCAAGCCCTGCTACGCCCTTATTATTATTAAATGCTGCAGCAATTGTACCTGCGACATGTGTTCCATGAGATGTATATGAAAATCCTGAGTATTCAACTGGTGATGGATCGTCATCGTAATCGCCAAAATCATATCCTTGACCTATTAATAGATTATCTACCAAATCAGGATGCGGAACTCTCCAAATCTCATTTGGATCTGAAGGATTTGTATCATTTCTATCTCTAATACCTGTGTCTATTACTGCAACCACCGCTTCTTTTTTAGATGCATTTTTAAAATACTCCCATGCCTCTGGAGCATATATTTGATCATCTTGTTGAAGCGGCCATTGATCTGGATAATCTGGATCGTTAGGCTTTACAGCTGTTAAGTGTGCTATGCCATCAAGCTCTATATTATCAATATTTCTATAAGCAGACATCAAATGTTTTTTATTATTAATAATCTGTTTTGCATTAATATTACTAGGAAGATTAATAATGTAGGTTGACTCGCCTACTTTTCTGTTATTCCATTTTGCGTTGTATTTCTTTAAAAATGGTTTAAGACTGTTAATTGATTTGCCTGGCTTTAACTTTACCAATACGTGTTTGGTTGCATATTCAGCTTGATGCTTATTGATAATAGGTAAGAAGCGCTGCGAGGCAGAAAACCCCGCAGACGCCATTAACATCATAACTGCGCCAAGCAACATGAACAATTTAACCATTTTGATATATGTTCTTTTTCCCATGACTTTTCCTTTTCTAATCGCGGGATTGCTTAACCGCTTTTTTTTAATACTATACCAGAGTTTAATGTTTAATCATTAGTTAATCATTCTGGTGGTGGTGGTACATCATCTTCAGTATTGAAACTGAATACATTGTTCGGGTCACTGTATATGTATCTTGTATTTTTGTCTCCATCTTTTTGTGGGCTTGGACCGCTTGGATATGGTGCATATTTATCTGCATTGTTCTTTGCACCTACTCGCCAATATACAACTGGATCTTCAGAGGTTAATTTACCGATAGCTCTCATATTGTCAATCCATGCTTTAATACCATCGGGGTCTGACCCAAATGTATATCCAAATGTTTTGCTGAATAACATTTCTTGCTGAGGAGTTGCCTGATATATTGATTTTGTCCAAGTTGCATCTCTTCTAAAGTCAGGAAATGGGCACATTTCAAATACATAGTTATTGGCGCCAATTGACCCGTACCAACGGAATGTAATATTGTCTAAATTAACGGTTTCATTGGCAACTACATCACCAGGAGCAATCGGGCGAGGTCGTTCAAGAAACGTTGCATTGCCTACATACGAAGGTGTTGTCATCCAATATGTGTAAGCGCCTGTTGAAGGATTGGCGCGCTGATAAAGACAAGTAATCCAGAATTTATGAGTTTTCCCAAACACACATCCTTCAATATTAGAGTGAGTAACTGAAACAATCTCTGTGTTCTCACGATTCGGATAATGAGCTATTATGGTTTCCCATCCACTACGATCTAAAGGTATAACATGATCAAATGATCCCAACATTCCATTAAATGGCATTGCTGTAAATTCATCTGCTAAAGCAACTGGACCGACACCATCAGCTGTTCCGCCATCGACACTTGGGAAAGTTCCTGTATTATCTCTCCATATATGATACTCTATAATATCTTCAGTTCTTACAGATCTCAGGCTATTAAAGAGAACCAATATGCCGGTATCATCAAAATCTATTCCTGCATCAGGATTAGCGGCTGACACAGCAATAGCATCTCCAACTTTTTCAGATCGTCCACTACTGCCCTTGAAGAATGAAGAGGCTAATACAAAAGCGCCAACCGAGTAAAGTAAATTTTTACTCTTATTTATTCTTTTTTCGGTGTTTGAAGCTTTATCAACATCAAATGTTCCTTTGCTTCCAATCTCAGGAAGTGCGTATATGGCTCTGGTTTGATCGCCGGGTGTTACACCACGCGGAGCGTTTAAAATCCTTGCATTGGAATCTGTATCGGTAACAGATGTAACGCGAATTTTACCCACTACCTCTTCTACACCATTATCTGCTCGGCGCATAACAATCATTTCCATGCCTTTTTTAATACCTGTCTGTGAGCCCCTATTTAAAAGAACATCATTTGTACCAATTGTACCTATAATGGTAGCTTCAGGTATTATATAAGAAACCATGGATTCTACAACTTTGCGTGAAGCATCGTTTACCGCTTCATTTATGAGGTCGGAATCGCTCTGTCCTTCATATGATACTCTAGCATGACTTATACCTGTTGATGCTGACCCATTTATCCAAGCACCTGATGCAACATCAAGCATTCTTACTGCCAGAGTAACTTCGGCTACTTTTTTCTTCTCATTGATTACAATCGAGGTTATATCGCCAGTTATTACCGATGATGCACCTATTTCTTGTCCAAGCCTTTGAAGATTAGCTTCATTTAACAAAATATTGGTTGCTGCATCATCTTCTTTTTTGTAACCGAGATCAACCATTTTTGATTTCACTGTATTGTCTGCAGTTACACTAAATTTTCCTGTTCTAAACAATTCAACTACAACTGCATCAGTTGCATTTTTTGCATATGCCGGATCAGGAATTTCACTAGCATTTCTGAAATCTACAACGGCTACTTCAATTGTCCCTGTTTGTGCTGACACAGGTGACTGAAATAGTCCGAGTAGGAGAGGCCCAAGTAAAACGGCTATACATAGCGCGCTTATCGGCCAATGTGTCGTAAAGCTTTTGAATGATCTCACAAGAGTATACCCTCCTAAGACGTTTATAGTGCGGTTTAAATACCGACAAACGAGCATTTGCTCTCTGGGTGCAACCCCAGTGATACTGGAATGTCGGTTTATTCAACATACTATCAATTCTGTGTAAATGAAGGCTTTCAATGAAACCATTGCTAAAAGCCAAAAACCTGATACCCCGGCACTTTTATTGTGACGGGCGCAGAACGATGTATTCTTGAATGCTGCCGTTCGTACCAGCATCCACCCAACCTTTTGTGAGAGGTTAAGGCAATTATATCACAGCTACTTTGTATGCGCAAGTGAATTTTGCAGCGCACACCATATTCTTCTTATATATTCGCTATTCACTATGGTAGATTCCTCCGTATCTACCACCCAATCTGCAAATTTTTTTTTCTTTTTTATTGAAATTTGCGATTTTATACGTTGTAATGCTTCTTTTTCACTAATAGACGCCCTATTTTGTAGACGTTTTATTTGCGTGCTTTGTTTCGCAGATACAACAATTATCTTATCTACCATGTGCATAGACGATGTTTCTATCAGCAGAGGAAATTCTATTACAAGTATTCCTTTTCCAAAATTCCTAAAGTTATTAGAAGCTGTTTCTATGCAATTCAGAATATGAGGATGCATTATAGATTCTAATTTACGAAGCTTTTCGTAATCATTGAATACTATACCCCCAAGCAATTTGCGATTAATATCACCATTAGAATCAACTATTGAATCACCAAATTCATCTGCTATTGCCTTTTTAACCGCTGTGTTTTCCTGCATATACATATGTGCGATTTCATCAGCGCTAATGACCTCTGCGCCTAATTCTTTGAACATTGCGCATATTGTGGATTTTCCCGATGCAATTCCTCCAGTTACTCCAACTACAATTGATCTTTTTTTATGTGAAAAACCGGAGCGCACTGACAAATCAGCACACTCCGGTTCTATATTGTTATCTACACATAATGCAATAATCACTGTCAATATCATGTCCATAATTTGATACTTTCGGCTTACTGCAAGCAAATGGTTTAGTTTTCTTCAGAAGCGCTGTTTTCTTCCGCTTTATTTTCCTCTTCATTTTCTACAAGTGGCTGTTCATCTACAGCAGGCGCTTCACTCTCTTGATTATCTGCATCTGCTGGAGCTTGAATATCATCTGTTTTCAATTCTTCATCAGATTTTATCGGCTCATCTTCTGAAACTGAATCTTGTGATTCATTATTATCTATTTTAGAATCTTCACGGTTAGCGTTTGCTTCAATATCCTGCAATTTTTTCTGAGTTTTAGGATCTATTAAATCACCAAGTGTCATTCGTGCTTCATCATTTCTTGCAGTTTGATATGAGCTGTACTCTTGACGATCTTTGTCTTCACGCAATTGCCGTATGCTCAGAGTCATTTTTCGTTCTTCTGAACGGATATCAATTATTTTAGCTTCAATAGTATCGCCAACATTCAATTGCTTATCTTCAGCGTTTTTATCACCGCGAAATCTTTGTTCAGAATGAGGAATAATTGCTTCTATTTTCCCATCAAGCTGGATAAAAGCTCCAAATGGAACTATTCGGGTTATTACGCCTTTTACAATATCGCCCACTTTGTATTTTTCTTCAACATCTGACCATGGATCTGGTAAAATTTGCCTTAATCCAAGCGAAATGCGTTCGGCATCTAAATTCATTTTTAAAATCATAATCTGAATTTTTTGTCCAACCTTTAATATTTCTGATGGATGTTTTATACGAGTCCAAGACATTTCACTTATGTGCAGCAAACCGTCTATTCCACCCAGATCTATAAATGCCCCATAATCTGTTAGGCGTCTTACTATACCAGTATGAATACTGCCTTCTTTTATTGATTTTATAGTTTCGTTGCGTAATTTAGTCTGCTCTTCTTCTATAGCCAGCCTATTAGATAGGATTATTTTTCGTTTTTCTTTGTCTACTTCAAGTATCTTAAGAGGAATAGATTGCCCAATATACCTATCAAGATTTTTTACTTTACCATTGCCAACATGTGACCCTGGAACAAATCCTCTAATGCCAAGATCTACAACCAATCCGCCCTTTACTCTATCCGATACCATGGCTGTTACGGTTTGATTGTCATTATGGGCTTGCTGAACACGTTCCCAAGCTTTTTCAAAATCTGCACGTTTTTTAGAAAGTATTATATTGCCCTCTTCATTTTCAGACTGAAGAACAATTACATCGATATTTTCACCAACTGATACAATATCTTCTGCAGAATCCATTTGTCCAATTGTCAATTCACCTGGTTTTATAATACCTTCTGACTTCATACCTACATCAACGAGGACACCATCTTTATCAATATGAACTACAACTCCGCTCACCAAATCGCCTTCATTGAATGTTTTGAGCTCCTTTGTGAAATCATAGTTGTTGTTTGTTTCATCTTTTACGGTATCTGTTGTGTCAACAGGTTCGTGTGAACTATTCTGTTCTTTTATAGATTCATCATTTACAGATTTTTCTTGGATATTTACATCTGTATTCATCTCAACATCCTGAGATTCATTGAGATCTTTAATTTCTTCTGACATTATGGATCCTCCCGACTGAGGTTATTAGGAATAACCTTAGTCTAGACAGCAATACTGTCTATTGACGTTTATTAGCATACTGTATATGCTATTTGGTATAGTTATTGTTGGAATACATTAACCCAACAAATTGTTAATGTGTAGTCTACAATTTTATTTTATGATAAATTCATTGTATTATATCATAATAACCATAAATCTACCACAATTATTACAACAAGAGCAAATTTATAATAAATGTTATGATTAACTTTATGTAATTCCATAAAAATATTATTCAGCATGCTGGTTTTCTATTCTTGGAATTTACAATAAAGATAATCATTGATGAATAAATTTAAGAATATTATAATATTTCTGAATATCTTGAGAATTTTTGTTTGCGCACCTGTTCAACATCACGTTTAATTTGATCTGCAAGCTCATTAAGGCTGGCAAATATCAATTCATTTCTAAGTTTGTGGAAAAATGCAATATCAAGTCTTTGCCCATATATATCATCTGAAAAATCAAGCAGATATACTTCTATAGTAGTTGATTCACCATTAACAGTCGGCCTATTACCAATACTGCATACACCTGGGATATATTGGCTGCCAAGCTTTGTTATTACTGAATATACACCATCTCCAGGAATAACCTGGTGCTCTATTGGTTTAATATTAGCGGTTGGATATCCAATTGTTCTGCCTATTTGTTGACCATGAATAACAACACCTTCTATAATGAATTGATGCCCCAGCATAGAAGAAGCTGTTTCTATGTTACCCTGTCTTATCATGCTGCGGATGTTGGTACTGCTGATAATTATGTCTCCTGATTTTACCGGAGGAATGACAATAACATCGAAACCAAATTCTTTTGACTTACTGGCAAGAAATTCGACATTGCCTTCTCTTCCTTTGCCAAAGGCAAAATCTTTTCCCATAACAATTTCAGAAGCAGATAGTTTATTTACCAAAATATTTGTTATAAATTCATTTGCAGTTAATGAAATAATGCTTTTATCTAGCGGAAGTATTACAATAATATCAATTAATTGTTCTTCTATGAGTTTTATTTTTTGCTGGAGTGTAGCTATATGAGGAACTATTTTATTTGGAGATACAAATTCTATTGGGTTTTTCTCAAAAGTAATAACAATTGATCTTAAGCCTTTTGATTTGGCATCTTCTCGTACAGTGCGCATTATTTCTTGATGACCAATATGCACACCATCAAATACACCAACTGTAACTACCGAATCAATACTATGTTCTATTGTATTGATATCACTTACTACAATCACAATAATATCCTCAATGCGGCGAGTTTATAAAGACTTTTTCCGGTTTTAGAATAGTTCGACCGTCATCACCCAGAGTAAACCTACCAATTGCTACAATAGATTTATCATTATTGCAAATGCGCAAAGGAATATTCATATTGTGCGATTGATTTTCTAATTCCGCAACATTGTTAATATTTAGTTTAACACCATTAGATATTTTAATTGCATTAATATCATCAAGAACGATTTCCGGCATAAAATGCAGAGCTTCATTCATTGGTATTAATAAATCATCTATACAATTTTTTGCCATGAATGTACTTATATCATCAATTGTAATGGCGTTGGAAATATCAAATTCACCTGCCGATGTGCGTGTCAGCTGCTGCATATGCGCCCCGCATCCAAGCGATTTGCCTATATCTGCACATAATGTGCGTATATATGTACCTTTAGAGCAACATACTTCAATGCTGGCACTTGCATTTGCACCAGGTGCAAAATCAATCAATTTCAATGAATGGATTGTAACTTCCCTTGGCTGACGCTCTACAACAATACCTTCTCTTGCAAGCTCATATAGTCTTTTGCCCTGATGGTGCAGCGCCGAAACCATAGGCGGTATTTGCATTATTTTGCCAACAAACAGTGAAACTGCAGATTCAACCTGTTCTTTGCTAAGGCAGGTGCAATCAGATTTTTTCACAACTTTTCCGCTGGCGTCTTCAGTATCAGTTTCTATTCCAAATTTAATAACTGCGGTATATGACTTTGGTTGGTCAGATAAATACTCTATTATCCTTGTTGCTTTTCCAACACAAAGAACCAATACGCCTGCTGCATCAGGATCAAGCGTGCCAGTATGCCCTATTTTCTTTTCACCTGTTATCTTCCTAACTTTGAAAACAACATCATGAGATGTACAGCCTTTGGGCTTATTTAGGTTAAGGACTCCATCCATTCTGTTACCTTATCTAAAACCATTGGCATTGCTTCATTCAGTGGTTTTTCAACTGTAGCGCCAGAGGCAGCCTTATGTCCCCCGCCACCAAATAACTTTGCTGCTTTGCTTACATCGTAGCCATCTCTAGCACGAAAACTAATCTTAGTAGTTTCCGCTGCAGTTTCATTAAAGAATAATCCTATATCAACACCCTTTATTGACCGTGTATAGTTTACAATTCCATCAGTATCACTATCCTGAGCGCCTGTATCAACCATATCTTGCTTTGTTATAAATGAATAAGCAATTCTGCCATTACTAATTGTTTTTATATTATTTAAAGCAATGCCAATAAGCTTTAAACTTGGAAGTGTTCGCGTATCATATACTTTCTGGCTTATCATACCGGTCGATGCCCCAGCTTCTAACAAATCGGCAGCTATCCTTAAAGTTTCAGGCTTTACATTAGTAAATCTAAATGAGCCGGTGTCTGTAATAATTGCTGTCATAAGACTTTCAGCTATATCCGTAGTTATATCTATATTCATTTCAACAAGCAGTTTATAGATTATTTCACCGGTTGCTGCTGCATTGGTATCAATTATATTGGCGCCGTCCCCCCTTGTTGTGCCCAGATGATGGTCAATCTCAATTATTTCATTGCAGTATTGAAGATGCTCATATGATGACCCAACACGCTCCAGATTATCGCAATCTACTACTATGCATAAATCAAATTTAGTTCCGAGTTTTAGATAGTGTACAATATTTTCTATACCGGGCATAAAGCTGTATAATGATGGCAGCTTATCTGCACTAAGTAAAGTTACCTGTTTATTAAGCTGATTAAGAGCGCTTCCCAACGCAATCATACACCCAATTGAATCGCCATCCGGATTGACATGTGCTAAAACCAATATTTTTTTACTGCTATTGATAACTTCTATAGTTCTTCTGTATTTATTCTTTTTCATCAGATTTCACTTGTTGAAGGAGTTCAAATATGCGCATTCCTGCCTGCACACCTGTATCCATCTTAAAAAGTATCTCTGGAATAACTTTCATAGATACTCTGCGGCCAAATTCTTTGCGAACAAACCCTGACGCCCTTTGTAATATTTCAAGAGTTTCTTTTTGAACTTTTTCCTCACCCATTACACTAATATACACCTTAGCATGTCTAAGATCTTTTGTAACTTCGGCTTCTGTAATAGTAATAAAACCCAATCTGGGATCTTTTAGTTCTCTATGTATAATATCGCTGATTTCTACTTTCAGCATTCCATTTATTCGTTCCTGTCTGGTTGTCATTTTTTCTCCTCATAGAATTTCCATCTGACAATCTATTACTTCAACTCGCGGGTCAGATTCAATAAGCTGCAAAACTTTTGAGAGAGTTGCGTCTACTATGGTTTTATCATTGCTCACACAGGAAACACCAAATACCGATCTTCTAAGTTTATCTAATTCGCTGACTTCTGACGCAGATACATTGAATTTATGACGTATTGTATCTAACAAACTTTTTACTACATGTCGTTTATCTTTTAGAGATTTACTTTCTTTTATAAGTAAATCTATTGTAATAACACCAATTACCATAATATATATTTAAACCTTGCTGATAGATGCCAAGGTATGATAATTTTGAATAGAAGATTATATCTTCCTTGCTATCTCCTTAACAGAAAACACTTCAATAGTATCGCCTTCTTGAAAATCAGTAAATCCATCAACAATAATACCGCATTCGAAACCGGCAGCCATTTCTCTTACATCATCCTTAATATGTTTAAGGGATGAAATTTTTCCAGTATATATTACTTCACCTTCTCTTATTATTCTTGCGTTTGAATCTCTTAGCACTCTGCCATCTTTAACGTAGCTTCCTGCAATGGCATCTCCTTTAGGTAATCTGAATATTTTTCTTACTTCAATATGCCCAAGAACTGTTTCCTCGATTACAGGTTCTAACAGACCTTCCATACCAGCTTTCACTTCATCTATAAGGTCATAGATAATGTTATATGTTCGTATATCTATTTTGTCATTCTCTGCAGCGCGCTTTGCTTGTGGTTCAACTCTTACATTAAATCCAATTATAACAGCATTAGATGCAGATGCAAGCAGAACATCGTTCTCACCAATTGCACCAATTCCGGTATGAATTAGATTTACTCTTACTTCATCTGTAGACAGCTGCTCAAGAGAATCTCTAACTGCTTCTTCCGAACCTTGTACATCGGCTTTTAATATAAGGTTTAATTCTTTTACAGTGCCTTCTTCAAGCTGCTTATAAAGATCTGCAAGGGTTACCCGCTGAGTAGAGGATAATCGAACATCTCTTTCTGTTTGAATAAGAGATTCGGCAATTTGCCTTGCTTCACGTTCATTTTTTACAACTTCCAGTTTATCACCTGCTTGCGGAACGGCAGATAATCCTATTATCTCTACAGGAGTTGCAGGACCGGCAGATTTTATTTTTACACCCTTATCATCACTCATAGCTTTAATTCTGCCATATGCCTGACCCACAACAACTGAATCACCATGTTTTAGGGTGCCTTCTTGAACAAGAATAGTGGCAGTTGGTCCTTTGCCTCTATCAAGCTCTGCCTCTATCACAGTTGCAGAGACGGGTGCAGCAGAATCTGCCTTAAGCTCCAATAACTCAGATACAAGCAATACCATTTCAAGAAGCTCATCCAGATTGATTTTATTCTTTGCTGATACCATTACAGAAACAATATCTCCGCCCCATTCTTCAACAACCAAGCCATGTTCTGCTAACTGCTGTTTTACTCTGTCTGGATTGGCACTTTCTTTATCAATCTTGTTTATTGCGATAATGATTTGAACACCGGCTGCCTTTGCATGATTAAGAGCCTCAATGGTTTGGGGCATAACACCGTCATCAGCTGCTACTACAAGAATAACTATATCAGTTACTTGTGCACCTCTTGCCCGCATTGCAGTAAATGCAGCATGACCAGGAGTATCTAAAAAAGTAATTTTATTTCCTTTCACATTAACCTGATAAGCGCCAATATGCTGAGTAATTCCACCAAACTCCTGCTCAGTTACATTCGTTTTTCTGATTGTATCAAGAAGAGTAGTTTTACCATGGTCTACATGCCCAAGAATGGTAACAATTGGGGGTCGGGGAACAAGAACAGGTTCTCTTTTTGGCTTAGCTTTTTGTTTAGGCGGCTGAGGTGTTTTAGTTTTTGCTTTTGAAGGCGTTTTTGGCTTGGTCTCATCCAACTTTTTCTGTTCAGAGGGTTTTTCAACAATCTCTGGAACCGACTCTGCTTTTTTAGGAGGCTCAGGCAGCTTGGCAATGCATCCAAATGATTCTACAACTTTAACCGCTAATTCTGTTGAAATTGCTTGATTAATAGAAACAAGCGTACCAAGTTTAAGAAGTGCTTTTTGTATATCGGCACTTGAAACATTGAGTTTTTCAGCTAATTTTTTAGATGTTAAATCACCATCAAGCAAAATTTCTTTTGCTTCAACAGTGATGCCCTGAAGATCTTTTTCAACAGCTTGTTTTGCCGATTCTTTTTTTTGAGAGGGTGCACTAACTTTCTTGCCAATAATCCCTCTTATATAATCTGCTGTTTCCTTGCTCACGGAACTGGAATGGCTTT
Organism: Armatimonadota bacterium; assembly: GCA_033808695.1. Classification (GTDB taxonomy): domain Bacteria; phylum Armatimonadota; class UBA5829; order DTJY01; family DTJY01; genus JAPXND01. Next base: position 23,015 of record JAPXND010000002.1, read on the forward strand.
TAACTACAACTCCTTGTTTTGCCATCAGCTCTATAAGGTCATGGTTGCTCATTTCTAATTCTTTGGCTAATTCATATACACGTATGTTTGCCAATGTACATCACCTCTTCCTGGAACACAGGTCGGACCTAATTATTCAGAAACAGGCAGCATCTTCGCAGTTAATAGTTAAACATCTAATAATTAGATGTATTCCATGCAAATAAACACCATAACCTTTGTTGTCCGTTGTGTTCTACATATCTTCCGACCCTTGTATAAATGTATTTTCAAGCTGCCGGACTGCTTCTTCAGACAAATCAATTTTGAGTGCCTGCAGAAGTTTTCTTTCTTTAATTGCTTTCCGCATACAATCTGCAGATTGACATATATATGCTCCTCTTCCAGCCATTTTTCCGGTTGGGTCTAATACTACATCGCCAGATGGAGATCTGACAATGCGAATTAGATTACGCTTATCACTACTTATTCTGCAAGCCACGCAGGTTCTTAAAGGCATTTTTCGTATTTTCATGGCATTGAACAGACTTTCATTAATCTTCTGTGATATTTATTATACATCAGATTCTTCCTGTTCGTCTTCAGAATCAAGATCAATACCTAATTCGTCTGGTGTTGCTGAGAGCGCTGCTCTTGCAACTTGTGCTTCACTTCTTATATCAATACGCCAACCTGTTAATCTGGCTGCAAGTCTTACATTCTGTCCTGATTTTCCGATTGCTAATGAAAGCTGATTATCCGGTACTATTACAAAAGCGCTCTTATCTTCTTCGTTTATTTTAACAGAGACTACCTTTGCAGGACTTAATGATTCTGCAATATATTTTTCTGCATCATCACTCCATCTTACAATATCTATTTTTTCGTCAAATAGTTCATCCACTACTGCCTGCACTCTGCTTCCACGATGTCCAACACATGATCCAACCGGATCTACCTTTTCATCTACAGACTGCACCGCAATTTTCGATCTGGCTCCTGCTTCTCGTGCTACTGATTTGATTATTACAACTCCATCATGAATCTCGGGTACTTCAAGCTCAAACAGCCTTCTTATAAGGTTAGGATGCGTTCTTGTTGCTATAACTTGAGGACCTTTTGGTGCACGCTTAACTTCCAATATATATACTTTTATTCTATCGTTAAATTTATATATTTCAGATGCTACTTGTTCACTTTGCGGCAGTAATGCTTCAATCTTGCCAATGTTTACATAGATGTGTTTTTGTTCCCATCGTTGAATTGTCCCGGTCATAACTTCGCCAACTTTTTCACTATATTCATCAAACACATTGTCTCTTTCAGCTTCACGAATACGCTGCATAACTACTTGTTTTGCTGTTTGCGCAGCAATTCTGCCAAAGTCTGCCGGTGTTACTTCTACTTCAATAGTTTCACCTAATGCAATGTTTGGGTCGACTTTATGTGCATCTGCTAAAGATATTTCAGTATGCTCATTAACCGGTTCATCAACTATTGTTTTTTGACAGAAAACCTTAAAACCTGTTTTGCTGGATTCCACACGCACATATACATCACCGGAGGCTGCAAAGTTCTTCTTATACGCTGTAACCAGCGCGGACTCTACTGTTTCCAGCAATTGCTCCAGCGGTATCTCTTTTTCTTTTTCGATTGCTTTTAATGCATCTATGAAATCGCCATTCATGACACACCTTCTCCATAACTAATGCCTTATTAACGCAAAAGAGTGGGTAGAAACCCCACTCTTGCATACAGCACCAGGTTAATCACTTTATGTTAAGTATAACATGAAATAATCATTTAGGCAAGTAATATTTTATTTATAATCTAATAACTATTCCCACTCAAATTTTATTATATCAGTTGATGATGTAATTGTTTCAATTATATCAGATTCCTTCAAATGGCTAGGAATGAAAATTCTTATATGCCATTGTTTTATAGATCCACCATCTATTGGTGTGCTTTTCATATAATCTAGTTTTACACCCAATGATTGAATTTGATCTAATAAATCAATTATTACATATGATTTTTTATTCAGCACATTAATGTATACATCTTGTGTATAATGATTGCCAAGCTGTAATTCGATGTGTTTTATGGATGCCAATGTTGCAAATACTAATACTGTGGCAATAACTGCCAGCCAAGCGTAAATTGTTAACCCTATTCCAACACCTATTGCCATTCCTATACCGGCAACCACCCATAAACTGGCTGCTGTAGTTAATCCGCGAACTATACTGCCCTGATGCAATATAGTGCCAGCGCCAAGAAATCCTATACCTGTTACTATCTGTGCTGCTATCCTAGCTGGATCACTTTGGTCGCTAAATGATTGTGATATAATCATAATCAATGTTGCGCCAAGACAAACAAGCATATGTGTTCTGATTCCTGCCGGATGCTCATTTCTTTCTCGCTCATATCCTATAACACCCCCAAGTATTATAGCGAGTATAAGTTTGATTGTCATTATTAGCAAATTTGCTGTCAATTATCTAATCCTGCTAATCATTATTTTTTTTGGATAAAAGATGCAAAATTGGTTCGCCGGAGTATAGTGATACTCCTCTTGCTGCAACTAATGATCCTGCAATTGTCATTACAATGAGAAGTATTATTTTTATTATTTGGTAGATAAAAACTTTTCCTAATCCATCTGCTGTAACTTTAGCTGCAGAACTTTGATCTGTAAGACCAGGTATTGGTGATACAAACATTGTATATGCTGTAAAAAAAACAAAAAGAAGAATTCCAATTCCTACAAGAAAAATTAGTATGCCTAAAATGCGACCTGTTAAACTCATTATATATTCCTATTAGTATTTTATATCATTATACCGTTTTTACAAATTAGATGAAACTATGTTCTATAATTATCCCCACAATTTCCTATCAAGACTTCTATATTGAATTGCTTCTGCCACATGATTTATTAATATATCATCAGCGCCTTCTAAATCGGCTATGGTACGGGCAAGCTTTAATATTCTATCATATGCTCTGGCAGAAAGATTTAATTGATTAACGGCTGTTTTGAGCAGTTCTTTTACATCGTCTTTTGGATTGCAATATTTCCTAATTTGCTTTGCACCCATATGTGCATTGCAATATGTATAGCTTGCATCTTCTTTAAATCTCTCCTGCTGAATCCTTCGTGCTCTTTCTACACGCAAACGTATATCCGCAGAAGATTCACCGCTTGGTTGGTTAAGCAGTTCCTGATCTTTAAGACGTGGAACTTCTATATGAATATCTATTCTATCCAACAATGGACCGGAAATTCTTTGCAGGTATTTATTCACCAAACCTGGGTTGCATGTGCATGCTCTGGTTGGATCACCAAAAAATCCACATGGACATGGATTCATTGAACCCACCAACATGAACTTTGCCGGATATGTTAATGTTCCCGCAACACGGCTAATTGTAACATGTCCATCTTCAAGAGGCTGACGAAGTATTTCCAGCACATCTCGTCTAAATTCTGGAAGCTCATCTAGAAACAATACTCCGTGATGAGCCAGACTAACTTCTCCCGGCTGAGGAAATGAACCTCCCCCGCTTAATCCGGCTGTTGATATTGTATGATGAGGAGATCTAAACGGTCTGTTAGTGATTAACGCTTTTGATGAATCCATTTTGCCGCTTATACTGAACAATTTTGTGGTCTCAAGCGCTTCCTCTATGCTCATAGTTGGAAGAACTGTTGGAATTCTACGTGCAAGCATTGTCTTACCGCTGCCCGGAGGGCCTATCATAAGAATATTATGTCCGCCTGCTGCAGCAACTTCCAATGCGCGCTTAACATGCTCCTGACCCTTCACATCAGCGAAGTCAACATCAAAAACTGGACGGCTTAGCATAAAATCATCCGGATTGATAAATGCGGGAGTCATAGAATCTCTATCTGCGAGGAGGTCAATCACCTGACGCAGTGATTCTACCGGATAGACATCAATTCCCTCAACAACAGCTGCTTCTCTCATATTGGCAATAGGAACAACAATAGCCTTTTTACCAACACGCTTTGCTTCAAGCGCCATTGGAAGTATTCCATTTACTGATCTTACAATTCCATCTAATGAGAGTTCGCCTACAATAACAATTTCATCTAACCAGCCAGATTCAATATCACCATTTGCAGCCATTATTCCGATTGCAATCGGCAGATCATATATTGGACCGATTTTTTTAACATCAGCAGGCGCAAGGTTTATTGTTACTCTTTTTTCATATGGAAATCGGTATCCCAGATTACGGATGGAAGCACGAACGCGTTCTTTTGATTCCTGTACCGCTGCATCGCCAAGTCCTACCAGTGTGTATGATCCAATACCTGCTGAAACATCTACCTCAACTTCTACGATATATGCATCTACACCTAATATAGCGCTTGAATCGACCCGCGTTAACATTCCAATCCTCCGCAATAACAAATCTATGTTTGATATTATAATATATTATGCTGATGATATCAAAAAAAGACCTCTTTAAGAGGCCTTTTTTTAAATAATCAATCTGGCGGAGGAGGAGGAGGCATATCACTTACTGTGATTTTAGTAGTTGCACTCTTTGTTGTATCTGCAACACTTGTTGCTTTTACATGATATGTACCATCTAATAGTCCTGAGGTATATGTTACTGATGTATCTGTTTTATCTGAAAGAGTACCCACATTAGCGCCACTTTCTACAATATTCCATGTAACGGCATTATTTGTTGTTCCTGTAACCGTAGCTGTAATTAAAATTGCTTCATTAGGTGATAAAGTTGCGGAAACAGGATTAACTGCTACAGAAATCACAGCGGGTTTATCTTTTACTGTAATAGTTGCAGTAGCGCTTTTTGATGTATCTGCAGCGCTTGTTGCCTTTACATGATATGTTCCTGCAACTGACGGCGCTGTATAGGTTACAGATGTAGATGTTTTGTTTGTAAGAGTACCTACATTTGCTCCGCTTTCAACAATACTCCATGTAACGGCATTGTTTGCAGACCCTGTAACGATTGCAGTAATGTTTAAAGCAGCATTTACATCTATTGTTGCTGTTGCAGGATTAACAGTTACTGATACTGCACCTGGAGCTGCAGTTACAGTAATCGTCGCATTTGCGCTTTTTCCGGGATTAGCAACGCTGGTTGCTTTTACGTGATAAACACCTGCAGTTTGTGGCGCCGTATAGGTAACAGTGTTGCTCTTGACGTTTGTAAGTGTTCCGCCACCGGGTGAACCCTCAACAATTGTCCACTGAACCCCCTTATTCACTGTGCCAGTTACATTTGCAGTTAGATTAACACTTGAACCTGCAGCTACTGTATTAGTCATAGGAGTTATTGTTACAGTAACGACATTATTATCACTGCTGCTTCCTCCGCCACAGCCAACTAACGCAATAGCAGCAATAGTGAGCAATATAAACGGAATTATATAACGCTTCATTCTTTCTCCTTTCAAAATTCTACTTTCTATTCAAGACGATATTCAATTGAAAATGTTTCATACTATCTTTTAAAAGTAACGCTATTTTCGTATTTAATTATCTCTGATATCCAATTGGTTCGTATGGGAACATCCATCGTAAGACAATACTGATCCCAAACTGCATTAAACGGCATTGATTTCAATTCTTCAAGAAGCGCTAATCGCTCAAAGAAACGATTGTTCTCTTCATATGATTTAAGCTGAGATATTGGTTCTAATAGCGCCATAAGCAATGCTCTTAAAGTGGATCTTGCACCAATAACCCATGCGCCAATACGATTTATACTCGCATCAAAATAATCTAATGCCAGATGAACTCTATTAGTTGCATCACATCTCACAATTTCTTCCATAACATTGCGAAGCTCATCATTAATTATAACAACATGATCACTATCCCATCTGATTCCTCTGCTTACATGCATCACTATTTCATTAAAATAGAGCAGCAGTGCAGAGAGCTTATCAGCAACTGATTCCGTTGGATGGAAGTGTCCCATATCAAGACATATCATCAGATTGTTTAAAATTGCATAAGGCATATAGAAGTCATGTGAACCTACAACAGAATATTCACTTCCTATACCAAACAATTTGCTTTCAACAGAATCTTTTATTTCACTGGATGCATACACAACGGAATATATTTTATCCAGTGAGTCTTTTAATTGAGCGCGAAGTTTAAATCTGTTGACAGTGATATCCTTCACGCCATCCGGAATCCAGAGGTTGTGGATGCATGCATCATTCTGTGACTTTCCTATGTATGAACCTATTTTACGACATCTTTTCACATGCTCTATCCAGAAGTCTCTTATTGATCTGTCATTGTCTGAGAGCGTAAGTCCTGAAGCAGCTTTTGGGTTTGAAAACAGAGTAGAGTTGAAATCCAATTTAAGGTTATTCGATTTTGCCCAGTCAATCCATCCTTGAAAATGTATTGGTTCTATTTCATCTCTATCAATCTGCTTGCCATTAAACTCACCATATATGGCATGAATGTTTACTCTATGTGTTCCTGGGATGAGTGATAAGGCTTTCTCCATATCACTTCGAAGTTCATCAACCGTATTTGCTTTCCCCGGATAATTGCCTGTTACCTGCATTCCACCATCAGCGGTACCTACCCCTTGAGTTTCAAATCCACCAACATCATCGCCTTGCCAACAGTGTATAGATAATGGGATAGTTTTGAGCAGCTCTATAGCTTTTTCGGTATCTACACCAATTTCTGCATATGCTTCTCTTGCTATTTCGTATGAAATATTGATATTTTTTATATTTGACAATTTAATCTCCTAATTCTACCAATTTAAGGAACCGACTATATACGTTATTCCATACATCGACATTTTGCGGTTTGTATGATTTCAATGAGAACGAGTTTCTAACGATTTCTCTAATCTCATCACGCGATTTTACACATCCAACAGCCATTGCCTGAATGAGTATATTTCCAACTGCAGTAGATTCTATAGGACCTGCAACAACTTCCATGTTAGCTGCGTCAGCTGTAAATTGCGAAAGCATTTCATTTTGAGTGCCTCCACCGATTATATGAATTTTGTTATATGGCTGAGAGGGATTAATCTCTTTAATCTGATTCATAACCATACGATATTTAAGTGCAAGACTCTCAACTATACATCGCATAAATTGCCCTGGCGTTTTCGGAATAGGCTGGTTAGTTTTACGACAATAATTTGCTATTTCAACCGGCATATCATCCGGGTTTAGGAATGCGCTGTAGTCAGGATCTATGATAGAGCGAAATGGTTCCTCTTTTTGCGCCATTTGCGTTAATTCTGCATAACTGTATGAACAATCCTTTGCCCGTGATTTTCTGCATTGCTGTATGAGCCAAAGCCCCATAATATTCTTTAATATCCGCGCTGTGTCTCCCACTCCACCTTCGTTGGAAAAGTTATATTTATAGGTTTCATCTGTTATTATAGGGCGTTCTGATTCAATCCCCATAAGCGACCAAGTGCCGCTGCTTATATAAGCCCAGTCTGTTCCTTCAGCCGGAACTGCAGCAATAGCGGAACCGGTATCATGTCCAGCAGTTGCAATAACCGGAGCTTTGATTATTCCGGTTTCGGTACAAATGTTATCACTTAAATACCCGGCAATGGTTCCTGATGGTATAACTTTATGTAATATAGAAATAGGTATTCCTGCTGCATCTAAAATACTTTCATCCCACTTCTTATTAATAGAATTATACATTTGCGATGTGCTTGCTATAGAGAATTCACAAACTTTGTTGCCGGTGAACAAATAGGTGAAATAGTCGGGTATAAAAAGAAGGTCGTGCACAAGATCGAAATATGGTATTCCTGACTTGGCAATAGAGTAAAGCTGAAACAGAGAGTTAATCTGCATAACTTGTATACCGGTTCGCTGATAAAGCTCTTTCTTAGGCATTTCATTAAAGAAACTATCCATAATGCCATTAGTGCGTTTATCTCTATATGAGTACGGCATCCCAACGAGATTTCCATCTGAATCTAAAAGAACAAAATCTACACCCCAAGTATCTACACCAATTCCATCAAGGATTTTTACACCATAATCGGCACATATTTTCAAGCCTTCTTTTAAGCTGTCATAAAAGCCAATCAGATTCCATACAAAGGCTCCATTTAGATCAACATAACCTGTTTGAAATCGATTCAGTTCTCTGATCTCAATTTTTCCATTTTCGAGTGTACCAAGTATGGTTCTGCCACTTTCAGCGCCTAAATCAAATGCAATAAATCTTTTAATGCTCATTTTTTATCTTACCATTACCTGACCGCTATCAACAATTAAAGTTTGACCGGTTATTGTATATGCCTTATTTGAGCAGAGAAATATAACCGCATCTGCAATATCCTGTCCTTTTATTTCTCGTTTTAAGGCAGTTTTGTCTATATAGAATGGGATAACTTCTTCAGTTTTGATTCCATATTTTCTGGCACATTCCTCAATGTATGTAGGATTCCATATTTTTGAACCCTCAAAAACATTTCCTGGAGCAACTGCATTTACTCTTATTCCATATTGACCAAGCTCCATCGCCCATCCACGCGCCATATGCAGTTCAGCTGATTTGGTGGCATTATAGGCAGTGTTGCTTTTACTAGCTTCTAAACCTGATTTAGAACTGAGATTGATTACATTGCCGCCCATTCCCTGCTTTACCATGTATCGTACTGCTTCTCTCGACATTAAAAAATATCCTGTTAGATTAATATCCAGCGTGCGTTTCCATTTATCAAGCGGAAAATCAATTAGAGGATATGCCGGAGCAATTCCTGCAGCATTAACGAGTATATCAATTCCACCAAAAGTATTAATAACTTCCTTAAAACAGTTTATTACACTGTCCTCATCAGTTACATCACATTTTATAGTCATGTATTGTGAGCCAGGTGCATCTAATGCTGCTTCTGCTGCAGTTTCTTCAGCAGAAACAATGTCAATATCTGCAAATACTACAGTTGCACCAGCCTTTAACAACCCAGAAGCTATTCCCTTTCCAAGCCCGCTTGCTGCACCAGAAACAACTGCTATATAACCTTGTATATCACCTGGATCTGGAGTGATTAAACCTTTACGGAAGGTTTCGGCTTCCCAATTTGTAATAAAATCACGCTGCTTATTGCTAAGAGGATTGACCCCGCCGAACTGCAGTGCAAATGTGCGCACATTAAGAGTCATTTTTACAACATCTCTTATAATACCAACTGTTTTTCCACTTCCTGCAATAAATAGCCCAAGATCTTTTATAAGAAAGCTTACAGATGGTTTTTCACCCTTAGATATTTGCTGCTTCAACTTATATGTGATTGTGCCTGAATCAGGCGCCTCTAACCAAAGAGGCGGTCCGCTTGCATAAACAATCTCATCAGGTGTAAGTCCGGCATGTGAAAGTAATTCTGATGAATCATCTCTTTGCATAAATGCGAATATTTCTTCATCTATAAAATGTGCAATGTTGCAGTATGATCCGGTTACAACATTAATTGCTCTTCTCACACATCCTTTAGCATTTGATATTTCATCAAATGATGGATTTTGCACAGAAACCTGCTCAATAGGCGTAAGATTTTCAGAACATCTTTTAATTACTAAATCAACCAGCTTAAGTGTTGTATCAACTTCGGGTGCAGTTACAAAAAGACCATGTTTTTCAAGGAACAAAATTGATGGCTTTGTATTATGTTTTTGCACATATTGACTAACAAGCTTATTTACTTTAACACCAAGCGTATAACCCGGATCTACATATGGAATCCATAATGGAGGATTTTGCATATCTGCAAAAATTCGTTCCAATTCCGCCTTGCCATTCTTAGCGCAAACATATGCGCCTACTGCTTGGGGATGGATATGCACCACACATCTGTCTAAAATGGCATGAAGGTGCGCTTCAACAGACGGTCTTGTATCGTTGCCAAATCCATCAACGCATGCAAGATTCAATCTTGCAACCACATTAGCTTCACGGTTCACTTGCGGCAATTCTACCAGCGAATCATCATTCAACACACTCAAAACCTGGTCTACGCGCATTTTGCGCCAGCCGGCATGTTCTGATGCATCTTTTAAAGCAGTGCCGCTTGCTTTAATATACATATATTTTCCATCTTCCGTTTTAGCAGATGTATTTCCCCCGCCGCCCTGCACTAAAAGAGGATCATTGCCAACAGAAACGGAAAGCTTTATAAAATCCTTTAGTATTTGGTCTGCCATAATATAAAACCTCACAAATTATAAAAAATAAAATAAAAAATAAATATAAATATTGTTGAATTTTCAAATATTCTCAGGATGAAAAATGTTTTAGTAATGCATCCTCAGCATCTTTTGTCCAAAGACCATCGGATAACTTATCAGCCACACCAGGCAGATAATCTGCAAGTTTATCAAGTGTTATCAACCCCATCCCTTTACAGGATGGATAAACTATTATTTTACCAGCAATTAATTGGTGTTCTACGGCTCTTATACCTTCAATTGCACCATCCAATCCGCTTATTGCTGCTACAGAAAGATTTGTATCAAGCTGTTTGGCAGATTCAACTTTATAAAGAACTGCCTTCATATCCTCTAATACTGATCCACTGGTACCTATGAAGTATAATTTTTTCTCAATATATTTATCTATATCGAGATCTGCAATAATTTGTGCGGGAATACCCGCAAAGATATTTATTATTCCTTTTTTGTCTATACTTTCAATTTCCTGAGAAACCAAAGCTGCTACCGGCACCATCAATGCTGAATAACTAAAACTATCAGATATATTATCATCCTTAGGATTATATGCCGTAAACAACACATTCCTTTCTTTTGCAAGCGGTGCAGCTATTTTTTTGAGTACCTCCAATCGCTCTGTATTTAAGTCGCTGGCATATACGGAAATATTTGAAACGCCCTGGCAAATATTTCGTATAACATGCATCATGCCCATAGGCCCGCCGGCTCCAATAACATTTATCTTTTCACCTTGTCTGATTTCGCCGGTCAGCGGGATATAATTCATTGATTCAGAAGGGTTAAATCCAGTGGTTCCAATAATTCTTATACCGCCATAATGCACTCGTCCTATCGGAGTCTTAACTTTACGTCCATATTGACTGCCGCATTGAACCAGATTTATTAAACCACGTGCACCAAGCTTAGGAAAAAGAGATTCCGCAACTTGAGCATTTGAACCGAAATAAATAATATCATTTATCGAATTATCAGGAATTGAATATAGACTATCAATATACTTGAAATCATAGATGCTGTTTATTTTCTTTTCAGCTAAAACAAAAATCTTGGATGGGCTGCCATATTTTGCGAACAGCTCTTCCAGTATACTATGATCCAGATCAATATCACTTACTATAAGCATTTTTCCATTTACATCAAGTTTGATTCTTTCCTTTGATGCATACGAATTTTCTACACATGCCCATGGTTCTACAAGCGCAATTGCTGATGCAGAAACATCGGAAGATGCAGGAATCAGCATTGATTCACCTTCAGGTGATGTTATAATACGAGTATCCATCAACACATATTCCTGAAGCCCGCCTTCAAAATCATAGCCGAATGATGCATTAGATCCATCAGTAGGAAGCCATCTGTAATCTGTTTGAACAAGATATCGTTCACCTGGTGAAAATTCGGCAACATTTGCTCCTACGGCTTCAATTCGAACAACAGCTTCATGACCAGGCACTGTTGGGAGTTCATCGGGCGCATAGCTTGGTATTTCATCAAGTATATTAAGGTCAATTCCGGATTTGATAGATTTTTTTCGGGGATGAGCAGAAAACTGCTTTAATAGTTTGAGGTCAGAAAAACACAATCCTACTGCTTCAATTGAACAAAGCAATTGATAAGGACCAGGAGGATGCACGGATTTATTATTATTGAAAACCAGCTCATCAGGAGCTGTTAATTGAATAGCCTGCTGCTTTAATGGCATATTGTTCACCATAATCACGTCCTTAGTATATTCATTTGCGCTAGTATATCATTTCATTATCTTTATTGTATACCATTTGAGTCATTTGAACAAGTATTACAGATACATTAAACACCATATGACCTTGATTGTAATTTTAGTGCAATGATTAAGGAAATAATTCCAGCTATTCCTGCCAATCCAAAAACAAGCTTATAGGTAAATGATTGTATTAATACACCTCCGATTATTGGGAATAACATTGTAGGTGCATTTGCTGTATTCATTAATCCAATATATGACTTGCGATGATTTTCGTGTGCTAATTCAAGCAAGTAGTTCGTGAGTCCAATTGTAGTACTTCCAATAATTGCACCTATAAATAAAAAAAGTATTCCATATACAATAATGGATGGTTTTGTAATTGTGAAAACAATCACTTGTGCCAATATTATAAAAACAGCTGTGCCAATTATTACAAATTTAGGACCATAATTATCACTTGTATTTCCTGCAATCCCACTTGCAGCTATGTTGCCTATAGTTTGAACAGCAAGCAGTATTCCAACTTCTCCACTATTCAATCCACCAATCTTGCTTACATACAGAATATAAAATGGCAGAGCCATAGCAAAAACTCCCAATAACAGCTGAACTGCTATAAACTGTTTTAATTGACTATTCTCTGCTATCAATGATCCCATACGCTTCAAATACATAATAAACAAATCATCATGTGGCTCGGGCATACCTGCTGGCTCGTTAACTTTGGTTATGCTGTATAAACTTAGTGCAAAAAATACGGCGGAAATTGTTATGAGGATTGCATAATTTGTTGGATATCCTATGATGAAATATTTGTTTGATAATACCATTGATATAATTAATCCAGCTATTACAGCAAGGATTCCGCCACAAATTTGGGTTAAACCAAATAATCTTCCCCTCATCCGTTCATTAACGCTTTTGGCTACAAGATCAAGCCATGGAACACTGGCATATCCCTCTGACCCCCAAAAAGCTGTATACATTATGAGGAAGCATACCAATATTATTGATTTGCTGTTTGCATTTGTGAGATATAAAACTACAGCAAGGAATGCAGTTGCTAAGCGTGATATTAATGCAATTCTTATTAAGAAACCCTTAATATAAATCTTGTTTCTAAGATAATGAGCAGTCCATAATTGTGGAATAAGAGTTCCTGCAAGCCGTATGGCAGTTATAGCGCCAATGATTATCATTGAATTGGTAAGCTTGCTTAAAAATGCAGGTAATACAGTAGATTGATCTATAAAAGCCAGGGCAAAATTATATAAAATTACATCTAAAGCCAGAAACTTGAAATTCCACGAATGATCAATTTCCGACATATTAGTTTTTGATGACATTTCTGAATCAGTCATTAATTACATGGATCTCAGTCGTTTTATTCTATCTCCAATTGGAGGGTGAGTGCTGAACATATTTTCAAAAAAGCCGCCTATATCTTCACCATCTGTTCCAAGCAAAGGACTTGCTATAAACAAGTGCGCCGTTGCTTTATTTGCTGCTTCCAACACTTCAACATCGTGTGATATTTTTTCCAGCGCACTGGCAAGTCCTTCAGGATATCTGGTAAGCAAAGCTCCTGAAGCATCTGCAAGATATTCCCTTTGCCTTGATATATACATCTTTATGATTTGTGCAAACAAAGGAGCAACAATTGCAGTAAGCAGTAAAAGAACTATGGTAAATATAAAGTTAGATGAAATGTTTTTGCTGCCACCATCTGTTTTTACCTCAATATCTCTGCTGCGACTCAAGTAAGGTCTTCTTGTTAACATATCAGATATTAAAATCACTGTTCCGGCTAACACAGCAACAAGCGCCATTAATCGTATATCGTAGTTTTTGATATGCGACATTTCATGAGCGATAACACCTTCAAGCTCCACACGATTCAATTTATCAAGCAATCCGGTGGTTACTACAATTACAGCATGCTTCGGATTTCTGCCGGTTGCAAATGCATTCAATGCTGTATCATCTATTACATAAACAGGTGGAGCGGGAATACCGGCTGCTATTGCTAATCCCTCTACAGAATTTACAAGATGAGCATTTTCCTGACGTGTTGCGGGACGTGCCTTGGAAATAGCAAGAATGATCTTATCTCCATAATAATATCCGCCGATTGTCTCTACAACAGCAATGATAATGGCTAGAGGGAATACCCATTCATATCCTTCAATCATTGAAACAAAATAACCTAATAATATAACAAAAGCAATAAAGAATATAATGAGTGTTGCTGATTTAATTTTATTGGAACTAATTTCATTATACATAGATTAGTCACATTCAATATAGGATTGAGTAAAATTGTATAATAAAATAGTGTGCCGAGTTATAAAGCATAAGTCATCGCACCCTATTCTCTGACACACTATTATCAAATCTAAAACTGCACTCTTACCGGTTCTCTGGCTGCATCTTCCATCGGGAAATATTCCCTTGGAGTAAATCCAAAGGAGCTTGCAATTATGTTGGATGGAAATGTTTGCAGCATTGTATTAAACTGCATAACTGTATCGTTGTAAAATTGGCGTGCATAAGCTATTTTACTTTCTGTACCGGATAATTCTTCCTGCAGCATCATAAAATTTTCATTAGCTTTAAGATCAGGATAGGCTTCTGCAACAGCAAACAGGCTTTTAAGAGCCTCGCTAATCATATTCTGTGCAGCTCCCTGCTCTGCCATAGTTTTTGCAGAAGTCATGGAGGCTCTCGCCTTAGTAACCTCTTCAAACACTCCTTTTTCATGAGCTGCATATCCTTTTACAACTTCAAGTAAATTTGGAATTAAGTCATATCTTCGTCTTAACTGAACATCAATCTGCGACCATGCATTGTCAATTCTATTTCGTAATACAACAAGCTTGTTATAAATTGCAACTATGCTTATAACAATCAAAACAACCAGTATTACAATTCCTAAAGATATCCACATAGCATCCTCCAATATTGTTTATTAGATATATTATACTGATATTTCAAAACGCTTCTATCAATTATGACAGTATAATATTAAAAAAAGTTGCATTTTTGTTGCATTATAATTTTTTTATTATATCAACAGCCAATCTGAGAGCTATTCCTCTATGGCTGACAGCATTCTTTTCAGATGATGTTAACTGCGCCATTGTTCGATTTAGATTTGGAATATAAAATATTGGATCGTATCCGAATCCATTATCACCAATAGGTTCGTGTGTAATAATACCATTACAGACACCTTCGGTTAGGCTGATGCTGCCATTCATATCAATTATACAGATGACGGATTTGAATCTGGCAGTTCGCTTTTCGTCAGGAACATTTTTCATAATATTCAAAATCAATTCGCATTTTTCAGCATCGGCAGCATTTTCACCCGCAAATCGACTGGAATGCACACCAGGTCTGCCATCAAGAGCATCTATTTCTAATCCGGAATCATCAGCCATAACAGCGCACTTAGTGTAATTGTATACTGCCTGTGCTTTAATCTGCGCATTTTCTGCAAATGTTTCGCCATTTTCTTCAATCTCTATTATCGATGGATAATCAAACAGTGATAATACCTCTATTGGCAAATCTGCAAGGAGTTCTTTTATCTCCGATATTTTCCCTTTATTCCGACTGGCTATTACTAAATTCATAGAATGCCTTCCAGTACGACTTTTTGAATCTCAAACAGCTCATTAATTCCTTTTTGCGCCAAATCAAGCATTTTGTTCATTCGCTCTCTGCTAAATGGTTCACCTTCTGCAGTTCCCTGTATTTCTACAAATTTCCCTCTGCCTGTCATTACAACATTCATATCAACTTCAGCTGCAGAGTCTTCAGAGTATTTAAGATCAAGCAAGTCTTCCCCATTAAGGATACCTACACTTATTGCAGCAAGCATATCAAGAACAGGATCTTTCTTAACCATATTCTGTTTTATCATATAATTGGTCGCCTCGACTAAAGCAACATATGCACCTGTCATGGAAGCAGTGCGAGTTCCGCCATCAGCTTGAATAACATCGCAATCAAGCCAAATAGTCCTTTCACCAATGCATTTCAAATCCATTACCGATCTAAGCGAACGTCCAATAAGACGCTGGATTTCCATTGTGCGTCCGCCTAATTGACCTTTTGATGCTTCTCGTATTACTCTTGTTTTGCATGACCTTGGAAGCATTCCATATTCCGCAGTTACCCATCCTGTGCCGGTGTTTTTTAGAAATGGCGGTACTTTTTCTTCAATTGAAGCTGTGCATACAACTTTTGTATCGCCCATCTCTATTAAGCACGAACCTTCTGCATATTTCATATACCCACGTGTAACTTTCACTGGGCGAAGTTGATTGTTTGCTCTTCCATCTTCTCTAACCATAGATTTTCCCTCAGATCTATTCCCCATGATATTTGTTTGGCCGACAGCCTGCTGTTCATAAACCTGCTTCCAATAAGATTAAATGATTCAGTGGATGCAGTAGAGTAGTATTTATAATATGGTGCATTATTTGGGGAATTCAATAATTTGGCATGACCAAGTGCGTCTCTTATTTGATTGACAGTATACTCTGCAGGATCAATTATTTCTGTGTTGTTCTGCGCAGCTGCTTTTATAGGATTTATTAGATATGGATAGTGCGTGCAGCCAAGTATTATTGAAGTACATCCTTCATTAATTAATGGTTGAACATATTCATGTGCAGCTTCGTATGCTTCTGTTGAATCGCACATATCAGACTCCACAAGTGGAACAAACTTTGGACACGCTTGTTCTATGACCAACAATTGGTTGTTCATAGACTTGATAGTTTTGGTATAAGCTTTAGTTAGAACAGTACCGTTTGTTGCTAAAACACCAATTCTTTCATGGCGTGAATCAACAGCTTTCCGCGCACCTGCTTCAATAGTTCCAAGCATAGGTATTGCATCGTACACAGATTTTGCGGTATCAAGCGCATTGGCAGATGACATATTGCAAGCCATTACCACAAGCTTTACACCACTTTTCATAAAAAAATCTATTATACCTAATGCAAAATCTATTATTTCATCGGGTGATTTTTCCCCGTATGGAACGTGTGCTTCATCCCCAATGTATATTATATTTTCATAAGGAAGTTTCTTTGTAATGGTTTTTACTACAGTTAATCCGCCAAGCCCGGAGTCAAATACGCCAATAGGAGCATCAGCTGTCAATTTTTGCATAATCTTCAATTAAAGCTCACCCACTATAATAGGCTCAGCAATCTCTAAATGACCAAATGTTGTAACAGGATTTCCGTCTGCCAGAATTTTAACACGCTTTATGTCTCCAAATTGGGAAGCAGTTTTAACAATAGATTCAAGAAGAAGCTGCTCATCCTTAACACCTCCCGAAAATCCATCAACAACAGAGGCATTGAAATTTATAACGGCAAGGTCTTCACTGATGCTAACACCTATCAGCTCTGTTCCTTCAGGTAAAGGATTTGTAATATCCTTTGTGCTGTCAAATTCTATAAGAGCTTGAATTGCATTTTCAATAGAATTGCCATCCGCAGGAATATCAATTTCAACAGGCTCTAATATGGGTTCATCACCTTTATATTCAATCAAGTATATTTTGGCGATTTTGCTAATGTTTTCAGTTGTTGGTTTTTTAACAACCGGTCTTTCAATCTTTTTAGGTCCTTTTGAAACCTCATTTGGCGCACTGTATTGATACCCAGCAGTATACTTATATGTGAATATAATTGCTGCAGCGATAATAATAACAAATATAGCTATTATTCTTTTGTTATTCATTTGACATTTCCTCCTGGTTTAAGAGGAGTTGACACGCTCATTTTTTTGTCATTGCTGACGTCTGCCAATGCGGTCGAACCAGCTTTGCTGCGATTAGTCTTATTATTTGATGCATTTGTTTTTACTTTTTTGTTTGTATTGCTGGTATCTGCAGATGAACTACCTTCAATATAATTCTTAAGACCGCGAACAATGGCTTCTGCTATTTTTCGCTGGTATTGAGGGTCGCATAACAGACCGCATTCACCAGGATGGTCTATAAATCCGGTTTCAATAAGTATTGCGGGTATATTATACTTTTCGGATGAATTTCTTAAAACAGACAACCCGGATGAATATAAGCTTTTGTCGGATTTCACCTTTCTATCCACTGCACCTGTAACTTTGATTATCTCTGGATGAATACTATAAGCAAGCGCCATTCCATTTGGGTCACCGCCATGATAGTAAGTTTCAACCCCTGATACTTTTTTAGATGATGATACGGCATTGCAATGTATGCTAATAAAGAAATCCGCTGAATTTCTCGCAGCAATATCTACACGCTTACGCAAATCGGCTGATAAGTCTTTATCAAGCTCTACATCACCATTGCGAGTTAAGAAGGCGCATACACCCTGATTGCTAAGTATAGATTGAACACGCAGTGCTATAGAGTAGGTTATTTCTTTCTCTCTTACTCCATTTGAGCCTTTTGCACCAACTTTTGTTGGACCGCCGTGTCCTGGATCAATAAATACAATTTTATCTGATATTGATCCTCCTGCGCCTTTAGGTAATTCCAGAGTTACATTCAAAATATTAGAACGTGTATTTTGAATAGCTGTATAGCTTACAATTCTTTTTAAATCTAAAATTATTTGAACATTGTTATTATACTGTTGAGCAGCGCTTAGGGATTTTAGAATATTATTATTAGCTATACTATTGTTTACTTCACGCTCTATAACAGCATTGCTGATATTTACCGTTATGCGATCTGGATTTCTTGACATCGATGAACTGTATTCCAAGTTTGAATTTGATTTTATCTCAACCCTTATCTTGCCATATCCTTCATTAATAACATTCACGTCATTGATGGCAGCCGGCGGTAATGAGGGAAGTTCCAATATATCTGCCGCATTTTCAATTGTATTTGGAACATCGGCTGAAGGAGTGTTTGATGTATCTGTTGTTTGTATTTGGGGTGAAGCATCTGCCTTTGATGTGTATTTCAACCCGGATATTGATGCAGCTATGATTGATGATGTGGATGCACTTATGGTTTTGAAACTAATTTTAGACGGCATATCTAAAACTATACGCGAATTATTGCCGTCTTTGCCAAAACGTATATTGACTCCCGAAGTATTATTTATGGTAAGATTCGATGATTTTTCTGGAAAAACCGCTCCATTAATATCAACAATCAATCTATTCTTTGCTTTCCAAAAGTCAATTTTGTATGTTACAGGATAGGATGTTGTAACTTTGAGCTCTGAGCTGTCAAGATCAATTCTTTGTATAATTGCCAATACATTTATGGAATTTGCATTTACATCTTGATTGATTATAAAACCAGCTTCGTAGGCAATATCTGATATCGGAAACATTAATTCATTGTTAAAATACTGTCCGTTACAGGTGAATTTACGTCCATCATTCATAATGATGTTAAGAATTTGATCATCTCCGCTTCTACTGCCGGATTTCAGGCATATAGCTCCGAGATGTTTTGCAGTGTCAGTTGGAATATAAACAGTTTGATTGCTTATTACAGGTGAGGCTGTGTGAATAGTTTTACCGCCAATTATGAGTCTCAAGCTTTCGGCTGCAGCAGGATTTGCACCCACTGCAGCTATAATAACAAGTAATAAAGCTATAAAAACAAATTTCTTTGGTAATAACAAAGCCCTCTCCTGCAGTAAAACTGATCAAGGGCGTCATCGCCTATTGGCGTGTGACAGCACTATTTACACAAATTTATATGCCAATTATTGTTTTATTATAGCATACTATTGCAGATTATACCATTTGGATTAAGCTTTTGTAAAACAACAGTATGTTATTATATTGCAAGGCTGCTTTTTGCCTCTATTAGTTCTACATCAAATATCAGATCCTTGCCGGCAAGAGGATGATTGGCATCAAGCTTTATTTTTTCATCATCTGCTTCAGTAACAACAACTATCATTGCATTTCCATCTGGCTGTGACATTTGCAGCTTATCTCCAACACTAGGATTCAAATCTGGCGGTAAATCGATTCGGTTTACCACAATAACTGCTTCATCATAATGCGGTCCATATGCATTTTCGCATGGAATCTCAATGGTTTTCTTTTCACCTACCTCCATGCCAAGTATGCCTGCATCAAATCCGGGTATAACCTGCCCCGAACCAAGAGTAAATTCAAGCGGCTGTCTTCCTTGCGAACTATCAAAAACAGTTCCGTCTTTTAATCTTCCGGTATATGCTACTTTTACAATATTTCCTTCTGACGCTTTTGCCATATTTACAGCTCCTTTTAGTAATTATCTCAAATCCAGATAGAATGCCTGCCGGCAGTTAAACTGATGTGAATGAAATATGCTGAATATCAACCTGTTTATTATACATTAAAAAACTACATATTGGAAAAATTATCTCTTTCTGATATACTTCCATTAGGTGATGAGATAATGAACAAGCAATTTTCAACGTTTGGTCAGGAATTATACCAAGCTGACAGCATAATTGCAATAGAGCGATTCCATTATATTAAAAACAATGATGAATTACTTGAGGCAATAATAGGAATACTGCCTCATCGTTCTATAAAAACAAGAACAAGAGTTGCTGAAAAATTCATTCAGCGTTTTTTTAATTTCAACGATCTATCTGATGCATCGTTTCTCAAAATGGTGCGGTCATCAGAATCAATTCAAGATAAGATAGATCTTATTTATTGGCGAACGGCAAGAACCGATAAGATAATTGCTGCAATAGCAAATGAGATATTTTACTCATACTTCATAAACAACTCTATTCCTGGCGGTTATTCTCAACAACAGTTTGACATGAAGAATACATATACCCTGTTTAGCTTGGATAAGGTTATAACTGCCGATTTTGTTGTTGAATATGCCCTTTCAAACTGGAATTTTTCCAGTAAGAAAAGTATTTTACTGGCGCTGCGAATAATGAGACAAGCAAATATGATTAATTCACTTCCTATAATCACAGGATTCAGGAAGAATTTGGGTTATTATACAATTCAGCATTATATAAACCCTAAAATATTTGCATTCTGCCTATATGAAGAATTCAGCGCTAACCCGCACAGAAAAATAATATCAATGGATCAGATTCAGGAATCTGACAGCGTGAAGGTGTTTTTTATCAGCAGATTACAGCTTGAAAATATTATAAAATCGCTGCAAAAAGACCGCATCATCAAGCTAACCAATCTCCATGCTGTAAGGTATATTGAATTCATCCATAAGGATGCATCTTCTTTAACTTCTCACCTAATAAAAACCTGAGAAAGGAATTGCTATGCCTCTTATAATCAACAAAAATGTAGTAAATATGTATTCTGAGCCTTCTATCGATTCCGAATTAACCACTCAAGGAGTTATGGGAGAAGAAGTGCATATTGAAAAGAAAACTGATGAATGGGCATATGTGAGAACCTGCGACGGTTATGGTGCATGGATGCTTGAACGATACATATCAGCATGCTCTGGGGATGATGCAGACATGTTAATAATCGATTCATTGTTTGCCGATGTTTACAGTCAGCCGGACAGCAACAGCATTCTTATAACAAAACTTGTTGTTGCTTCTCGGGTTGAGATTATGGATAAACATGATGATTTTTATGAAATCAAAATGCCTAATGGTGAACATGGGTGGCTACGAAAATCCGATGCAATACATTCTGAATCATTCAACAGCACTTGCACTACAGGGGAAATAATAGCCGCTGCATATCGATTTATTGGGACGCCATATTTATGGGGAGGTTCTACTCCATTTGGAATTGATTGCTCAGGATTTACACAGCTGGTGTATAAAATCAATGGGATAGCAATTCCACGAGACTCTAAATTGCAATTTGCAGATATGAAGGCTATGAAAATAGATGCAAATCAAATAATTGAAGGAGACCTGCTGTTCTTCGCTGATAATTGCAATGCAGATTCGATAAATCATGTTGGAATAGCAATTAACAAAGATAAATTTATCCATTCTGCAGGAAAAGGCGCAGGAGTAATTAAAAGCTCCTTAATTGAAAACAATTATCTCATAAGATTAGCAGGCACACGCAGATACTTAACCTCGGATAATATCTACACCTAATTTAATCGCCTTAATGTTAAGATCAATGAATTGATGTCTATGCGGCGGCAATACTTTTGGTAACAAATTAAAGAGTGAATCAAGTTTTACAACTCTTGTAGCTTCTACATAGGCGCCTAACATAATCATATTTGCAGATTTTATATTCCCTATACCTTCTGCCATGGTGTTTGCAGGAATTTTGTAGATCATGCAGTCATCTCTAAGGTTGTCATCATCAATAAGTGATGTATTAATGAAAATCCTTCCACCCTTTTTAACGGAGCCTTTTAACTTATTGTATAGCGTATGATGCAAGCCAACAAGTGAATCTGGATGTGTGGAGATTGGTGATCCAATTGGTGTTTCAGATATTATAACTGTTGAATCGGCTGTTCCTCCTCGTGCCTCTGGTCCATAGGAAGGAAACCATAAAACATGATAATCCTCCGCAACAGCAGCATGTGCTAAAAGCTGCCCCATAATCATGAGCCCTTGCCCGCCTGAACCCGCCATAATCACTTCTTCATGCATGATTACCCTCCAACTCCATCTGCAATAAATTACTTAACATGCTTATACTCACCCAAAGGATAATATTTTGCCATAACATCATCAACATACTTCAAACACTGGATTGGGGAAAGCTCCCATTGCGTTGGACAAGTAGACAATATTTCAACAATAGATAATCCCTTACGGTCAATCTGCATCTGAAAAGCTGTTTTGATAGCTTTTTTTGTGCGTATTACATTTGCAGGACTAGTAAGAGATACACGTGCGGCATAAGCTACACCATCAATGCCAGAAAGCAGCTCACACACACGAATTGGATACCCTGAACGTTCAATACACCGTCCGCTTGAAGTTGTTGTTGTTTTCTGACCAATTAAGGTTGTTGGCGCCATTTGGCCACCGGTCATTCCATAGGTGGTGTTATTTATAAAAATCACAGTAAGATTTTCAGCACGTGCAGCAGCATGAATGATTTCTGCAGTGCCTATTGCAGCAAGGTCACCATCTCCCTGATATGTAAAAACAACCCTGTCTGGAAGACATCTTTTAACTCCGGTAGCTACTGCCGGTGCGC
Organism: Armatimonadota bacterium; assembly: GCA_033808695.1. GTDB lineage: Bacteria > Armatimonadota > UBA5829 > DTJY01 > DTJY01 > JAPXND01. Next base: position 46,141 of record JAPXND010000002.1, read on the forward strand.
GTCCATGTGCTGCTTCAATAATATCGCATTCAAAAAAATCATACATAAAAACTGCGCAGCCAACAGGACAAATACCTACAGTTTTTTCCAACAGTCCCATTTCATCTATAACTTCAGCCAGCAATTTATGCGCTGTTCCATGTGTACAGCCCTGGCAATATGACATATTAACATCAGCTAACGCTTTTGGTCTACTGTATACTAATTTCATAAATCCTCCCCTAACTATCAATAAGGAAACAGATCTTCATAAGGCTCACTGCATTTTTCATCAAACGGTTTTGATAAAACATCATCAACTTTTGCAAGTATATCATCAACTGATAACACCATACCGCCAAGCTTACCATAAAAATCAACAGCTGATTTGCCATTAACTGCTAACATTACATCCTCAACCATCTGACCTGCGCTCTTCTCAATAACCAAAAATCGTTTTCCTGCACATGCAAATTCATTAATGCGCTTATATGGATATGGATAAAGTGTTATTGGACGGAATAACCCAACTTTAAGTCCATTCTCTCGTGCTGATTTTACTACATTAAGACATATTCGTGCTGAACTGCCATATGCCACTAAAATCAGATCTGCATCATCAGTTGAAAATTCTTGGTATCTTACTTCATTTTTTTTCATCTCAACATACTTGGCTTGTATTTGAAGATTAATGACTTCCAGTGTTTCCGGAGCCATGTATAAGGATGTTATATAGTTGCGTTTTCGGTTTTTTGCACCATTTGCAGCCCATGGTTTATCATACTCAGGCGATTCAAATTTATCTGGAATTATAATTGGCTCAATCATTTGACCGATAATGCCATCCGATAAAATCATTACAGGATTTCGGTATTTATCTGCCAAAGAGAATGCCATTGCAGTAAACTCAAACATATCCATAACAGACCACGGCGCTAACACAAGCAAACGATAATCTCCATGACCGCCGCCTTTTACTGCCTGAAAATAATCGCCTTGTGCAGCAGCAATATTTCCCAATCCGGGGCCGCCTCTTTGCATATTTGCAATAACACATGGAAGCTGTGCTCCAGCCATATAGGATATACCTTCCATCTTAAGACTTACTCCAGGACTTGAAGATGATGTCATAGCTCTTATCCCAGCAGATGCTGCTCCATATACCATATTCACAGCAGCCACTTCACTTTCAGCCTGTATAAACACACCATCGGCTTCCGGCATATATCTAGACATGTATTCAGGAACTTCATTCTGTGGTGTAATTGGATACCCGAAAAACGCTCTGCATCCGCCAGCAATTGCGCCTCTTACTAAAGCTTCATTACCCTTCATCAATATTTTTTCTGACATGGTTATTTGTATACCTCTTCTATAGCTGCATCCGGGCACATCATAGCACAGATAGCACAACCTGTACACCCACCATCATCAATAAAAACGCTCGGATGAAAACCTTTTTGGTTGAATTCCTTAGAGAATTCAATCTTTTTGTTTGGGCAGAAATGAACACACAACCCGCAACCTTTGCAACGCTCTTTGTTTATTACAATTTTGCCCATACCTACCTCTTTCCCAATAACTGGTCTATTCTATTTAATATTTTATTATGTTCAATCAATTTTGTTATTGAATTCTTTTCAGAATAAACATGGATTAAAGCTAATAATATTATTAAAACTATTTTCCACACTTCATCTAACACAAAGGAATATGACATTCCTAATACTGCACCAATGGTGTTTGATCCTGCATCACCTATCATAATAGATGCATTGCGGTCGAAATATGTCAGCCATACAACAGGTATAATAACCGGAATCAATAATGCAGCCATTAATTTCGTTGGGGATATTAACAACAGCATTAATAATCCCAGCCAGAAAATAAACAAAGATCGTCCCGGACGCAAGTCAAACAAATTGAGTGTATTTGCAGATAATGCAATCAATAATCCATTTAATATGCCTGCATAAATATTGCCGGCTAATAAATAACCCAAAATGAGTGAAATTATACCGCCGCCAATAGCTTTTACTGCACCTGTTGTAACTTTACCTTTTAGTAATTTAGATAAGTGACCTCTGAATCCGCCTGTATTTCTTGATCCATATATATCATCAATCAATCCAAGAATCCCAAAAGCAAGTATGACTAATAAAAACAATATACTAATTTTTGGGAATCCAAATAAATAAGAAACTAAAATATATAATGGAACAGCAATTATAGCAACTATAAATCCAAATCCTACAGGAATACGATTTCCTTTAAAGTTTAACCTGTATAAATCGGCTTTTTTTACAATCCATTTCATAAACTGAATTGAAATGGGCAAAAATAATACAGATGCTAATAATATTAAGAAAAACTTTATTTGCAAATTGCTTTCCATATTATTATACGCAAAATATGCGCAAACTGTTTGCCTCTATGCATAAAACCACGAAAATCTCTGCCTGTTGCGCGATGTTTCATATCAACAGGAACCTCTATAACCCTATATCCCATTCTCAATGCATCTATGGTAAGGGCGGTTTCTATACCAAATCCAGAAGCAAATCCGCCTGCTTTCTCTATTATCTCTCTCTTTAATGCTCTTTGTCCAGACAATGGAGCGTAAATTACTGATCCTGCAAGCAATTTTATGCCGGCACGAGCGATTTTAACCGCGGTACCAAATCCTTTGCTCTTTGAAGCAAGCTTATTCTGCAGGTCATCTGCAGCTGCATTAAATTGTCCAATAGTCATATCTGCTGAATTATCTAATACTGGCTGCAGAAGCCTATAAGCCTGTATTGCTGTACTGCCAAGATCAGCATCTAATAATATTATTATACTACCATTTGACAAAGAAAACCCTTTGTTTAATGCGCCGCCTTTTCCTACATTCTTTGACAGCCTTATTACCTGATGAGCGCCTGCCCTATCTGCAG
>JAPXND010000003.1:0-47612 GCA_033808695.1 Armatimonadota bacterium
AGATGTGTATAAGAGACAGCCATTGTGTTTATGCCTTCTTCAAAATATCTGTTAAGCAGTACCTTGTATGTGTTCAGCTCCTTTGGAACAGCCCATCCATGCTCCTCATATACTTCCCGTATGGCTAATGATGGTTTAGTCTTCAGTTCAAAAGATTCTAACTGCTCAGGCGGAACAGTATTCATTAATCTTGCAAGACGTATTATGCCATATGCAATTCCCTGAGTATCAGTTCCGGTAACAACTACGGTCTGCATCTCTTTGTCTTTGACCGATTTGATTAGATAACCCTCGCTGCCAATATCCGAAAGCTCTTGTTTTCCAATGATCTTTTCCGCATTTTTGATGCCGGCAACAAACTGCCAGCCATTAAATTTGTCATCATCTGCAGCAGATACAAGCTTTCGCCTGGCTAAAGTCATCCGTATATCCTTGGAATTTTCTATATCAATACTTGGCGCTATCAACGGCTTTGCAGTTTTAGATATATTATAATCAACTTCAAGCGTCATACTGATAATCGAACCGGGAACATTCATGCTGCAGGATATAATATGTTCACCAGATCTGTTAAGTATCTGTTTGTAACTCTTCAACTGCAAGTTTGGAGTATCTTGAACTGCTTTGTAAGATGCAAACGTTTTTCCTTTTGGTATGCGTTTTACAAGCGTCTCAAAATTCTTATTCAAATCGAATATCCATGTGCGTGTTTGCTTTGGAGGGATAAATCCATCTGTTATGTTGTTTGCAATTGTGTATGCTATTTCACCACCCACTCCATTGATTTTAAGGTCAACAGACTGTCGATTGTTTGGGTTGCTGTTGTATGCTTTAAGAGTAAGCTTGGCTGATTGTATAGGTTTCTCTGGAAGCTTGAATCTTGCAATTATAGGACTGCTTCCACTTATATGCTGATCTTTAAATAGATCAATTTTAAATTTATTGGAATCGGCAGAATATGCACCCGCCATACATAGTGAAATTGATGCAATTGCCAGTATATTAATTATTTTCAATTTTAAGCCCTCCATATAATTGAATGATAAATTCTCAAAACACTTAATTACCTATAGTTGAATTATACATTAGTAGTTGATTTTCATTCTTTTATGTTAAGAATAATACAAAAACAAATAATTTATTGTCAATTTGATATAAAAAAGCAGGCACTCTTAAGAATGCCTGCTTGTTGTTCTGTTTATAATCTTATATTATTGTAGGTTGGGAGGAACTGGTTGTCCGCATTGCCAATCTGGTTCCATAATATCCCATCCTGTAGGTATTCCTACAGGTATTTCACCTTGATCAGGTATCAAACCCGCATAATATGCTTTGGGATAGTGAGGATCATAAATATGCATAGGCAGCAGCCAATGATATACAACTGATGTTTTGTCTATACTGTAGGCTTTTGCATGACCGTCGGCAAAGGCATAGTTTACTTTGCAGTCAGGCAAAAGTGATGAAGAATACAAATCTGAGCCTGCAGCTTTGGGGTCATGCCTAAAGTCATGGAATGGTACAATTTCATAAAGCGCAAATGTTTTTTCAGGTTTTATTACCTCAGATAGCTTCCATGTTGTTTTTGGTGGGAACCAGCCAATAGCTGTATGACCCGGTGTTGTTCCTACACCCCATGAAAATCTGAAATGATATGATGTAAATCTTTTGCCCATAACAAAGCTGGGATCTGCTCCGGTATCACTTGGACACTTAAACAGTCCTGCGCTTTTTACATAAGGTTGCAATTGCGCTACATATGAATAGGTTTTTGCAAAAACTAATTCAGTATCAGTATACGCTCCAGAATGTCCGTTCCATACTTCACCATATAAATCACTTGGCGATAATGCTGCTGATGGTTCCGTTGCATCGCATGGAATTCCATCATCATTGTCATTTGTATACATGATAAAGGCAGTTGCAAGCTGTTTCATGTTTGATAAACATGTTGTCGACCGTGCTGCTTCCCTTGCTTTTGCAAAAACAGGGAACAAGATTGCTGCAAGTATTGCAATTATTGCTATTACTACAAGCAGCTCAATAAGAGTAAATCCATTTCTTTTTCTTAACATTTCGATCTCCTTTTTTGGAATTTTGATAAATCCTACAAACAATTTATATTGCTCTTTTATCACCCCTTCAATAAATTCTGTGATTACAATATTATTTTCAGCCTGCTTAAATAATAATTCCTCTTATCACATGAATTTGCATGTTTTATCAACTGTAAATGTTCGTATTGAACACTCATAGCGGTTTATCAAATCTGATTTTCGCAAAAAGTAAATGATTTTACTCAAAATAAAGTTATTATTACATAAATTATAATCTTAATATATATATATCCTATATTTTAAGAAATGTCAAGACATTTTTAAAGAATATTTAATAATGTTCAAATCGAACAATTTCAATAAAAAACAGCAAGGTTTTTGACCTTGCTATTTGGCTGATATTAATTGTTAGTTAAGCTATTCGTAATCTACAGGCGGAATTTCTCTATGCTTACCGAGAAACAGCGGAGTTTTATCTATCGCTGGCCGCGGATGTACATTCACTACTTCATTTCCTTCCCATTGGAACTTCATAGTTAGATTTGGTCCTGACTTCGGCCATAATCCGCTTACTTCATGATGAAATCTGATAATAGGGTAGGTGATTGTAAGCTCATCTCCCGGCTCAGCTGTAAATCGAATATAATCATTTGACCACTTTACATCAACTGAATCGTTATTCTTAAATGCTTTCACACTTTCTTTTGGAGCCCAATGCGGCGGTCGTATATAAAAATCATCCTTTATTTTAGCTTTTACCGTGAGTCTGCCTGTTGTTGGCAGATAGGATATCGTATCGCACCATTCAGACTCTCGGGTGAAGCTCATATTAACATATACTCCAGCCGGACCGAGTGCGCTTTTGGGATTGCGTGTAATCGTATTCAGCCAAGATGTATATACTGCACGAATTCCTTCTGGTGCGCAGCATCCGGCAATCTTGAATATATATCCTCCGCCTCCCAGCAGGGTGTTTTCAAAATCGCTCAATCCGGCATTATAGAACCCGCCTTGAAATGTGCGGACTTGCTCTAATCCTTTTTCCACCTCTTCTTTCGGCAGATCTTTATTCACCAACCGATATTTTTCCTCGAACTCCGGCGTGGCAATGAATTGCAGATTGGCGATATAATTTCGCATATATCGTTCTATGTAATCGTAATATTCGGGATATCCGGCTTGTGCGATATGTGACGCTGTTGACATCATATCAGATATCAGGCATACTTCTGTGCCGTATTCCGCCCATTCGGGCGCTGCCGGAAACCATCCGGTGCCTGTTCCTCTGCTCAGCATCCAATCCCATACCCGTTTCGCAAAATCGGTATATTTATGATCATTGAGAACTACTCCCAGACGTGCTATTCCCCATACAGCGTGCATTGTGATATGCCCGTGTCCCATACCGATATTTCCGTCTTCCGCGAATTTTACACCTCCGGGCATCAGCCCGTTAATCATACCATCGGCATATGCTTTTGCGAAATCCAATCCATCCTTATCGCCTGTAGCTTCCCAATAAGTTAAAAGCGGTTCTACGATAGGGGCGTGCAGCGAAGATGGTAAAGCTACTGTTCCATCCGGTCTCATGCCTCCATGTCCGCATGGAATGTAGCATCCGTTTTCTTCCCATACAACGAATTCCTTCAGTTTGTGGATTATCTTTTGGGTAAGTTCTTTTGATTCTGGATTTTTAGTTCTTTTATAGTCTTCCGATAGACTTTTTATTATTTTGGTTGTACCCCAAATATGAATTATTTTGTCTTTCTCTTCATATATGGCATTTATATCGCCTTCATTATAAGCACCGGGTGCGCACCATACATAACCTTCATCGCTTATGTAGCCGCGCATTCTTTTATGGAAAGCTTTTTCAACATCCCTTCCATAATCCGATCCTGTTATATCGCGCATATAATACCACTCCCAATCCATGCGTGCATCTGTGTCACATGGAACAATAGGGTCGGCGCCTTCTGGTGCAGGGGGACATTGAAAGGTAAAGCATTGGAAAACCGGATCATAATTAAGATGTTTTCTCGGAGATTGCACAAGATATCTCAATGACCACTGAGCCATTCTTTTAAGATTAATATCCGATGGTTCCAAGCTTTGTTCTATCGGTTTGATAGAATCCTGAGCTGGAATAGGGTAGCTGATGTTTGATATCTCTCCTGTTATCCCTTTTATTGGTGTTGTTGATTCTGCATAAGAATTACTTCCTATAAGCATAAATGTCAGCATAGCATATATTGATGTAAAAGTAAAAAGCTGATCGTTCATTGTTGCCTCCAAATAACATAATTATTTCCTTTACTTATATTAAATGTAAGCAAACAGTATTCCTCTTACCATAAAAAAAGCCCCTATGAATTAACATTGAGGCTTTAATTACAATTGACTATTTTCCTGTTAAGCGTGCCGCAAGCGCTTCATGTTCGTTCCATATCTCTATCGGCAGGGAATAACCAAACTGTTGGAACCATTCTGTCTGGCTTTCAAGTTCATCATACCAGCCTTTTTTATCAACATAACATAAAGCATCCATTACATCCTGGCTGATACCAAGCTCATCAATGCTTATAGCGTTTTTGGCTGGCAGATAACCGATTGCTGTTTCTACTTTTTCGGCTTCATCCTTACAGCATTCTATTATCCACTTCAAAACTCTAAGGTTATTGCCAAATCCTGGCCACATAAACTTTCCATTTTCATCCTGACGGAACCAGTTTACGCGGAATATTTTAGGCGGATCGGTCATTTTCTTGCCCATCTCCAGCCAGTGATTAAAGTATTCAGCCATGTTATATCCGCAGAATGGTATCATTGCCATAGGATCTCTTCTTAAAACTCCCTGAGCCCCTAATGCAGCTGCAGTTGTTTCAGATGCCATTGTTGCGCCTAAATATGTTCCGTGCTGCCAGTTAAACGATTGACACACAAGCGGTGTTAACTGCGCGCGCCTTGCACCAAACAATATGGCGGATATTGGAACTCCCTGCGGGTCTTCCCAGTTTGGGGATATACTTGGACATTGTGATGCAGGAGCCGTAAATCTGGAGTTGGGATTTGCACCTTTCTCCACACAAGCCGGTGTCCATGGCTGTCCTTGCCAGTCAATTCCACGATTTGGCGGGTCATCATCATGTCCTTCCCACCATACTCCATTTTCATCTGTCTGCAGTACATTGGTATAAATGGTATTTTTGCTTATTGTTTTCATTGCGTTGGGATTACTCTTGCTGTTTGTTCCAGGCGCTACTCCAAAAAATCCAGCTTCCGGATTTAATGCCCAGAGCCGTCCATCTGGTCCAATCCTCATCCATGCAATGTCATCGCCTACAGTCCATACTTTCCAGCCGGGCATAGATTCTGGTGGAATCAGCATAGCCAGGTTTGTTTTTCCGCATGCACTTGGAAATGCTCCTGCTATATAGTGAATTTCGCCTTCCGGATTTTCTACCCCAAGGATAAGCATATGTTCCGCCATCCAGCCTTCATTGCGTCCCATCCAGCTTGCAATACGAAGTGATAAACATTTCTTGCCAAGCAGCACATTTCCACCGTAACCCGATCCTACGCTCCATATTGTATTATCTTCAGGAAAATGGCAGATGAATCTCTTTTCTATATCCAATTCATGCTTGGAGTGGAGACATCGGGTGAAATCATTAGAATCTCCAAGTTCATCAAGCGCTGCCTGCCCCATACGAGTCATTATGCGCATATTTAAAACAACATAAATGCTGTCTGTAAGCTCAATGCCTATTTTACTGAATGGTGATCCCGGAACCCCCATTATGAATGGAACGACATACATCGTTCTGCCCTTCATAGAACCATCAAACAGATTTCCAAGCTTGGAATATGCCTCATCGGGAGACATCCAGTTGTTTGTTGGTCCGGCATCTTCCTGTTTCTTTGTGCATATAAATGTAAGATGTTCTGTTCTTGCAACGTCATTTGTGGCAGTGCGATGCAGCAAACATCCTGGAAGCAGATCTTGGTTAAGTTCAGTCATTTCTCCTGTGCTTATTGCTTCTGCGGTTAGATTTTTCCTCTCTTCATCAGATCCATCACACCAAACCACATTGTCAGGTTTACAAAGCCTCACCATTTCATCTATCCAGTTGCTTAAGTAGCTGTTTGCCATTATCGTCACATCCCTTCATAATGTATGATTAATATTTTAAAAAACCGAATACGCGTCAAATTCGGTGGATATTCGATCTATCTATGCGCTGAATTGCATTTGGTTTTCACACAGAAAGACCGAAAGTGTTCATTTATGTGCTTTTAATTGCGGATATTTGACGTATATCTTTGATTTATGTAGAATGCACACATATATAATACAAAAAACAAGAGATTTAGTCAAGTATGAAATCATTAAAAATTAGTTTCACTGCGATTAAATTATTCGTGGAACATATTTTACACATTATCGATACTACCAATAAGAATACTTTTATCTATACCACAAAAATTGCATATATTAAACACAAATTATCATATAATGGATTCATTTCCGCTAGTCATGTTCATGATTGTGTAGAAGCTGGTGTGAATGTGGGTGAGTATGTTCATCATTCCCATGCCGATGCTTATGCGCATGAATGAGATTTACAGCAAGCAGCATGTCCAAATCAGCCAATGCAGAATGTGTTGTTCCATCATATACCAGTCTATGATCCTCTGAAATTATTAATACCCGTTTTGATATTTCAGCTACAAAGCTAAGATCATGACTGGCAGTTATAAGCGTTACCCCGGCAGAATTAAGCGCCCCCATAAATTCTACCAGCCATTGCTGAGTTCTTGGGTCAAGACCAGCAGTTGGTTCGTCAAGCAAGATAACATGAGGTGCGCATGTAAGCAGTCCTGCTAATGCAACCTTTTTCTTCTCTCCGCTGCTCAGTGTGTTTGGAGATCTATCTGCCAAGTGAGATATCTCCATTAGCTGCATAATTTCATTAATCCGCAGTTTAACCTCCGATCTTTTCAATCCCAGCTGCAAAGGACCAAAAGCAAGCTCTTCTTCCACAGTTGCATTGAATAACTGCGCATCTGAGTTTTGAAAAAGAAAACCAACCTTCTGTCTGAACTCAGCTGAAAATGGCGGGGTTTCTACACTTTCTTCGGTAAGCGTCTGTCCAAACGCTTTTATATATCCTTTTTCAGGAAAATAAAGTCCGTTAAGCAAATGCATTAGTGTCGATTTTCCGCTTGCGTTTGCACCCAATATGGCAATCTGCTCTCCGCTGCTAACATTAAAACTTATATCATTCAGCGCAAAATCACAGTTTTCGTTGTATCTGTATGATATAGATTCAATTCTATATATTTCCTTATTTATGTTACTCATGCAATCAACTTTCTGTCAAACATTATAAGGATAGCTGCAATAAATACCGAAATGATTATCAAGAGTATATCCTTCTTTCCAATGGATGCAGTATTCATCATCTTGATATCACCGTTGTATCCACGAGAGATCATAGCATGGTATACCTCATTTGCAAGCCCATGCGTCCTTCTGAATAAGCTGCCAATGCCGGCGGAAACCCATTTTTGTTCGTTCTTTGTTGTATTTCTGCTTATAGTTCTGCTTAGTTTTGCCAAATGTATCTCTTCGGCTGCCTTAAGCATAATAGACAGATACCTCTGCATCATAGACATTACCATTCCAAAAATTTGCGGAAATCCTAATCTTCGCAGTCCATTTATCAACTCGGTTTGATTAGTAGTTGCCGTAAGAAGAGAAGCAAGTGTAACACAAGATACAACTCTAAGTAAAAAACGGATGCTTACTGTTATGCCGGAGAGAGTTATCCCTACCACATTTGGCAGTTCCCAGCCAAAAATCTTTGCGTTCTCATCAAAATGCCATATTGGAATGATAACATCACCCGGTGAGACTAAATTAAGTGTAGAGGGGAGGATTATAAATAAACTGAAAAATGGAACGCCTAACCATATGCGCAGTAATTGTTTTTTATCTATTTTTGCAGATATTGCAGCTAAAACGCTTAATATGAAAATGATGCCTAACGCATATAAGGAATGAATTATCGTTACCGTTATGATAAGAATTAATACCCCAACCGTCTTGGCTGATGGATCGATATTTGACAGCCAAGATTTATTTATATGTGTGCCGGACAGCTGTATGGCGAGAGCTTCTCCCAAGCTTCCAAGAGCGCTTCTCGCCATATGTATTGTTTTATTCCGTTTACCTGCTTTATCAGCAGTATTTGTATTTTTATCGTTAAGATTATACCAGCTAGGCAGTATCAGATTCTTCACGCTTTGCTAATAGCTTCCCTATGATTAATGATATTGCTGCAACAATTGCAACTCCTATTATACCAGAAATAATGTATGATATGCTTTGAACCGATATTGGCGCTTCTTCTTGGTTCTTGAATGCATAATCCGGCATCGGAGCCGACCATGTTTCAGCAGATTGCTCCATGCCTTCTGGAACAAATCCCAACTGCTGCTCTATCTCATCTAAGCCCCATTCACCCCATGCTGTCCCGGCTTCGAATTTCTCAGGCAGTATAAGTCCTATTGGTGAAAGCAATATGAGAATGATAATGCCAATCCATAGTTTGTTAATGCTTTTCATTCTGCTTCCCCTTTAGTTTTTTAGATATATACAAAAGCGAACTGTCGGTCTTTTGTATATATGCAACAACCAATGCTGTAATTATACCTTCAACGAAACCAAACACCAAAAGATGCTCAAGCGCCATAGCCGATACTGCTACCTTTAAAGAATATGGTGCATATAACGGCTCCCCAGCTGCAGTTTTTGCTATCATAGGCTGTATGCCGAACATTATTGCTGTTGTTATTGCAGCAACATTTAATCCTACATATCCGCCTACTGCAGCTCCTATAACATGACGTTTCGATTTGATATCCGAATTACCTGTAATCAGCAGATACACTCCGTATCCCACAAACGGCATTACAACAGCCATATTGAAGCAGTTAGCCCCTATACTTAGAATTCCTCCGTCACCAAACACAAAGGCCTGAATTATTAATGCTATAGTTACAGCTATACATGCAGCATATGGGCCTAGTAGAATTGCAATAAGCACCGCTCCAACCGCATGCCCTGTTGTTCCGCCTATTATTGGCACATTAAACATCATTATTACAAATGAAAATGCTGCGCCAAGCGCAAGAAGCGGAACATTTTTATTTCTCAGAGTTTTTTTCAGTTTGTTGATTGCCGCAATCCAGAATGGCGCAGTTACGGCATATGCTGTAATATACGTCTGAGGACCTAAATACCCGTCTGGAATATGCATTTTGTTTTCCTTTCTCTCAAAAATAATTTTATCATCTCATAAGAAGTTGTGTGCACAAGCTTTCCGTGTTTTACAGCTTTAATTGCTATTCTTTGATCAGCTATATTCTAACCATCATCTCCTTTACAATAATAACCTTAAGGCAGTCATGTTCGTTAAGATTAATATAAGTGATGTTTGCTGAACATAATTTTTACTTAATAGTTATTTAAGCGCTCCGCCATAAACAAAGTGGATTGAATACTGCGTATTTCCACCGGAGTTAGGAAATATCACACCCGCCATTATACCAAATTCGTCATTAATTTGGTAATTTATACCCGCTGATGTGGCATTTTCATTTCCTATTGTATGATCTGCCATCAAGGTTACTTGCTCATTAACCTGTTTATCAATTCCCGCAAATAGTCTGGCTTTGTTGTCAGATTTCATTACACCCCAGTGTGAACGAAAATCCATATGGTCAATAGACACTGCTAAATATGGAACGCTTTTTGCCTTTCTGCCTACATTAAATATACCCAATGCAGCGCTTGTAGTCTCTGATATCTGATGTGCATACTTCCCATTAAGCATTAATCTTGTTTCTGCATCATCACTAAAATCATAATCGAGTCCTGCTTCAAAACCGGGCGCTATTCCTAACTCTGTATTCAAAATACGGATATTGTTGTCGCTGTTGCTGAATTCTCCATCAAACTGAAGCTCTGCTGAATAGCATCCATTATCCACAAGATCAGCAGTAGGAATAATAACTAACCCTGAGTAACAGGCATTTGCAGGATGTATAACAACTGCATTTATAATAAATGCCATCAATACCGCAAAATAGATTTTCCACCTGTCAGCAGAAAAATGTGTTACTAATTTCATAATTGTGTTACCTTTCTCTTAAAAAAATTATTTTATTGTTTTACCGGTAGTTGTGCACACAAGCTTTCCATGTTTTACACCTTTAATTGATATAAGCCTATCAGCTATCTCCTGAACCATCGCTCCTTTCCCTTTTACAATAATAACCTCAAGACAGTCATGCTCGTTAAAATGAACATGAGTGTTGCATATTATTGATTCATAATATTTATGCTGCATTTCAGATAATACGCTAGTTAGTTCTCTGGTGTGATGATCATAAACAATAGTTACTGTACCCATTACTATGTTCTCTGGGTTTTGCCATTGAATTTCAACCAGATAATCTCTTATTATATCTCGAATAGCTTCAGATCGGTTTTTGTATCCCTTTTTATGAATAGCTGAATCGAATGTCTTAGCCAAATCAATCGGTATAGATACACCAAATCGTGTTACTTTTTCCATTTTTATAACACCCTGTAATATATTAGCAAAATTATTAGGTTTATGCAACCCTTTTTTTTATAGTTTTATTAATTTTTCTGTCTTTAGATACATTTATACTGTTGGCAGTGAATACAGATATCAAAACAATTACCGCCCCGCCAAGGAATGTTGCTTGATAGCCGAATTGATTCCATAACATTGCACCAATCAGAGGAACCGTTACAGCAGCTCCGTGATTCATTGATACACCCATTGCAAGGGTCGGCATCAAATCTTTGGTATCTGATATTTTTTCTACATATGTTGATAATGCCACGCTTCCAAGGTAGAATAAGTTATCTAAGCAATACAAAAGATATAGAACATGTGGAATATCTATTGCTGCATAACCGATAAATACAAAAATTAGTGCGGTGTAACAGAATAATAAAACCTTCCGTTCACCTATTCTATCCACAAGCGTACCAATCATCGGTGCAAATATCATATTTACAATATTATTGATAATCATAAGAAAAGCTACAGTTGCCATAGGTGTTCCATAATTTCTTACAAGGGCATAAATAGCAAAAGACATAAATATTTGTTTTCTGCATCCCTCAAGAAATGTTAGAACGTAGTATTTTTTAAACTGAGGTTTAAACACAAGTCTGGGTTTTTTCATATTGCCAATATCACGTGATATAAACGCTGCAAATATTGATGCAATGGCAGCGCTGACCCCGGATAGGAAAAATATCTTATGGAATCCAGCATATTTTCCAAAAAACATCACCATTCCCATTCCGCAAATTGTTCCTACAGCTGCAACAGCGCTAAACTGACCAAGTTTTTTACCCTTGCTTTTCTTATCCGCCAGAGCCATTACTATTGATGGCTGAACCGTCATCCATGTATGAATGCCTATGCTCCACACAAGCGAATATACTACCAATGCCGAAAAAGTATTTACTGTGCAATATGCTCCAAGTCCAAGTGCAATCAATGCCATAGCTATGGCAGCCAGCAATGGTTCTGCAATATTCATAGTAAGCGCAGCAATAAACACAATAACTAATCCCGGCAGCTCCCTAATGGCTTCCACATGTCCTAACTGGGTAGGGGTGAGATTGAGCGCCTGTACCTGAAAATTTGTGTTTGTAGCTGTAAACGCTCCAAATCCTAATTGAAGGAAGAAAACTGCAAAGGCCAATAATATTGCATTTCTTGCAATATTAGTTTCAGCTTTATCAGCTGTATCAATGAGAGATAACTCATCAGACATAAACTTAACTGCTCCAACATCATTTCAATTACGCCCTTTAGTATAACACTCAATTCATTTATCAAACAAATATATTAATTTTGCAGGATATTAACAAGGATTGTAGAAATGTAAATTGCAGATTATTTATCTAAACATCAATCTGTAATAATATTGAATGGGGGATATAATAAATTGATTAAAGTTACAGTATGGAATGAATTCAGGCATGAAAAAGATACAAGTCATCCTGCAAGCGCCATATATCCAGACGGTATGCATGCTGCAATTGCCGATTTTCTTAGCAAAAAGTCAGACATGGTTGTTAGAACTGCTGTTCTTGATGAACCGGAGCATGGCTTAACAGATGAAATCTTAGCAGATACCGATGTTCTTACATGGTGGGGACATATGGCTCACCACGAAGTATGTGATGAAATTGTTGCAAAAGTTCATCAAAGAGTGCTCGATGGCATGGGGTTGATACCTCTGCATTCATCTCACGTATCGAAGATCTTTACTAAGCTGATGGGCACCACCTGCATGCTCAGATGGCGTGAGGCCGATGAAAAGGAACGTCTTTGGGTTGTTGATATGTCACACCCTATTACCGATGGATTAGGTGAATATTTCGAGCTTCCTCAGGAAGAGATGTATGGCGAAATGTTCGATATCCCTCAGCCAGATGACCTTGTGCTTATAAGCTGGTTCAAAGGCGGAGAAGTATTCCGAAGCGGCTGCTGCTGGCATAGAGGCAGAGGGAAAATCTTCTATTTCAGACCCGGACATGAAAGCTATCCAACATATAAAGATCCCAATGTAATGAAAGTTATTACAAATGCAGTAAGATGGGCAGCTCCTAAAAATACCCCGCATCCAAGCTTTGGCAACCAGCAGCCACTGGAACAGCTATAAAACATTCTTCCGGGGATAATATTATCCCCGGAGGTTTTTCCATTATGCATCCGTATATTCTACAAAAAAGCAGCATAGTATAATGATTTGCTCTATTTCTTTGCATTCATGCCGTCTGTATACTATAATATAAGCAGCATGTTTAAAATAAGTGAAAAACTTAAAACATTAAAAGTGAATTACAAAAATGAAAATTCTCCAGGAGGGTAAAATGAACAATAAACTGCAGGCTTTTAAAAACGTTGATTATAAATTGCCGGCAAATATAAAGACTTGGTATCTGTATGGCGCTGGGCTTGAGAATTTTGGCAAAAATAAGAAACCGGAAGTCCATCCTATGCCAACATATAAAGCAGATGAGCTCTTGGCGCGCATTGATGCTTCAAGCATATGTTTTAGTGATATAAAAGTCATAAACCAGGGAGATCAGCATCCGCGTATTGTTGGAAGAGATATGGTCAAAGATCCTGTAGTATTAGGGCATGAAGTTGCTGTAACAATAGTTGGAGTTGGCGATGATTTAAAAGATGACTATAAAGTAGGAGATAGATTCATTGTTCAGCCGGATGTTTGGTACGGCGGAAAAAGCATGGCATTTGGGTATGTATTAGGCGGATCGCAAACTCAATACCAGGTGATTGGCAAAGAGATTATCAATGGTGATGAAGGCAATTACCTTCTGCCAATCCAAAAAACTACAGGATACGCCGAAGCCGCACTCACCGAACCTTGGGGATGTGTAGTAGCTTCATATAGAATCCCTCGCCGACCATCAATAAAAGATGGCGGAATTATGTGGTTTATTGGTGTTGAAGGAAACAATGGAGATTATAAGCTGGATGTAGATATAACATCTAAGCTTGTTTTAACAACAAATCTTAGTGGAAATATACTGAATGAGCTAAAGGGTCTTGCAGCAAAAGGAAAGTTTGAGCTTATAGAAACCCCTTCATTCCAGTCATTGGATATTGAAGCTCTTTCCAAGAAGTATGGCATGTTTGATGATGTCGTAATTTTAGGTTCATGTGCCGATATAGTAGAAAAAGTTGCTCCTTATCTTGCTAAGCACGCCCTAATGAACATAGTATCAAATCAACCGCTTCAAAAGCCTGTTAAGATAGATATAGGCAAAATTCACTATATGAATCATTCCTATCTTGGCACAACTAGCAATGTAATAGGTAATGCTTACACCCCGCTGAGAGTGCCAAGCGAACTAAAAGCTAACGGTGCAGCATGGTTTATCGGAGCTGGCGGACCTATGGGACAGATGCATGTTCAGCGAGCAGTTGAACTTGAAGGCGGACCAAGCAGAATAATTGCCACTGATATCGATACCGCCAGATTGCAGAGCCTTAAAGATCGATTCCAGCCTATTGCTGATAAGCGCGGAATTAAGCTGGATGTAGTCAATCCCAATGAAATGAGCAAAGAAGACTACGAAGCCTATCTTAACGAATTTACACAGGGAAAAGGCTTTGATGACATAGTGGTTTTGGCGCCGGTACCCGCCCTTATCACTGAAGCGGTTCCATTCCTTGCAAAAGAAGGATTGATGAATATCTTTGCAGGAGTTGCTATTGGTACTATAACCGACTTGGATCTCTCAGGTGTTTATATGAACGATGTACGGTTGGTGGGAAGCAGCGGTTCCAAGCTCAGTGATATCAAAGACACACTCGATGCAGCAGAATCAGGAGATCTTTCTACCAACACATCGGTTGCAGCAATCGGCGGAATAAATGCAGCTTGGGATGGTATGAAGGCAGCCAAAGAAGGCAAATATCCCGGCAAAGTGATTATCTACCCGCTCATTCCAGATCTTCCGTTAACCGGTGTTTCGGAACTTAAGGAAGTAATGCCGGAAGTATACGAAAAGCTTACTATGGGAATGTTTTGGAATCGTGAAGCCGAAGCCGAAATGATTGACAAGTATATTAAACTAGAAGAATAATCTATGCACATATAGTATGCCCTCATGCACTAAATAATGAGGGCATACTAACATTTTTTTAATCACATCTGAAATTTTGGGAATTGTTCACACTTTTAAGCGTAATATAATTGTAGCAATGTAAATTTATGCTGTTATGTTTGTTTTGCAGATGGAGGTAACATGAAAGACAATAAAAACACAATCTTCATTATTATTTTCCTTGTTGTAATATTATTTGGATTATCAGTTGTGTCACAGTATCTCAATAATCCGCCGCCGCCGAAAGCAGATGGACATGAAGAACATAATCATGCCGACATGCATGATCATTCCAAAATTAACGGCATGCCTGCACTGGATTTCACTTTTCCATCAGTAAGTGGAGATCAGATATCTTTATCTAGCTTTAAAGGTAAGAATAATGTTGTTCTTGTTTTTTTAAATACAAAAAATCCAAATCTAAAGGAAATATTAGCCTCTATTCGCAAAATGGAAGAGAAATATGCAGCGGATAATCTTAAAGGCATTGTTGCCTGTATGAATGAACCAATTGCTGAAGTAAGAGAATTTGCGAAAAAAAATGGCATTCAAGAAAATCTTCTCTCCGAAAAATCTGGAATGGTATCTATGCAATATGTTCAAACAGCAGCTGCAAATACGTTTGTAATAGATAAGGAAGGAAAAATATACAATAGTTTGAGATGGAACACTGCTAAGGATTTTGAAACCAATGTCGATCAGGCAATGCAGGATTTGCTGAAAGGTATACCACCAACAGATGCACATCCTGCAGCAGATGCACATCCTCATTAAAGTCATTCATATTTTAAAATCGTTTTAAATTAGCAAAATTGAATGATATATTCCCTTGACTGGGTGGACAAGCTCCTGAAGCTTATTCATGGTAGAGAAGGAATATGTAATTAATAATTTAATATATAGTGTATAAAACAATGGCTGCGCTTTTTGTGCAGCCATTATTGAATTATAGGAGAGAATTATGCGCCTAACCATTCGATTAGTATTTATCCTGCTTGTAGGTATTGCTATTTCATCATCAATTATAGCAGCGCCGCTAAAGCCCATTATTATACGTCCCAACCAGCCTATAGAAAAATCCTATCTTGTAGAAAACCGTTCGGCGTGTATAGAAACCGGAGTTGACCCGCGAACTCCCTTTATCCGTGTTGGCGATGGAGAAGAAATGTATTATGTATACAAATTCTCACCGGGGAAAGGGAATATGGCGTTCCTTTTACTCAATGTTTCATCTCAATTCCTTATAAGCGCCTCCAACGATAATGGTAAAACATACCAAGTTATATCATCTATGAAGGAGTGTGAACAGGTTGGAACAAGAGTTTTCATTGATCTTACACCTCTTGCGAAAAAAACTGGCGAAGTTCTGCTGAAGTTTGAAGACAAACACAAAGAAGATGGATGGGGCGCCCTTACATCAGAAATCAGATACTACAATGCAGGCAAAGGTTCTGACACAAGAATTATACTGGATAGATGGAAAGTCAATGGCTCACCATATCAAACAGGAAAGTCTATACTATCTAGTAAAAAGACTGTGTTTACAACCGAGTTTAAGGCTCCTGAGGGCTGGTGGAATCAAGATTTGGCTGTATACTTCTCTGATTTCTTAGGCAATGACATTTCAGCCAAGTTGAACGGCAAGAAAATTAATATCGGACGCACCTGGGATTCGGGCTATTGGGCTGATATATCAAAAACAATCAAATCTGGATCGTCAAATGTGTTGGAAGTTGCTGTCAATCCTTCTAATGGCAAAGCAGGATTATGGACACCCGTGAGAGTTGGTTTAAGGTATCCTGCCTGCGCTGTTCCTCTTGCAAAGAATATAGATGATTCTAATTGGATGCCAAACCGCAATTTTGAACCATACAAAATTGATGAGATGAACTTCCTATCAGGTAATTTTATGCAGACACTCTATGACGATCGATATAATCTTCTTGCTTTTGCACCAGCAGAGAGAATGACAGTCCATTATTTGCATGATACCTTCAGAAGCCTGGTCGCACTTGCAGAAGAAGAGCGTCATACGCCTGCAGCTCGAGTTGAGCTGGTTAGAAAACTATATGCTGGATGTAAGGACGGTCTTCTTCCGGGCGGCGAATATCTTTATTCCTTCAAACACGACCAACGCCCTATAGATATAAGACCCTATCCTGATTCAACTGACCTGATTATGGTTCAGAAAATGGATAACTGGACATATCTTTGCCCAATAGGAGTTGCGTTAGGCACGTCAAAAACATCTGACAAACCAACGGTAAAAGATACCAAGCTCAATCAGAAAAAAGATGCGTTTTCGTTCAAACGCCAATGGAAGTTTGATGACAGAATAATCACCGGCAGCGCTTCCTACCATCTGGGAGATTCAGGAATCCCACCCTCTATCGAATTCCAGCTTGATGGCAAAGGCGCCGTAAAAATCGATTTCAAGGAGTTGTCCGAGCAGGGGAAATGGTTTGTGCCGGGTTCATGGGGCGCCGAAGCTGTAATGCTTCCGGATGGTGAAACATTCTGGGCGTATAAGCAGAATATAGAATTCAAAAATCCAGCTTTTGATTATTTTATGATTCGCGGAGGAAATGGCAGCGTTCCTATCCAGCCCTGTGAGAATACATACGCCAAAGCCCTTATGATTATGTGGAGTGTAAAGCCAGACAGCATCACAACATCCACCAAAGACGGAAGCAGATTTGGCAAGCAAATCAATAATATCACACTGGAATATAAAAATGAATCACCAGCTAAGGTGAAGATTACCCTCATGCCGTTTCAAAGCTATCCTGAATCGCTTATAACTCCGCGCACAATAGCAGAAAATATTCTCAAAACTGGTAAAACCGGCGCTGGAATATACGATTGTGTTACCACCGCAAACGGCAGTGGAATAGGTCCGGATGGACTCGCTGCTGCTGCCTATATCTTTAAAAAGTATAACTGCCCTGAAGCAAAAGAAGCCGAAACCCTTGCGGTTGATTCTATGAGAGCGTTCATAAATCTGGATAAGGCGGGCGCCCAAACTAACGAATTATACTATCTTATCAGCGGATGTATGTATCTTCATCTGCTTGGATACACAGAGTTTGATGAATGGGCAAGAATTTGGGCAGATCGTATGCTTGCAAGTCAAAATCCCGATGGATCTTGGAGATGGCTCAATTTCCAGCTTCGATGCATGGAAGGCTTGATGCGGGCTTATGAGCTGCTTGGAGATCAAAAGTATCTTGATGCGGTCAATCTGGGATTGAAGACTCTTGAATATAAAGATAACAATCTCTACTGGAAAGGGAATGTAAGCCGTGATGATTTTTGTGGTGCAACTACCTATGCGCTGTTTGGAAATCTTGGTATAAAGGATTTAGCTCAAAAGGCGCTGGATGCGCGTAAGCATTATATAGATGACAGGGGGTTCTTTGCCTGCTCAGACCTAAATCCATATATGCTTGGTTTTGCTGCTGCAGGTCTGGATATGCCTAAAGAACCAAAACAAATTGTAGGTTTAACTGAAAGCATAATATACAACTATGATGGAGTAAAAGTGCAGAATATGCCTACATGCTATGTGGTCAATCAACATCATCCGTTGGCAGATACTTTTAATTTCAAATTAGAAGAATAGAATCAATGCAAAGCCAGCAGAGTGAATCAAGTCATTCTGCTGGTTCTTTTTCTAAAACTGATCTGTTCTCAACATTACAAGCGTGCATGCAAAAACAACCTGTATATCATTCTCCTCACATTTTTTTGCAAGTTCATCATTCTCTGTATCTGGATTCATAATAATGCGCCTTGGCTTGAGCTCTATCAAATCATCTATCATGGTAGATGATACAGCAGGATTGACATATATCGTTACAGTATCCACATAAACATTTATATCAGCTGGTGTCTTCAAACATTTTATACCCTCTATTTCATCCAATTTCGGATTAACAGGTATAACAGTATAACCATCGTCAATCAGCATTTTGAATGCTTTAAATGCGTAGCGCTCAGGGTTGTCGCTGGCGCCAATTATTGCAACATTTTTATTCATAATTGCCAACTCCACTGCTATATTAATCTTGAAGCAAAAAAGCTATATATGTTATCATTTATATGTATATACCCAAAATTCAAGATATTTTAAATTTATTCATTCCACATGGGGATATATAAGCCAAATTTTAGGAGTTTATAATGGGAAAATTGCGTCTTGGCGTCATGACTGGATTAAATGAAAACATTTATGAAGAACTAAAAAAAATTAGTGATTTAGGATTAGATGCCTGTCAGGCAGCATGCTGGAACCCGGATATGTATACAAATGAAATGGTATCAAAAGTAAAGCAGGCATCAGCTGATACCGGCGTAGAAGTTACATTGCTCTGGACTGGCTATCCTGGGCCTGCCGTCTGGAACTTTACTCAGGGTCCTGCAACAATTGGGCTCGTTCCCTCGGAATATAGACGCATTCGCATTGATGCCTTAAAAGCCGGAGCAGATTTTGCATACAAATGCGGCATCAAAACAACTGCCACCCATGCTGGATTCATACCGGAAAATCCTGCAGACTCTTTATATATAGATACTCTTGAAGCGCTGAAAGAAGTAGCATTGCATTGCCAAAAATTAGGCATTACCTTTTGTTTCGAAACCGGTCAAGAAACCCCGGTTACTCTGCTTAGAATGATAAAAGATATTGGAACAGATAATCTTGGTGTTAATCTAGATCCAGCCAACCTGCTGTTATACGGTAAAGCTAATCCTGTTGACGCCTTGGATATTTTAGGCCCATATATTAAAGGTGTCCATGCTAAAGATGGTGAATATCCCACAAACCCAAACGAGCTTGGCGTTGAAAAAGCATTGGGTGAAGGAAAAGTTAATTTCCCCGTTCTTATTCCAAAGTTAAAATCATTTGGATACAATGGATCTCTTACTATAGAACGTGAAATCAGCGGTCCTCAGCAGATAATAGATATCAAGCATGCAATCGAATTACTTAATAAACTGAGCTGATACGCTCAATTCATAAAGGAAATTGTTTTTTTTGCTAAATATTGATATTTCATCATTACCAATAAACCCCTTGTTTATGCTTGCAGCAGCAGACAAAACGTTTAACGATATTGTTGTGCTTCTTGTAATGGCAGTAATTTTTGGTCTTATTGCTCTGTATCTGCGGCTTCCGCTAATAATCGGATTCATTATTGTTGGAATAGCTGCCGGTCCTTCACTTTTTGAATGGCAGTTGGCATTTGAAGAAATCGAATTGCTTGCTGAACTGGGAATGTCGCTGTTGTTATTTGTTGTAGGGCTCAAGCTTGATGTAAGACATCTCAAAAGCATTGGTAAAGCCATTTTAGTAGCCGGTATCATTCAGATGGCTGTCTCCATTGGTCTTGGATATCCGCTCACTCTGCTTATTGGATTAAGTGGAGTTGATGCTGCATATGTTGCTGTTTCATTAGGGTTCTGCAGCACCATCATAATTGTAAAATTGCTTTCTGATAAGGGTGAAGCAGATTCACTGCACGGACGGATTGGCGTAGGAATACTAGTTCTGGATGATATTGTTGTTGTCCTCGTCATGATTATCATAACATCTTTTGCAGGCAACAAAAATGCCAACCTTTTCCATGAGATTGCTATTGTTTTTGCAAAAGGAATAGGCTTAGTAGCGCTAACTATATTCTTCATGAATTACATACTGCCAAAGCTTTTTTCAAAATTTGCTGAATCAGCGGAGTTATTGGTGCTTGCCTCTATTACCTGTGCATTTTCTTTTGCCGTCTTCAGTGGCTATATGGGATTCAGCAAAGAAGTTGGAGCTTTTCTTGCAGGCGTTGCACTTGCCTCAACCGATTACCGCGAAGTAATAGGTTCTAG
This sequence comes from Armatimonadota bacterium, assembly GCA_033808695.1. Taxonomy (GTDB): domain Bacteria; phylum Armatimonadota; class UBA5829; order DTJY01; family DTJY01; genus JAPXND01. The sequence continues at coordinate 20,692 of JAPXND010000003.1, forward strand.
GCTGGTTGCCTTAAGAGACTTTTTGCTTCTGTTCTTCTTTGTAGATCTTGGAATGAAGCTGGATACGCATAGTCTCGGCAGTCAAGCATGGGGAGCCATTCCTTTGGCTTTATTTGTATTGATATTCAAGCCTACAATTGTTGCCATAATATTAAACATGCTTGGATATAGAAAAAGAACAAGCTTCCTTGCAGGTATGCTAGTATCACAAACAAGTGAGTTTTCACTGATTCTTGTTGCGCTTGGATTGCGATTAAATCACATTAACGAACATATTGTAAGCCTAGTAACACTAACAGCAATCATAACCATTGGATTATCGTCGTATATGATATTCTATGCAAATGAAATATATCAATTCCTGTCGCCATACTTCAGAAATTTCGGCAATAGAAATACCCATATGGACGAAGAAATGGATGCAGTTCTATCCTCGCGCAAAAAAAACGATATCATCATTTTTGGACTTGGAACTTATGGCTCGGGTATAGCCACATCACTGATGCAAAGAGGCTACTCGGTTTTAGCCGTTGATTTCGATCCTCAGGTAGTTAAAAACTGGAACGCAAAAGGCGGAACGGCATTATTTGGTGATGCAGAAGATCAGGAGTTTCCATCTACACTGCCACTATCCAATACTAAATGGGTAGTCAGCGCTATCAACAACCGCAGCATAAATGTGCTGCTAGTGAAAGCTTTGGAAAATTATAACTATGAAGGCAATATAGCCGTTACATCTAAAGATGACCATGAAGCAGATGATTTGAAAGCATTAGGAGCAGATATCATATTTTTCCCTCATGAAGATGCTTCTATTGAAGCAGCTAATCGTTGGGTGGAGGCTGATAATCATGTTAGGAGACTTAAAATGGATAAAAAAATTAAAGCATTAACTGATCATTATATAGTATGCGGTTTTGGGCGAATGGGACAGCAAATAGGCAAAGATTTCGAACATAATAACATTCCATATGTTGTAATCGAATCTAACAAAGAACAAATTCCTATACTGCGGTCTCAAGATGTTCCCTATATTAAAGGAAATGCAAGCGATGATGATGTATTGCTAAAGGCGGGAATAGAACGAGCAAAAGGCTTAATAGCCGTAAATGCAACAGATGAAGAAAATGTCTTCATTGTACTTACGGCAAGAGGATTAAGTTCAGATCTTTATATTGTAGCAAGATCCATACTTCAAGAAAACGAAGACAAGCTGAAACGGGCAGGGGCAAACAGAGTAATGTCACCATATATCCTTGGTGGAAACCGAATGGCTCTAGCTGTTTTACACCCAGAAGCCATAGAACTATTTGGTTTGCAGCTTAACGGTGCACAAATACAAATTGAAATAGCAAATATTCAGCTCCCTGAAGAATCATGCGTGCTAAGCAAAACTATTGCAGATAGTGGACTTCACAAAATTGCCGGAATTGCACTAGTTGCGCTCAGACACTCAGATGGTGAGATTACTGTAAACCCTACGCTGGATACACAGCTCAAATGTGGCGATGAAGTTATTATAACAGGAACTGTATCTCAAATAGAGAGAGTTAAAAAGCTCATTGATGAGCAAAGTTGACATCACATGTAACAACAATGCTATAATATCATAAATATTACCGCTAGGGGTGCTTATCACCATTTGTGATTCGCTGAGAGTCTCCAGCATATGACAACCCTCTGAACCTGATTTCGGATAATGCCGAGCAGGGAAGCGGATGCGATTAATAATCAGGCCGTGAGACTTATATGTCTGCGGCTTTTTTACTTGCCTAATTTATGGGTATAACCAATAGATAAACAGGATGGTGAGTCTTATGACACAATACGAAATTGCAAAATCCGGCGTTATTTCACCGGAAATGAAAATAGTTGCAGAAAATGAACATCTGGATGCCGAATACATAAGGGATGGTGTGGCAAATGGTGTTATTGTTATCCCTCGCAACGTAAATCACAATCTATACAAAGTTTGCGGTATAGGTCAGGGGCTGCGAACAAAAGTTAATGCCAACATCGGTACATCAGGCGACTTCCCTAATGTGGAAGATGAACTAGAAAAGCTTAAAATTGCAATTGAATCCGGCGCCGATGCTCTTATGGATCTGAGCACAGGCGGAGATTTAGCCAAGATTCGCAAAACAATTATAGATAACTGCACAGTACCTCTTGGCACAGTTCCTATATACGAAGCTGCGGTTAAAGCAGCCGATAATGGTTCTGTTGTAGATCTAAAGGAAGATGACCTTTTCAGGGTGATAGAGCGAAATGCTGAGGACGGAGTTGACTTCCTTACAATACACTGCGGAATCACACGTGAATCGTTATCACGCTTGCAGAAAGAAGGCAGAATAGCAGATGTTGTAAGCAGAGGCGGAGCATTCCTTGTCTGCTGGATGATTGGCAACGATAAAGAAAATCCACTTTATGCAAGATTTGATGACCTGCTTGATATCTGTCGAAAGCATGATGTAACCTTAAGCCTTGGAGACGGTATGCGCCCCGGATGTCTTGCTGATGCCACAGACAGGGCGCAGATTCAAGAGCTTATTATACTTGGAGAGCTTGTAGACAGATGCAGAAATGCAGGCGTGCAGGTTATGGTTGAAGGACCTGGACATGTGCCAATGCAGAATATAGTAACAAACGTGCAAATACAAAAAACTCTCTGTAAAGGCGCTCCATTCTATGTGCTTGGACCTCTGGTAACCGATGTTGCACCTGGATATGATCACATTACATCAGCTATTGGCGGAGCAATTGCAGCAGCAGCAGGTGTAGATTTCCTCTGCTATGTTACCCCGTCTGAACATCTTGGGCTTCCTGGACCCGATGAAGTGCGGGAAGGAGTTGTTGCCTCCAAAATTGCTGCACATGCCGGCGATATCGCAAAAGGCGTCAAAGGTGCAATGGAGTGGGATAGAGAGATGTCTATTGCCCGCAAAGAGCTTGATTGGGATAAACAATGTGAGCTTTCAATAGATCCAATCAAGTTCAAAAAGTTCAGAACAGAAAGAGCAACAACAGCCGATGAAGTATGTTCCATGTGCGGAAAATATTGTGCAATGAAGGTTGTAGATGAATATCTTCACAAAAAATGATGGATTAATTTAGTATATGAAACTATCTGAAATTGGTGAAGAAAAACTAATTGCAAAACTGCTTAAAACGCATAAAATACCTGCATCTGCAGAATATCTCCCTGTAGGTGCAGGTGATGATGCTGCTGTTATCAGCAGCGGATCGGCATGCAGCTATACCATTGTTGCTACCGATATGCTGTCAGAGGGCATAGATTATCGTGATGACATCATTACCCCATATTATCTTGGATGGAAATCAGCAGCTGTCAATATAAGCGATATTGCTGCTATGGGCGGCTCTCCTACCTGGACACTTGTATCTCTTGGATTCAAGCAAGATACGGAATTTGATTATCTCGAAGCATTCTATACAGGACTCACTGATTGCTGCAGCAAATACGGCAGTGTGATAATAGGCGGAGATATGAATTCCGTCATCAACGAAAACACCATTAGTATTACGCAGATGGGTTCAATAGAACCCAAGCTTCTAATCCGCAGAAGCGGAGCGGAACCCGGCGATCTTCTATTTGTTACGGGATATATTGGGCAGTCTCGGGCAGGGCTGGAGCTTCTTTTCAAAAATGGACTTCAAAGTGTGCAGTCAAAATATGAGACTCTCATGAAAGCTCATATTATGCCAATTCCAAGGGTTTATGAAGCAAACATACTAGCAAAAACAAAAATGGTTAAGGCAATGATGGATGTAAGTGACGGATTAGGATCTGATTTGCCTAAACTCTGCAGTGCAAGCGGGGTTGGCGCATCCGTTTATGCAGAGAGCATCTGCCTAAGCGAAGATCTTAAGCGGGCTGCACAGGAACTGAAGTTGAATCCATTAGAAATTGCAATAAGCGGCGGCGAAGATTTTGAGCTTCTCTTTGCAGCAGCTCCAGGAGATGCTGCCTCTATAATAGATATATTCAGCAGTTCAACTGATACTCCGCTGCATGTTATTGGTGAATTCACTGAAAATGGGTTATCAATCATCCATTCCGATGGATCTAAAGGTAATTTAGTATCGGGCTGGGATCATTTTCATAACAAAAACTCATAATGAATCAATTAAAATCTCTACAATTCCATACTGCATCTGCAAAAGAAACTGAAGCGCTTGGTGAAGCCATCGGCGAATTGCTTGTGCCGGGAACAGTTGTAGCTCTATACGGAAACTTGGGCGCCGGAAAAACTACCATTACACGCGGAATGGCAAGAGGATTGAAGATTGAAGATATGATCCACAGTCCTACATTTAACCTTCTCCATGAGCATAAAGGACTCATTCCACTTTACCACTTTGATGTCTATCGGCTTACTGATTCCTCTGATATGGAAGATCTTGGCTATGAAGAGTATTTCTATAGCAGCGGAGTAACCATTATAGAGTGGTCGGAAATAATCGCCGATATTCTGCCGCCAGACCATCTGGAAATCCATCTCAACGCCGATTCTGATATGCGCACAATAATAATAACATCCACAGGAAACAAAACAGATTTAATATTAAGAGGATTGAATAATTTACAATAAGGGCATAATAAATTATAAAAAATATTTTAAAATTTCAATAAAACACTTGACATTAACACACTCAAGTGATATAATACAGATGTAGTCAAGATAACTATTAACAATCGAAGCATATAGCTTAAGGCTTAACATACTAATGTTGAAAATTTTGGAGGTTAATATGGGAAGAACAGTAGGGATTGATTTAGGAACAACAAACTCTGTAGTAGCAATATTAGAAGCAGGCGAACCAACTATAATTCCAAACTCTGAAGGCAGCAGAACAACCCCTTCAGTTGTAGGATTTGCTAAAAATGGTGAAAGACTTGTTGGGGTTACAGCAAAACGGCAGGCTATTCTGAATCCGGATAGAACCATTGCATCAATAAAGCGTAAAATGGGAACAGATTTTAAAGTTGATATTGATGGCAAGGGTTATACTCCAGAAGAAATATCAGCAATGGTGCTCCAAAAACTAAAATTGGATGCTGAAACATATCTCGGAGATAAAGTTACCGATGCCGTTATCACAGTTCCTGCATACTTCAATGATGCACAAAGAACAGCAACTAAAACCGCTGGTGAAATTGCTGGGCTTAACGTATTGAGAATCATTAACGAACCTACTGCAGCATCACTTGCATATGGACTTGATAAACTGAAAAATGAAACCATCCTTGTATACGACCTCGGTGGAGGAACCTTTGACGTCTCCGTGCTCGAAGTTGGAGAAGGTGTTTTTGAAGTTAAATCTACCGCTGGCGATACACAGCTTGGCGGCGATGACTGGGATCAGAGATTGGTAGATTACTTAGCCGATGAGTTCAAGAAACAGGAAGGCGTTGATCTTCGTAATGATCGTCAGGCATTGCAAAGACTTCGTGAAGGCGCAGAAAAAGCAAAAATTGAACTATCAACGGTTGTTCAAACAAACATAAACCTTCCATTTATAACAGCAACGCAGGATGGTCCTAAGCACTTGGAAAGCACAATTTCAAGAGCGAAGTTTGAAGAGCTTACAAGAGACCTGGTAGAAAGAACAGTTACATCGTTCAAACGTGCACTTTCAGATGCAGGAATATCTGAAAAGGAACTCGACGAAATCATACTCGTTGGCGGATCAACCCGAATGCCAATGATTTATGAACTGGTTAAAAAACTCGGCGGCGGAAAAGATCCCCATAAGGGCGTGAATCCCGATGAAGTAGTGGCTGCTGGTGCAGCAATCCAGGCTAGTGTTCTAACAGGACAAACAGAGGGAATTGTTTTGCTGGATGTAACACCGCTTTCACTTGGAATAGAAACCCTTGGTGGTGTAATGACAAGACTCATTGAGAGAAATACCACCATACCTACTAGAAAGAGTGAGATATTTACTACAGCAGTAGACGGTCAGACGGATGTAGAAGTCCATGTGCTGCAAGGCGAGCGCGAAATGGCAAAAGACAACAAGACTTTGGGTAAATTCCATCTTGTTGGAATACCAACTGCGCCAAGGGGAGTACCGCAGATAGAAGTTGCTTTTGATATTGATGCAAACGGTATAGTTAACGTATCAGCAAAAGACAAAGCGACAGGAAAAGAACAGAGCATTACAATAAGCGGCTCAACAAGATTAGACAAGAGTGATATTGATAAAATGGTTGCTGATGCGGAACGTCATGCAGATGAAGATAGAAAAGCTAAAGAAATAGCGGAAGCTAAAAACAATGGCGATAGCTTAGTATATCAAACAGAAAAGCTGCTGAATGATTATGGTGATAAAGTTCCGGCTGAAAACAAATCAACAATAGATTCAGCCATAATAGATCTAAAATCATCACTTCAAACTGATGATGTGGAAAGAATTAAGGCAGATACAGAAAAACTAAGAGAAGCATCTTATAAACTCTCCGAAGCTATGTATCAGGCAACAGCCGATGCACAACAGCAGCCGGGAACAGAATCAACCGGTCAATCATCGGAGGAAGCTCCTTCAGGTGATGACGATGTGATAGATGCAGAATTTAAGGAACAATAATTTCGGTATACAAAACTATACCGAATACACATACAATGTAAACTAATGGAGGTATAGCTATGAGTATAAAAAGATGGGATCCTTTTAGAGATCTTGAAACACTTCAGGAAGATGTGAATAAACTCTTCCAGGATAGATTTAACACACCGCGGAAAAGTGTGCCCGCTGAAAGATCGTGGGCGCCTGTAGTGGACGTTATTGAAGATGATGACAACATTGTAGTACGGGCTGAACTAGCCGGTATGAAGAAAGAAGATATTGATATTGAGCTTACCGGTGATACGCTTACCATCAAAGGTGAACGCAAGTTCGAGAATGAAGATAAGAAAGATAACTTTGTAAGAGTGGAAAGGGTTTATGGAAAATTTCAAAGATCATTCACAATTGGAGTTCCAATTAAATCCGAGGAAGTAAAAGCTGGTTACAAAGATGGTGTTCTGGAAATCTCAATACCTAAATCAGAAGAAATCAAACCTAAAAAGGTTGAAGTTGCAGTAGAATAACTTATGTGAACAAATGGATTGGCGATTCATTCGCCAATCCACATATATCACATTATAAACACATATCATTACCAATATATAATTATTGGTGGAAAGCGGTCTCATATGAACTACAAAGATTATTATGAAATACTGGGTGTAGGCAAAGAGGCCACTGAAAAAGAGATTAAGCAGGCTTATAGAAAGCTAGCACGCAAGCATCACCCAGATGTAAATCCTGGAAATAAAGAAGCAGAAGAGAAGTTTAAAGTAATATCCGAAGCCTATGAAGTTCTGGGTAATAAAGAAAAACGTGCTAAGTATGACCAGTTTGGTCAGCAATGGCAGCAAGCTGATTTTGGCAATGGTCCTTTCTATGGCAACACCGGTGGATATAGATACCAAACCTCAAGCGGAGATATAGGCTTCGATCTGGGCGGCGGCGGTTTCAGCGACTTTTTTGAATCTTTGTTTGGTTATAAGTTTGGAGAACAGAATAACTATGGCGCCAAGAGAAATGTTAAGGGCGAAGACATTGAAGCGCAAATAGAAGTAACCCTTGAAGAAGTATTTGATGGTGCAACTAAAACATTTGCAATTGCCGGTAATCATGGTGAACCTCAGAAGCGATATGAAGTCAAAATACCTGTCGGAGTGCGTGAAAGTGCGAAAATACGTCTTGCAGGTAAAGGCTCGCCGGGTATAAATGGCGTAAATGGCGACCTATTGCTGCGAGTAAAGATATTGCCAAACCCGTCGTTCGAACGTAAAGAAGACAACCTGTATACCGAAACGCCTGTACCATTTTACACTGCTTTGCTTGGCGGTGAAATACAGGTCCAAACTCTGAAAAATAAAATCACTATAAAGATTCCTGAAGGCACTCAGAACGGTCAGACATTTAGGCTAAGTGGGCAGGGGATGACTAAAATGAATAATAAAGGCAGAGGTGATTTATATACTAAGGTAAAAATCACTGTGCCAAAAAATCTTAATGAACAGCAAAAAAAACTGATACAGGACTTTGCAAAATCAGTGGATAATGTTAACAAAAGCTAGATGATTCAAGTTTGTATGAAAGGATGTGAAGCCGGATGGCACATACAGATAAGAATGAGCCTCTGTATATGATCGGTATAGCAGCCAAACTTTGTGAAATGCACCCGCAAACATTGCGAATGTATGAGCGAGCAGGATTGATAAAGCCGGAACGAGCTGGCTCAAAAAACCGGCTCTATTCCAATGCTGATATAGAGAGATTAAAACAAATTCAGCGTTTTACTAATGATATGGGTGTAAATCTGGCAGGGGTTGAAATAATATTGAACCTTCTGGAACAAATGGATGAAATGCGGAATGAAATGGAAAAAGAGATAACCCGTATAAGAATAGAAATGGAAAGAATTATAAAAGAATATGAATCTGAAAGATAGAATTTTTGCATAGCTTCAACATTCAAAATCAGTTTTACCAATACCTTAATACTCGGTGAAACTGATTTTATTTGTATAAATACACACGAATTTTAATAAATTTTCCATATTTTCATAAAATTTGTAAATTTTATTTTACAAAACTAAAAACCTGTGATATACTTCAATCCAAGATAGAATAAATACTATCTTCCAAATGGCAAGTGATTAAGATAAAATACGAGTTATTAATAAAAAATCAAACTCCGCTTAGCGCTTGATTCATCAACGGGGGTACGTAATGCCAACAGGAAAGGTCAAATGGTTCAGTGAGGCAAAAGGTTACGGCTTCATTGAAACTGACGAAGGAAAAGACGTATTTGTCCACTATTCCGCAATTCAGGGAACAGGACGACGAAATCTTCATGAAGGTCAGGAAGTTCAATTCGAAATAATTGATGGACAAAAAGGTCCGCAGGCAGCAGAAGTTCAACCTTTATAAGTAATACCTATTGCAGCAAAATATGCCTTTTTAAGTAATGAAAGGTTTGCTTGATAGAGAAATTCATGCACGTGCTTTATTGATATAAAAGCTTGATTGGTATCTTGCGTATAAAATTTTGAACCCTTCTACATTCATCCTATTAGCAGCAATTATCCAAACGCTTCTTATTACTTGTTTCTATACTTCAATGGGAGGAAGAAATGAGATTGTCATATATCAAAAAAAATGGTTTTACTCTTATAGAACTGCTTGTAGTTATTGCCATTATCAGTATATTGGCAGCTATTATATTTCCTGTTTTTTCAACAGCTAAAGACAAAGGACGGCAAACAGTATGCTTAAGCAATCTAAGGCAGCTTGGAACAGCTATGCAGCTCTACACCAATGAGTGGGATGGATTATATCCCGCTTCTAGAGTCATTGAAGGCGGAGATGGAAATCCTTATGGCAACTGGGCGGGATGCTTCCATGTTGGAGGTGTATGCGACCCAACCCTTGGACAAATATACTCGTTTGTTATGAATCGTGAAATGTATTCATGCCCGTCAGATAAAAACAGTAATCCCCCAAAAGTTACAGATCCAAAAGCTAAGCCATATCCCTTAAGCTACAGTATGAATGATGGATTAAGCTTTCTAAATGCAGATACCATGAATGCACCTGCATACAGAGTGGGTCTTTTGCTTCATGAAGATGTTAAAACCATTGATGACGGCGACTTCAATTGGTCAGGATGGGCTGATGGTCCCGGCGGCTATAATGCTCCAACAGGTATACATAGTGGAGGTGCATGTGTTATATATTGCGACCTTCATGCAAAGTGGCAGCCGAAAAAACAGATTATGGCAGATTTAGAAGCTGGTTTATGGAATCCTTATATGAAATAGATGACAATCCTTATTCTTCACACCCTTCAAATAAGGATCGAAATCGCTCTTCTTGTTGGATCTCAATTGCAGAGAATGCAAAGTCAAATGCAAGAAGCCACAGCAGAATAATGGCGTCATCTCTTGGCATATCAAGCACCTTGATAAAGAAATCCTTCATTATCTCTTCGTAGGATGATGCATATTCCTCAAGAATAAGCCGCCCTTTCATATCGGGGTTTAACACACCAAAATTCATCCTGTCTAAGAATTCCCTAACATTACCTGGTGTTGCATGCTCCATACCATCTCCAAATTCCTGTGAAATAAGTTCTTTGAATTCGTTTATGTTCATACTTGCTCTCCGCAGCACCTTTATGATTATGCTAAACAATCAAAAGATTAAATGATGTTGCACTCTCTTTTAAATGTATAGTTACTTGTAATAGGGTATAAATCCTTCATTCTTTTTTAAATAATAGTGAACGAATAAAAAAAGGGCAATGAATTCACATCGCCCTTCAAGTATGTATACCCTTATTTGCTTAAAGCATTTCTTACATTATCGAGCTCACCAGCAGACCCTAACAGTTCATTGCGGCTTGCAATAAACTTGGCATATTCCTCAATGAATATTTTGCCTATCGGCCTGAAGTCAAATACTTCCGGCTTGTCACGGAAGAACTCTCTATATACTCTTGTCCATACCAGACGTCCATCTGTATCGATGTTGATTTTGCATACACCAAGCTTTGCTGCGGGCAGATACTGATTTGGATCTACACCCTTTGCGCCCTTAAGGTTACCGCCTGCTGCATTTATTCTTTCAACTTCATCCTGTGGTACTGATGATGATCCATGAAGTACCAATGGATATCCGGGAACCAATTTTTGTATTGCTTCTACTACTTCAAAATGCAGCCCCTGTGAACCTGTAAATTTAAATGCGCCATGGCTTGTTCCTATTGCGCATGCAAGGCTGTCGCATCCTGTTCTCTTAATGAATTCAGCAGCCTGCTCTGGATCTGTTAAGTGCGCCTGTGCTTCGTCTACATTTATGTCTTCTTCAACTCCGCCAAGCTGACCAAGCTCTGCTTCTACGCTGACGCCTTTTGCATGTGCTGCATCTACTACACGCTTGGTTATTGCAATGTTCTCTTCAAATGGTTCATGGCTGGCATCAATCATTACTGATGAGTAAAAGCCAGATTCTATACAATCGTAGCAGGTTGCTTCATCACCATGATCCAAATGCACTGCAAATATTGCATCAGGGAAGATTTCATCTGCTGCTCTTATCATTCCTTCAAGCATTAGCTTGTCTGTATAAGCGCGTGCTCCCTTTGAAATCTGGATTATGAATGGCGCTTTAGATTGCATATTTCCGCGGAAAAGACCCATTGTTTGTTCCGCATTATTGATGTTATATGCACCAAGTGCATATTTGCCGTATGCCTGTTGAAACAGTTCTTTAGTTGTTACAATCATGTGTCAAGGGCTCCTTGTTTAATTTGCCTCATTTCGAAGCTTATCATATATTATTTGTCTTACACTTTATTATACCAGAATATTTTATTATACGTGAATAGCTGGGATATTTGTATTGCAGATTTTTTGAGTAAAAGTTCTACATATTCTTGTTTGCAGCTTTTAAACGTACAATCGCTCTATGAAGCGCCGCTTCCGCTCTAATTAAATCTATATCAGGATCATCAATAGATTTAAGGCGCTCCTCTGCTCTTTTAAGAGCAGCTTTGGCGCGCTCAATATCTATCTGATCACCGGATTCAGCTGTATCTGCAAAAACCTTTACTTCATTAGAATAAATTTCTATAAATCCGCCGGATATAGCATAATGCAATTCTTCTTCATCGATGTTTTTGTATGACATAACACCAATTGTAAGCTCTGCCATCATTGGTGCATGGTCTGCCAAAACACCAAATGTACCTTCTACACCTGGAGCGATCAGCGATACTGCTTCCGTTGAGATCAGCATACTCTCTGGAGTTATTATTTCCAGCTTGAATGTCTTTCTCGCCATGCTTATGCCATCGCTTTCATCTGCTCTGCACGTTCAACTGCTTCATCTATTCCGCCAACCATAAAGAATGCCTGTTCTGGTAAATCGTCATGTTGACCTTCAACTACTTCCTTAAAACTACGGATTGTTTCTTTTAAAGGAACGTATCGGCCAGGAATGTTGGTAAACTGCTCTGCTACAAAGTTTGGCTGAGAAAGGAATAGCTGTACCTTTCTTGCTCTTGCAACTACCATTTTATCTTCATCAGAAAGCTCATCGATTCCAAGTATAGCAATAATATCCTGAAGCTCACGATATCTTTGAAGAGTAGATTGAACCTTTCGTGCTACATCGTAATGCTCTTCACCAACAATTCTTGGATCTAGAATCCTTGATGTAGAAACCAGCGGATCAACAGCAGGATATATGCCTTGCTCTACTATTCGGCGTTCAAGGTATGTTGTTGCATCAAGGTGTGCAAATGTTGTTGCTGGCGCAGGGTCAGTTGGGTCATCTGCAGGTACATAAATTGCCTGTATTGAAGTAACAGATCCTTTGGTGGTAGATGTAATTCGTTCCTGTAAAGCGCCCATCTCCGTTGCAAGTGTAGGCTGATATCCTACTGCAGACGGCATACGTCCAAGAAGCGCTGATACTTCAGATCCAGCCTGAACAAATCGGAATATGTTGTCAATAAACAAAAGCACATCCTGACCAAGTTCATCTCTGAAGTATTCTGCCATGCTTAATGCAGACAACGCAACTCTTAACCGTGCTCCAGGCGGTTCGTTCATCTGTCCAAAAACCATGGTGGTTTTGGCTATAACGCCGCTTTCCTTCATCTCAAGCCATAGGTCATTGCCTTCACGAGTTCTTTCTCCTACACCCGCAAATACCGATACTCCGCCGTGCTCGGTGGCAATGTTGCGAATAAGCTCTTGTATTAAAACTGTTTTGCCTACGCCGGCGCCACCGAACAATCCTATTTTTCCACCCTTTGCATATGGGCACAATAGATCTATAACCTTCAATCCGGTTTCAAACTGCTCAATTGTTGCACTCTGCTCTTCAAATGATGGAGATTCTCTATGAATAGGATATCGCTTTTTTACTTCAACAGGTCCCATCTGGTCAACAGGTTCTCCAAGCAAGTTGAAAACTCTGCCAAGTGTCTCTTCGCCTACCGGAACCGTAATGGGCATGCCGGTATCTATAGCTTTCATTCCTCGTACTAGTCCGTCTGTACTTGCCATAGATATGCATCTTACTATATCGTTGCCAAGCATCTGAGCCACTTCAACCGTTAAATCAATGTCTCGGGCTTCATCTGTTATTTTTATTGCATTCAATATTTGTGGCAGCGACTCCGGTGGAAACCTGCAGTCTACAACCGGTCCTACCACTTCAACTATATATCCTTCAGCCATATAAAATCTCCCGTTAGTGGTGATAAACTTATTTATGAAAGTGCGTTTGCACCGCTTACTATTTCTGTAAGCTCTGTTGTTATTGCAGCTTGTCTGGCTCTGTTTAAATCAAGAGTCAAATGTTCTATCATTTCAGCTGCATTATCTGTTGCAGAACTCATTGCCGTCATTCTTGCGCCATGCTCACTTGCTAATGATTCGAGCATTGCATAATATATCTGCGTATCAATATACTTTGGTAATAAATTCCCAAAAAGCTCTTCTGGTTTTGGCTCAAATATATACTCAATGGGACTCTCAAGTATTTCAAGCTCTGGTGGAACAACAGGCAGTATCTGCACTGATGTTGTAATCTGTCTTACAGCATTTACAAATTTGTTGTAGATTACATTTACTGTGTCTACTTCATGTTCTATGAAAAAGCGCCGCAATTTTTGACCGATAACCTTTGCTTCCATGATAGAGATATCGGAAGAAGGCATAGCAAATTCTTCTGCTGGAATATAGCCTCTGTTATAAAGGTACGTTCTTCCTTTCCTCCCCACTGTTATAAGCTTAATATCTTCTTTGTTGTAATTAGCAAGAATTTCCAGCGCTTTACGTGATACATTGGTATTGTAGCTGCCTGCCATACCTCTGTCGGATGTTATAACAACAAGTCCCATGCGCTTAGGCTCTCTTACTTCAAGCAATGGGTGATTACTGCTGCTTACCGATCCGGCAAGATTATTTATCACCTTGAACATATGATCGGCATATGGTCGTGCTGCTTTTGCTCGCGTTTCGGCTTTCTGCAATCGTGCCGCTGCAACCATTTTCATAGCTTTGGTTATTTGCTGTATGTTACGTACCGTTTTAATACGTCTTCTTATATCACGCATTGAAGCCATACTTAGCTGTTCCCCGGTGCATTAAATGTTTCCTTGAATTCGGTAATTGCTTTTTTCAGCATATCCTCCGATGCTTCATCTAAGGATTCTTCTCTCTTTATCCGCATCACAAGATCGGGATACTTTGAATCTATAAATATCAGTAATTGATTCTCAAATTCTTTTACATTTTCAACAGGTGTATCATCCATATATCCGGAGTTGGCTGCATATAGCACTATTACCTGTTTCTCTACCGGCATAGGAACATACTGATCTTGTTTTAACACCTCAGTAAGTCTTGCGCCTTTAGACAGCTGAGCTCTGGTAGCTCTATCCAGGTCAGTAGCAAATTGTGAGAATGCTAAAACCTCTCTATATCTTGCCAGGTCAATCCTAAGGCGTCCGGATATCTGCTTCATAGCCTTTATCTGAGCGTTTCCGCCAACTCTTGATACCGATACACCTACATTAATCGCCGGTCTTATTCCTGAATAAAACAGGTCTGTTTCAAGGAATATCTGCCCGTCGGTAATTGATATAACATTGGTTGGAATATATGCAGATATATCTCCGGCCTGTGTTTCAATTACAGGTATAGCAGTTAATGATCCGGCTCCAAGCTCATCGTTTAACTTGGCAGCTCGTTCCAGCAATCGTGCATGGAGGTAGAATACATCGCCTGGATATGCTTCTCTGCCTGGCGGACGTCTGAGCAGCAATGATACCTGCCTGTATGACTGCGCATGCTTGGATAAGTCATCGTAGAAAACAACTGCATGGCGTCCTGTATCTCTAAACTCTTCGCCAATTGCGCATCCTGCATATGGAGCTATATACTGAAGTGATGCTGGGTCGGCAGCGCTTGCACTTACAACTGTTGTATATTTCATAGCGTCATGCTCTTCAAGTGTGCGCACAACCTGTGCTATGGTCGAAAGCTTTTGTCCAATAGCAACATATATGCAGTAAACGCCGGAATCTTTCTGGTTGATTATAGTATCTATAATCAGTGCGGTTTTACCCGTCTGTCTGTCACCAATTATCAGCTCTCTCTGACCTCTGCCAATAGGAATTATACTGTCTATAGCCTTAATACCTGTCTGCAGTGGTTCTTTAACAGGCTGCCTGTCTACTACACCCGGAGCTTTGGCTTCTATAGGCCTAAACTTGTCAGATACTATCGGACCTTTTCCATCTATAGGCAGACCAATTGCATTAACTACTCGTCCAAGAAGGTTATCGCCTACCGGAACAGATACTATCTTTCCTGTTCTTTTTGCGGTATCTCCCTCTTTAATCTTTATGTCCGATCCAAGAATAATGCATCCTACATTATCTTCTTCCAGGTTGAATACCATTCCAAAAACGTTGTCGTCAAATTCAATTAACTCACCCGACATCGCATCGCGCAGTCCATATAGTCTTGCAATGCTGTCACCAACCTGTAGAACCGTGCCTACGCCTATTTCCTGCAGATCTTTGCCATAGGAGCTAAGCTCTTTTTTTAATATGGATGTTACTTCTTCCGGTCTAATATTTATAGCCATTCGGTGTAATACTCCGATCTAACTTCAATCTGCGCCCTAATGAAACGCAAGATATGTAGTATATTTATGATCTTTATTCTTTTCCAAGCATTCTATTTTTAAGATCAACAACCTGCTTCTTTATGCTTCCGTCAATAACGGTGTCACCTATTCTTACAACCAATCCGCCAATCAGCGATCTATCCTGCTTCATATATAACTCAACTTTTTTGCCCGTAAACGCCTCAAGCTTAGATATAAGTCTGCTTTTCTCATTATCTGTCAAAGCAGCTGCACTTGTTACATCTGCCCTTATTATCCCTCGCCAGTCATCTGCCAGCAATGCAAACTGCTCTTCAATATCTTCAAGTATATCTTCGCGCCTGCGATCTATAAGCAAACAAACAAAATTAAGGGTTATGGCATCAACTTTGTCTCTGAATATCGCAGTTGCTGCAGATTTCTTTGTCTCTGTCGATATTAATGGATTTGCGAGCGTTTCTTTGAATTCTGCAACAGACTGCAGCGTCCAAGTAATCAATCCTAAATCGCTCTCTATCTTGTCCACCAAATTGGCATCGCAGGCTGTATCAAATAGCGCTGCAGTATATCGCCTTGACAGGCTGCTAAGTCTCATTTTGAAACACCTATCTTATCAATAAAATCATTAATTAAAGCTCTATGCTTCTCATCATCCATTGAATCGCCAATCAGTTTTTCAGCAGCATTTAAGGATAGATTTACAACCTCTTCTCTTAAGCCGGCAATTGTTTTCTCTTTCTCTCTCTCTAAATCTTCCTGACCTTTGCGCAATATATCCTCATACTTCAATCTGGCATCTGCTAAAATAGAATCTTTGGCGTCTTGTGCTTCCTTAATAGCATTTTGCATATTTGCTCTAATCTCTGCATCCATGTTAG
This sequence comes from Armatimonadota bacterium, assembly GCA_033808695.1. GTDB lineage: Bacteria > Armatimonadota > UBA5829 > DTJY01 > DTJY01 > JAPXND01. The sequence goes on from JAPXND010000003.1 coordinate 37,337, forward strand.
CAATCTGCTGTTCAAGGTCAGATTTCAACTTTTCAGCTTCAGTTTTTGCCGATTCAGCGTTGGCATACGTAGCAATTATTTCCTGCTCTCTGCTCTTTATCAATCCCATAATAGGCCTGAAAAGAAATTTTGCAAGAAACGCCCAAAGCAGCAAAAATCCTGTAATAGATGCCGCAAATACTTTTGGATCTATATGCATAATTGTAATCTCCTCTAAATGTGCATGCTCAGAACAATATGCTTACATGCTGGAGCATGCAAATCAGCAGAACTATTCTGCCCAATGCAAAATGTTTTATTTACTTAGCAAATTCAATATAGCTTCTGTTTCTGGAAGCTTGCTGTTAAGCATAAATGCAATAACCAGTGCATATATTGCAAGTGATTCGATAAGAGCAAGACCAATAATCATTGCTATCTGAATTTTGCCCGATGCTTCCGGTTGTCTGGCAATTCCTTCCATTGCTGCTGCAACTGCCTTACCTTGTGCAAGTCCAGCGCCAATAACAGCTATTGGCATTCCAAACCCTACCGCCAATACTAATGTAATAAAATAACCCATTCTATCCTCCGTTTGTTAATTGTTTGATAAAAACTAATGTTCATGTGCTGATGACACAGCCATTGAAATATATATTGTTGTTAGTGTTGTAAACACCAACGCCTGTATAAACGATGTAAATATTGCAAAAAGCATCATAGGAAACTGAAACGGTATTGCTGCTACATATGGAATTATTATAATACTCATACCCGCCAATACCGCAAGTATTGTTTCTTCACCAAAAACGTTCCCATAAAGACGTATGCTGAGCGATAATGGTCTTGCCAATTCACCAATCAAATGAATAGGAAACATTAAAGGCGCAAGCCATATAGGTTCGCCAAGCAAGTGCTTAAACCATGATTTAAAACCGGTCTCCCTTATGCCGGCATAGTTGTAAAACACAAATACCACTATTGCTAATGATAATGTTATTGTTAGGTTGCTTGTGGGAGACTTGAATAATGGAATCAATCCAAGAAGGTTCATGCAAAGTATATAGATGAACAATGTGCCTATAAATGGAGTGTATTTCTCTCCCTTGGGACCTAGTATATTAACAACATAATGATTCAAAGAAGCAACAACCTGCTCCATAAACCCCTGCAGCCCTGTTGAAGGAATTTTTTCCAGTCTTCGTGTTGAGATATACGCCAGCGAAGAGATTACAACTATTACTATAGATGCCATTATAAACATTGTCAAAGGACTTGCTTCATGTTCCAAAACTATTTCTCCTCCCTGTCAGCTGCCTCAATACTGTTTCGTTTCATCATCATATATATACCCGCAGCTTTAGCAATTATAGCTAAGTTGACTATTAAAACCCCGGTGCAAAAAGCTATAATATTCGTCCGATTCCATTTTACCATAAGGTATATATATAATGCTATGAGCGGATACTTTATCAGTGCGGCAGCAACAAATTTATTTTTGGTGTTTTTTTCGCCTTGTTTTACTATGTTTCGTATAATCACATCAAACGAAGTAACTACAGCTGTTCCTAATATCATCCCCGATGTAATGCTTACAGCAATCCAAAACTTTTGAAGGGCCAAGCACCAAATCATCGCTATTGCCCATGCCCAAACAATAGATATATAAATCTTACGGATCAGGTTTTTTTCCATTTGTTCTGATCCTCATCTCTGTCTTCTTCTTTAGCTATTTCCACAACAATTTTATATACTTCAATAAATCCCGCTGCAACCCCTAACAATCCAATAATCAGCATCCAAATTGGTTTTGTATTAAATGTTTTGTCAATAATCCAGCCAATTCCTCCACCTATTAAGGTAGATATTACCAATACCATTCCAACACTATTGGCTAATCCTGCCCGACGCAACCATTTTGGGTTATCATCGTTCATTTTTCCTCTCCATCAAGTGAAGTGATTTGGACTTTTTTGCAGCTTTATTTTAAATTGCACCATATAAGAATACACCATTTGCCGTTAATTGTGCAATAGTTGAACGATATATTCTTAAATAAATGCTTTAAATATTATTTTTACCTGTGGCTGCATCATGGTTTATGTTGACGTTATCACCTTAAAAGGTTTACAATATTAGTAAGATAATAATGATTACAGGTTATGTTTTTACTATAAATAGTATGCCCTGTAAATATTATAATAAGGAGTCTCTATATGGCTAAACCAACAAAAAAATCAACAGCAGTTAATAAAAATGCAGAACTGGGAAAGGATGTACTGTCTGACTTTCTGCGCCAGATGTGTGAAATAAGATTCTTTGAGGAAAAAGTTGCAGAATTGCTAAAACTCGGAATCATAAAAGGCGCATCACACTTTTATGCAGGTCAAGAAGCAGTTGCAGTTGGTGCAATATCATCCATCACAGAAAAAGATGTAATTGCAAGTACCCACAGAGGTCACGGACACTGCGGCGCCATAGGCAACAAGCATGCACATACCGAAGAAGATCGCCAGACGCACTGGAACAAAATGATGGCAGAGCTTATGGGCAAATCAACCGGTTACTGCAAAGGACGCGGCGGTTCTATGCACATCGCCGATGTAGAAAAAGGAAACCTTGGTTCCACCGGTATTGTTGGTGGAAATATTCCAATTGCTACAGGCGCTGCACTTGCTGAAAAACTACAAAATACCGGCAGCGTTGTTTTATGTTTCTTTGGTGATGGTTCAACCAACACCGGCAGCTTCCATGAATCATTGAATATGGGCTCTGCTCTCTTGGGTGGGCTACCGATTGTATACATATGTGAAAACAACCTTTACGGTATGTCGGTTCCTTTCCATAACAAAAGTGTAGAAGAAGCCAGTCGTGCTTCAAAAATAGAAGACATTGCAGAAAGAGCAAGCGCATACGGAATGCCCAGCGAAATAGTCGATGGTATGGATGTTCTTGCTGTAAAAGATGCTGTAGCAAGAGCTGTTGAACGAGCTCGCAAAGGTGAAGGACCTACCCTTATTGAAGCTAAAACATACAGATGGTTTGGTCACTCCATCAGCGACCAAAGAATTTACAGAACAAAAGAAGAAGAAGCAGATTGGAAAAGCAGAGATCCTATTGTCTGCTTTGGCGATAAACTAATAGCAGACGGCATATTAACAGAAGCAGAAGTTCAGGCTGTTAAAGATACTGCAACAAAAACAATTGAAGATGCAACAACCTTTGCACAAGGAAGCCCGCTGCCTGATGTAAGTGAGCTCTTTGACGATGTTTATGTTCCGGTAGACCAAAAAAAGCATGCCGAAGAAATAGCTGCAGAAAAACCTATAGCTGCCAAAGTTAAAGCAATGGAAGATGAAATAAGAGCCTTCCTAAGAGAGCAATCAGGCGGAGCTGCTAAATCGGCGCTTCCTAAACTAAACAAGGCTGGAACAACCACTTTTGAAGAAAAATTCAAAACTCCTATCATCACATACGGACAGGCTATTGTAGATGCCCAGCGTGAAGAAATGCAAAGAGATGACAAAGTTATAATCATGGGTGAAGATGTAGGTCTATATGGCGGAGCTTATGCTGCTACCCGTGGACTCCATAGTGAATTTGGTCCAAACAGAGTTATAGATACAGCTATCTCAGAAGCCGCAATCGCAGGCGCAGCAGCCGGTGCAGCAATGCGCGGAATGAGACCTATACCGGAGATTATGTATATTGACTTTATTACAATTGCATCAGACCAGATCGTTCACAACATGGCTTACAACAGATACATGTTCGGCGGAAAAACAAGAGTCCCTTGCGTGCTTAGAACCGAAGGCGGCGTTGGCAGAAGTATTGCCGCCCACCACTCCGAAAGTCTTGAAGCTTGGCTTATGCACATACCCGGACTTTATGTTGTTATGCCGGCAACCCCGTATGATGCCAAAGGTATGCTGAAAGCATCAATTAGAGATGACAACCCTGTTATCTTCATCGAGCATAAGGTTATGTATAGCGGCGTTATGGGTCCTGTACCAACCGATGAATATATAATTCCGCTTGGTGTTGCCGATATCAAAAAAGAAGGCACCGATGCTACCATCTTTGCATACAGCAGAATGCTCCATTTTGCTATGGATGCAGCGGCAGAACTTGCAAAAGACGGCATAAATGTTGAAGTGGTAGACCCAAGAACACTTGCACCGCTTGATGTAAAAACGATAGCAGAATCGGTAAGAAAGACTGGAAGACTCATCACTGTTTCAGAAGGTTATCCAAGATGCGGTGTTGGTGCAGAAGTCATTCGCAAGGTAAGCGAATATCAATTTGAAGATGGAACCGTAGGATTTGATTACTACGATGCACCGCCGGTAAACGTATCCGGTAAGGATGTTCCTATCCCAATGAGTGAGCCTCTCGAAGATGCTTGTGTGCCAACAAGAGGCGACATCATAGCAGCGGTAAAATCCGTTCTATAAATAAACCTAATTACACCAAAGCTCCTGATATTTTGTATCGGGAGCTTTTTATTTTTTAAATGTATTGACAAACCAACAATTATGAATTATTCTAATAACATATAAAATATAAATATCAGATTTATTATTTAATTGCACATTTAATCAACTTTTTATCTGTTATATTGACACTAAAAAACAGAAAACAGCGTATATTATTATAAGCAGCAATTTTCGTGCCTAAACTGCTGTTTAACAATTGAACACAAACGCCATTTTCACTCACGGAGGTAGATTAAATGAAAAATGTTAAACAATTGTTTAAGAACAAAAAGGTTTTGTTGATAATAACAGCTGCAGTTATCTTAGTTATAGTATCAACAATGTTATTGACAGGAAAGACACAAAAAAGTGAAGAAAGCGAAAGACCGCTGCTCTCCAAGGATGTGCTTTTCAATCTGCTCATCAGTCAAGATGAGCTGCCGTGGGATGTTATTCTAGATTCGTTTAAAAATCGATCTGATATGCCAATACGAGTGTTTGATATTTCTGTTATCAAACCAAGGTTCGAGATGGTATGGTATGGTCCACTCACGGGACCCGGTGGGGACGTAATGGAGTCAGCAGAATATGAAATATACATTTCAACAACAATAGCAGATTCATCAGAAGAGGCTGTGTATATTGCAGAAAAGCAGGCTAACTCTTATTCAATTAAACAGGAAGAAATTGTGGATGATGAGATAATATCCGAATATACAGATCGTGCATGGGGATTTTCACCTAAGAACATGCAGCCTCGAAGAGGAATGGGAATAATATATACTAGAGGACCAGTATTAGTTCACTTGTTTATGGGCAACAAAAAACTTTGCAATCCATCTCATTTAGTAGAATTGCTTGCATGTGTAAGCCGCAAAATAGACGCTGCGCTTGCCGGCAAACCTGAACCAATACCGATACTTCCTTTGGCAGCAGACCAAGAACTTCATGTAAGTATAGAAAATGCCTTCAGAATGCGCGGTCTTGGTTCGCACTTATGGGGAAAAGAGAGCAAGAACATAGCATTGTATGATGTAAATGGAATTCCTCGTTCACTTCCTGCCGGGCAGCTAAACAATGGTGATTATCTTGTTCCACTCCGCCATTTGGGCGCTATAATCGGACCGCTGACCAGACCTACTATGAAATATGATGAATACCATAAAGTATACGGATTTGAAATAACACTAATGGGTAAATTGCTTGAATTCACCAATTACAGCAAAAAGATTAAGATAGGTGATAGAACAATAGAGATGGATCAACCGATTGCGTCAAAGGGAGGCGAGATAATGGTGCCGCTGAAATTTATAGTCCAAGAAGGGCTTGGAAAAAAAATCAGCTGGAGCCAGCGGGGGTCTACTATGGTCGGCAAAGTAGAATGACAGCATGAATCAAATCATGGGAGGACGGGTATTAATCCGTTCTCCCTTTTTTATTTAGGTATGATGAATATTTGAAAATATTGAAGGTTATGGCGCTTTAGCGGGTCAAAACAATAACTGTCGGCATCCTGTGCTTTTTGAGAATGCGTAGTGTATAATTGGCGCTGATAATCTATTAATAAGCAGAGGGTGGATATATAAAAAAACAAAAGCAATGATAATAACAGCCTTTATACTAATTGCAGCATCCGTTTTTGCTGGATACAAATCAAAGTATGTAAACCTAGAGCAAATATAAAGCAGGAGTGCATCTATATGTATATTTAGGATTAAATCAGGAACCGGGTGTCAACAAAGGAGAATTCTCATAGAAGGTAATATTTAATGAGGAAGTATTAGGATGCCCACGGGATGCGATTGTAAACGCTGATACAGGTGAATTAATAGGCGCTGTATTATATTAGAGATATTCTTTATTCTTAATCAACCTGCTTGCAGCTATCAACGCCTAACTGTAACCTGATATAATATAAAGGGTTTCATCAACATCATCAATGGAAATATAGAATACTGCTGGAATAGCTGGATTATTTTCGCCGGAAGAAGCAGCCCTGTATTGCCAAAATTCAAATCATAAATACAACAGAGGTTTACATGAATCTGCAATCGGCGCAAAAACGTCTTGAAGAACTTAAGCTTGAAATTAATGAGCATAATTACAGGTATTATGTACTCAATCAACCTATTATATCCGATGCACAGTATGATTTGCTCATGCGTGAACTAATTGATATAGAGACCAGCTTTCCAAATCTCATCACTACCGATTCTCCAACCCAGAGAGTCGGAGCAACTCCACTTACAGCCTTTGATACATACAGTCACAGGCAACCGATGCTCAGCTTGTCAAATGCCGTAACTATTGAAGAGCTTAGTGCATTTGATCAGCGTATTAAGCGTATGTTGAACAAGCCCATCGACAGTAACATTGAATACATTGCAGAGCTTAAAATCGATGGGTTGGCTGTATCGCTGACATACATAGATGGCAAATTCGTCTCAGGAGCAACCCGTGGAGATGGTGCAACCGGTGAGGATATAACATCAAATCTTAAAACAATTAAATCTATCCCGATGATATTGAGGGAGAATAGTCAATATCCCATTCCGCATCTTATAGAAATCCGTGGAGAAGTATTTATGACCCATGATGAACTGAGGCGAATAAATGCAGAACGTATTGATAAGAATGAACAAACCTTTGCAAATCTACGTAATGCGGCCGCAGGTTCATTGAGACAGCTTGATCCTACAATAACTGCCAGCCGTAAGCTTGATGTATTCCTGTATGCATCTGGATACATTGATGGTGAAGGCTTTGATACTCATCTCCATATGCTCGATGCATTCAAATCATGGGGATTAAAAGTGAATCCAAGGTCTCAGCTCTGTCAAAACATAGGTGGTGTAAAGGTATATATAGAATCCGCAGGCAATGTCAGAAACAATCTTTCATACGATATAGATGGTGTTGTGGTTAAGGTCAATTCCATAGATATGCAGGAACAGCTTGGATATGTTGCAAGAAGTCCAAGATGGGCGATAGCATTTAAATATCCGGCAATGCAAGAAACAACAGTGATAAAAGATATCATAGTGCAGGTAGGGCGAACAGGAGCGCTTACTCCTGTTGCAATAATGGAACCCGTTGTTGTTGGCGGAGTAACGGTCAGCCGTGCAACCCTGCATAACGAAGATGAGATCATTCGTAAGGATATTTGCATTGGCGATACTGTTGTTATTCAAAGAGCAGGCGATGTTATACCGGAAGTAGTTCAGCCGATACTGGAAAAACGAACCGGGCAAGAAATTGAGTTTGTAATGCCGGATGAATGTCCTGTTTGCAGTGGAGCTGTAGAAAAGCCTGAAGGTGAGGCTGTTACAAGATGTGTGAACATTGCCTGTCCTGCCCAAACACTTGGCAGAATCATTCACTTTGCATCCAGAAATGCTATGAATATAGAAGGAGTTGGACCTGCTCAGATTGAACAGCTCATCAATAGAAACCTCATCCATGATCCCGCCGATTTGTACACACTGAAAATTGAAGATATGCTACGGCTTGATAGAATGGGTGACAAGCTTGCATCTAATATAATCTCTGCAATCAATAAAAGTAAAAATACTACACTTCCAAGATTGATTTATGGTTTAGGGATCCGTCATGTAGGAGAACATGTTGCACGCATCCTGGCAAATCACTATGGGTCGCTGGATGCACTTATGGTATCAACAGAGGAAGAGTTAAGTATGATAGATGGTATAGGACCTATAATTGCAAAGAGTATTAAAATGTTTTTTGAAGATGAACATAACAAACATGTGATATCAAAAATAAAGAATGCAGGTATTAATCCACAGCTCACTGTTTCAGTAAAGGAATCACCATTTACCGGCAAAACTGTAGTCTTTACCGGTACACTTAAATCATTAACAAGGGAAGAAGCTGAAGCTAAAGCAAGATTGTTTGGAGCGAAAACAGCAGGGAGTGTAAGCCGTAATACGGATTATGTAATTGCCGGGGAAAAAGCGGGATCTAAATTAAATAAAGCACGCCAACTTGGTGTAAATGTTTTAACTGAAGATGAATTTTTCAACCTGCTTAATGAGTAATGAATGTGTGGAGAGCTATAAACTCCCCACACTAAATTATACCTATATCCAGGACCTGTCACGCATTGAATCTGCGACTTCCTTCACAGCCAATGAGTGCGCTGCAAGCCTGTAGCTTGTTTTGCGCTCATTAACAAACTCTGTCATTTCTTTGTATGCGCCAGATATCTGTTTTTCAATGGCTGCATATGTCTCTGATCTTTCTGTAAGACTTCCAGATTTACCCTGCCGCCATTCTATGTATGAGGCGATTACTCCGCCGGAATTAGCAAGAATGTCTGGAATTACATTTATCCCTCTTGACATTAATACTGCATCACCTTCTTTAGTTGTTGGATCATTTGCAGCTTCTACAACCAGTTTAGCTTGAAGATTTTTTGCTGTATCCTCTGTTATTACATTTTCAATTGCAGCAGGGATAACTACATCCACCGGAAGAGTAAGCAAATCATTCGGTGCAATCTCCGGCAGCGTTGAATCTTCAAGTGTTTTAGATTTCATTATTTCATCTATAGGCAGACCGTTTTCCATATAAACAGCCTTATATATATCCGAAAGCGCAACTACCTTTGCTCCCCAGTCATGCAGGAATTTTGCCGTCCATCTTCCTACATTGCCAAATCCCTGTATAGCTACTGTAAGCTTATCTGTTGATTTGCCCAACAAGTCTTTAGCAGCCATGCGGGTAGTGGTTGCAATTCCATATCCGGTAGCTTCTTCTCGTCCATAAAGTCCTCCTATTCTTGGAGGCTTACCGGTAACCGATTCTGTCATGTGAGTAAGTCCGTATATCGCTGCCATGTCAGATGGTGTTGTACCCATATCGGGAGCGGGTACATATGTGCCTTTGTAGATATAATGTCCAAATACATGAACATAGTTCTGTATCAAAACTCTTCTTGCATCGGCAGTGATATTGTTTGGGTCAATGCATATTCCAGATTTTCCTCCACCAAAAGGAATTCTTGTAAGAGCACATTTATATGTCATCAATTCTGCCAAACGTCTTGTTTCTTCCAATGTGACATGACTGGACATGCGGATTCCGCCCTTTGCAGGACCCCTTGCACAGCTGTGAAATACCACATATGTATTTGCTTCAATAAGCTTGCCGTCCCATTTTATTCTCAAGTTCGCATAATGCTCCTGCTCACTTTTGCTTAACAAATGGATGGCCTCATCACTGATATCTATATGCTCTGATACCAACCTCAAATCTACAACACTCATTTCTTCTCCTTTAATTGTTGCATCATTTATGATGCGAATAAGTAGATTTAACCAAGATAAATTTGTCATCCAATACAACACAATTGCGTATTTTTGCATTATATTGTATTTTATTATATATTAATGTGTAATTCCTGTCAACTATTTGAGTTATTTTGTGTATATTTTTTTATAAGAAAGATGGTGTAACTGTGGATTTTGTTTTGCCGTTTATATTCCTTTGAGTTTTCCTATTATTGAATTGCTGAATTTTACACAGGATACTATCATTGCGGCAGAAATGGCTTTTGCCAAATCAATGCCTATAAATGGTAATACTGCCATAGCAAATGCATTTTTGATTGATTCAATCCAGCTTTTACCTTCAGCAGCGCTGACCCAGGATGCAAACCAGCACATTCCAAATAGATAGATGACTGCAATGCCTATAATTCCGGAGACAAAATAACAAAGCCAAGATTTTGATTTTAGCCGTTCTGATACCCAACCCGCTGCAAATGCGGCCAATATGAATCCGACAATATAACCGCCGGT
>JAPXND010000004.1:0-25492 GCA_033808695.1 Armatimonadota bacterium
CATCAATATCATCCGGCATAACTCCCTGCGTAACATCCACCATAAATATAATAACATCAGCTTCTTCCATAGCAATATCTGCATGCAGCCTGACTTGTGCTGTTAATGGATCATCTTCATTCAAAATAATTCCGCCAGTGTCTATAAGAACAAACTCTTTGCCGTTCCATTCAGCTGTAGAATATAATCTGTCTCTTGTAATTCCGGGAGTATCTTCCACTATGGCAATCCTCTGCCCTACTATTCTATTAAAAAGGGTAGATTTTCCTACATTAGGTCTACCAACAATTGCAACAATTGTATTTGACAATTTACCACTCCCCTAACCTTTCAATCAAATTCCTACTATCTCAGCTGCTTAATAAATTCCACTGGCGATGATGATGCTGTAATAACATCCCTGTTAATTTCACTTTGAAGATTTTCTACAGTTATATCATCCAAAAATCTGTTTTTGTTCAACATTATCTTCGGAATAACGATAACCTCATCCGTAAAAGTATCAGATGCTCTCTTTATTATATCGCAGCCTGTTACCAATCCTGCAACAGTTACAGATTCACCAAAGAAATCATTTTTTACAGCCATAACCCGCGCCAGCGATTTGCCTGAATTGTTAATCAAATCTGCAAGCTGTTGAATAATATCCTTCGCCAGCATACCTGTAACAAGAACATATTTCTTAAATTCAAGTTTTTTCCTATTCAATATTCGCTCGGCTGATTTCAGTTCATCAAGAAACAACCGCGATATCCCTACACCATTTTCATATTGAGGAAATCCTTCATATGTCAATTTGCTTGGAAATTTCATATCGGCACGCAGGTAAAACTCATCAGATGCATATACAAGTCTGCTGTCAAATTTTTTCTTAAACGACTTTTGCCAACTTGATATGGATTCCACTACACAAGCAGCCTGTTCTTTCGTAAACTGATCTATATATGGCAAATTATCTCTGTATTTTGTTAATCCTACCGGCACCACAGCAATCGATTCAACCCATGGATACAGTGCGGCCAAATCATTTATGCTTTTTTCAAGATTGATTCCGTCATTAATTCCAGAACATAATACTATTTGTGTATGCATGGATATTCTTGCTTCTGCAAACGCCTTTAGCTGATGCATAATTTTAGCTGCATTTTTGTTATTAAGCATCTTTGTTCGCAATTCCGGATCAGTTGTATGAACAGATATAAATAGAGGTCCCATTCGCTGAGATATTATTCTATCCATATCAGCATCAGTTAAATTCGTTAGTGTAATATAATTTCCATGTACAAATGACAGCCGAAAATCATCATCCCTTACATACAAAGAGCTCCGCATCCCTTTGGGCATTTGTTTAAGAAAGCAAAAAATACAGTTATTGGCGCATAACCGGCATCCATCAAACAATTCATCTTCAAACGATATCCCTATATCATTTTCTTCAATGTTTGTTACCTTAACATCAAAAATCCTGTCATTGCGCTTAAGCTTTACAGTCATTTTTTCATTTATTGAATGATATGCATAATCTAAAATATCGTTTATACTCTTATTATCAATGGAAATAAGCTCATCACCTGGCAGAATCCCTGCCTTATAGCTTGGACTATCTATTCTTACATCCTTCACCTTACCATACAATGATTCAGATTTATGCATATTTATCCTATACTTCGGAAATTGCTGAAATTCTATCTACCACCTGATTGATTATCCAATCCGGAGTTGATGCACCTGCAGTAACTCCAACAGAAGATTTGCCAGCAAACCACTCATCCTGAATCTCATCTGAAACTTCTACATGAAAAGTAGGAACTCCATATTCAATACATATCTCGGTTAAACGTCTTGTGTTGGCGCTGTTTCTCCCTCCAACTACAAGCATTATGTCAACAGATTCTGCCAATTTAAGAGCGCTCTTCTGTCTGTCAGATGTTGCATGACAAATTGTGTTATACGCCCTAACCTCATGTGCAATTCCCGATATAGCATAAACCAGCTTTTGGTAATCATCAATTGTCTGCGTGGTTTGCGCTACAATCCCTACCTTATTGCTTATTGTATGTTGACTAAGTTCATCAATGTTTTCCACAGAAATTGCATTTTCACCGGCGACACTCATTATTCCCTTTAATTCTGTATGCCCTTTGTCACCTAAAACTACTACCTGATATCCCTGATTATATAGATTTTCTGCCTGCCTATGGACTTTGCTTACAAATGGACATGTAAGATCTATTATTTCAAGGTTCAGCTTTTTGGCGTTTTCCATTATTGTTCTTGCAACACCGTGAGATGGCATTATTATTATTGAATTAGCAGGAATCTCACTAATCTCTTTTACGCTCTTAATCCCTTTTGACTCCAACATTTCTATTACTTGTGGGTTATGTATTAATGGACCTAGTGTATAAATTGATTTTTCATTCGATTCAGAAACCTGCAAAACTGTATCAATAGCTCTTCTTACTCCATAACAAAAGCCTGCAAGCTCAGAAAGTATAACCTTCATAATATATTCTGTATCCCTAATAAAGAAATTAATGCCGATATATGATTATTTTACTGTCAAATCGGCATTGTTATATTAATATTTGCTTAATTATGAGTTGTTCTTTTTAGCTAATTGCATAAGTCCATATTCCAAACTTTCAACTAATGCTAACCAGCTTGCCTCTATAATATTTGTTGATACACCCACTGTATTCCATTGCGATTCACCATCTGTAGATTCTACTATTGCGCGAACCCCTGCTGCAGTTCCATCTTTAGCGTTCAAGACTCTAACCTTAAAGTCAGTCAGTTTAATTCGCTTTAACTCTTCAGGATAGAATTTTTTTAGCGCTTTTCTTAATGCATTATCAAGTGCATGAACTGGTCCATCACCTTCCGCAACGGTAAGAATTTCTTCATTATTGCAAATAACTCTCATTGTTGCTTCTGTTGTCGGTTCGGGGTCTGTACCTCGCTGTTCAACAATTACTCTAAAACTCTTAAAATCAAAAAGCTTAACAAATGACCCAAGCGATTTTCTTAGCATCAACTCAAACGAAGCCTCAGCGCCTTCAAATGAAAAACCATCTTTTTCAAGATCCGCTATTTGTTTTAGCACTTCACGTGTTTCGGGTGATTTCTTTGTTAAATCCACCCCATATCGCTGTGCTTTAAGCACTATACTACTTGCTCCAGCCAATTCAGATATAAGCACACGTCTTACATTTCCAACAGCTTCCGGTTCAATGTGCTCATATGTTTTTGAATTCTTCATTATTGCATCAACATGAACACCGGCTTTATGAGTAAATGCACTCCTTCCTACAAATGGTTGGCGGTCGTTAGGAATAATATTTGCGATTTCATCTACATATGCCGATAAGCTCATGAGATTGGGCATTGTCTCTTTGGGCACGCAATTTATTCCCATTTTTAGCTGCAATATTGGGATTATTGAACACAGATTAGCATTACCGCATCTTTCACCATATCCGTTTATTGTTCCCTGAACTTGAACAGCGCCCTCCTGCACAGCTATAATTGAATTAGCTGTCGCCAATTCAGAATCATTATGTGCATGAATTCCAATAGGAGTATCCACCGAATTTTTAACAACATCCAAAATAGTTTTCATCTCCGATGGCAATACTCCGCCGTTTGTATCACAAAGAATTATACATTTCGCACCAGCTTCAGATGCAGCTTTTATTGTTTCAATGGCATACTCAGGGTTAGATTTATAGCCGTCAAAGAAATGCTCTGCATCATAAAAAACTTCTTTGCCATAAGAATTTAAAAAAGATATTGAATCTCGTATCATATTCAAATTCTCTTCAAGAGAGACTCTTAATGCTTCGGTAACATGCAAATCCCAAGTTTTTCCGAATATAGTAATCACCGACGTTTCACTGTCAATTAAAGCTCTGAGATTAGTGTCATCTTCAGCTTTAATCCCACCTCTTCGTGTGCTCCCAAATGCTGCAATCTTTGAATGATTCAATTGCATTGATTTAATTCTTTGGAAGAATTCTGCATCTTTGGGATTTGAGCCTGGCCATCCGCCTTCTATATAATCTATACCAGCATTATCAAGTGCACAGGCAATTTTTAATTTATCTTCAACAGAAAATGAAATTCCCTCTCCCTGTGATCCATCACGCAAGGTTGTATCATATATGTATATTTTATTATCCAATAATCTCTCCCGTTATTATTTACAGCAACAGGAATTATCATCCTGTAATTTTATCTTTTCCTTAGCATACTCAATTAGTCCGCCGGCAGTTATAAGCTTCTGCATAAAATCTGGAAATGGCATTGCTTTAAATATTTCACCGGTTGATAGATTAGATACCGTACCGGTGGATGTATCTATCTCTACAAGATCACCGGCTTTTATAGCTGCTGCAGCTTCTGGACACTGAAGTATCGGCAGCCCAATATTTATTGCATTTCTATAAAATATTCTGGCGAATGTGTTTGCAATAACAGCTGATACGCCGGATGCTTTTATGGCAATCGGTGCGTGTTCTCTTGATGACCCGCATCCAAAGTTGTCATCAGCAACAATTATATCTCCAGGTTTAACCTTCTTTACAAAATCAGCGTCTATGTCTTCCATGCAGTGTACAGCAAGCTCTTCAGGAACTGATGTATTCAAATATCTTGCTGGAATAATCACATCTGTATCAACATTATTCCCAAATTTATGAGTATATCCTTTTAGTATCATGTTATTATCTCCTACCCTCATTGATTTGTTCAGGTCCGCCGATCTTGCCAAGTATTGCTGATGCGGCAGCAACCGCAGGACTGGAAAGATAAACTTCTGATTTAGGATGTCCCATTCTTCCTACAAAATTCCTGTTTGTAGTAGCAATCGCTCGTTCACCCTCAGCCATACAACCCATATGCCCGCCAAGACATGGTCCGCAAGTTGGTGTGCTTACAGCTGCTCCTGCATTAATAAATATATCAAACAAACCTTCATGAATTGCCTGCATATATATCTCTTGTGTTGCAGGGAAAATAATCAGCCTTACATCAGGATGAATTTTGTGACCCATCAAAACATTTGCTGCAATTCTAAGATCTTCTATCCTGCCATTTGTGCAAGAGCCTATAACTGCCTGATCTATTATTACATCTCCAACTTCACTTAATGATCTGGTATTCTCAGGAAGATGTGGAAATGCTACTTGAGGCTCTAACTTAGAACAATCAATCTCTATTACATCCTTGTAATTTGCATCAGAGTCACTCTTATAAATGCTGTAATCTCTTTTTGCACGCGGCTTAACATATTCAAGAGTTATATCATCAGGAGCAATAATACCGTTTTTACCGCCGGCTTCAATAGCCATATTGCACATGGTAAATCTGTCTGCCATAGGCAGATTATCAATTACTTCTCCAGTAAATTCCATAGAACAGTATAACGCGCCATCTACACCAATCTTACCAATTGTGTACAGTATTAAATCCTTACCGCATACCCATTTGTTTAATTTGCCATAATAAACAAACTTAATGCTCTCTGGCACCTTGAACCATGTTTCACCAAGAGCCATAGCGGCGCCAAGATCTGTGCTTCCCACGCCGGTTGAAAAGGCGCCTAATGCTCCATATGTACATGTATGAGAATCTGCTCCTATCACTGCATCACCAGGAAGAACAAGCCCTGTATCTGGAAGCAATGTATGCTCTATACCCACTCTACCAATTTCAAAAAAGTTTTTGATGTCATACTTTTTTGAAAATTCGCGCATCATCTTAACCTGCTGAGCCGATTTAATATCCTTAGCAGGTGTTGAATGATCTGGAACAAGAGCAACCCTGTTGTTATCGAAAACACATTTTGCACCAATGCTTTCAAACTCCTGAATTGCAATTGGCGATGTAATATCATTACCTAATACAAGATCCAGCTTGGCTGTTATCAGCTCTCCGGGTTCTACCGATTTTTTTCCGCAATGAGCAGCAAGTATTTTTTCTGTTATTGTTTGAGCCATATTTTATTTCCTCTTTGAATGATAATATACAAGTTTATTTATTGCCTGAATATAAGCTTTGGCACTAGCTTCGATTATATCCAGACTTGCACCCTTGCCTGTATATACACCGCCTTCTTCATCACCGATTTTTACTACTACCTCACCAAGTGCATCTGTTCCGCCTGTAACGGATTTCACGATGTAATCTATAAGTGTATGTGGAATGCGCACAATCTTATCTATTGTTCTGTATACCGCATCCACCGAACCCACACCTACACTACATTCTATAATCTCGCTGTGTGTGCTTGTGCTAATCTTTATTGTTGCTGTTGGAACCCCTTCAAGGCTTGTTAAAACGGTCATATATTCCAAAACATATGTTTCAGGAATGGTATAAGTCTCATCTGCAACCAACGCTTCTAGATCTTCATCAAAAATTTCTTTTTTCTTGTCAGCAACTTCCTTGAAACGTGTAAAGGCCTTATCTAAATCCTCTTTATCAAGAGTATATCCCAGTTCTGTAAGCCTCTGTTCAAATGCATGTCTGCCGGAATGTTTACCAAGAACAAGCTTGCTTTCCGACAGCCCAATTGATTTAGCATCCATAATCTCATAGGTGCTTCTTTCCTGAAGTACGCCATGTTGATGGATACCTGCCTCGTGAGCAAATGCATTGCTTCCAACAATAGCTTTATTAGCTTGTACAACCAAACCAGTAATATCGCTTACCAATCTGCTTGCCTTGTAGATCTCCTTGGTATTGATACCCAAAGACACACCGAATTTATCTTCACGTGTTTTCAATGCCATCACTATTTCTTCAAGAGCAGCATTACCGGCACGCTCCCCAACACCATTTATCGTGCATTCAATCTGCCTTGCGCCTGCCGATATGGCGGCAAGAGAGTTAGCAACACCCAGCCCCAAATCGTTATGGCAGTGAACGCTTATTACAGCCTTATCAATATTTGGTACCATCATCTTAAGATCACTGATTATTTTGCCAAACTCATTTGGGATTCCATACCCTACTGTATCAGGAATGTTAACTGTTAATGCACCGGCTTCTATAACAGCTTCCACTATCTCAGCCAGATAATCTATATCCGTCCTTGATGCATCCTCTGCAGAAAACTCTACATCCTCGCAATAAGATTTGGCTCTTTTTATTGCATTCACTGCAATATCAATTACCTCTTCTCTGGATTTTTTCAGCTTATGTTTAAGATGTATATCCGACGTTGCTATAAATGTATGAATCCTTGGTTTTTCGGCATACTGCAATGCTTCCCATGCTCGATCTATATCAGCATTGGTCGCCCTGCATAATCCGGCAATTATGGGACCTTTTATCTTCTGTGAAACAAGCTTTACAGCTTCAAAATCACCAGGTGAAGACATAGGAAACCCGGCCTCTATCACATCTACGTTCAGTTTAGCTAATTGCTTAGCAATTTCTAGTTTTTCCTCGATATTCATACTTGCGCCTGGTGACTGCTCACCATCGCGAAGGGTTGTATCAAATATTTTTATATATTCCGTCATTAATTCCACCTCACTATCCAGAGATTCTGCTTTATATGCGTAATGCGCAATAATATGCAAAACAGCCTATTCATTGCGCATCACGTTTTATTGCAACTTATTGATTAAGTTCGCAACTAGTTTTTCTTTTTCAAATAGGGCATCATTTCTCGAAGATTTTTGCCAACCTCTTCTATCAGATGCTCTTTTCCCATTCTTCGCGCCGCATTGAATGTCGGTCTGTTTGCAGAATTCTCAAGAATCCATCTCTTTGCAAATTCACCGCTCTGTATCTCTTCAAGAACCTTCCACATCTCTTCTCTGGTATCGTCTGTTATTATTCTCGGTCCTGTTACATAATCGCCATACTCAGCTGTATTGCTTATCGAGTATCTCATGTTGCTGATTCCACCTTCGTATATAAGATCAACAATCAGTTTTAACTCATGAAGGCACTCGAAGTATGCAATCTCCGGCTGATATCCTGCTTCTACCAGGGTCTCAAACCCAGCCATGATAAGTGCACTTGCACCACCGCAAAGAACTGCCTGCTCACCAAATAGATCAGTTTCTGTTTCCTCTTGGAATGTTGTCTCTAACACACCAACTCTTGTTGCTCCTATACCCTTTGCATATGCAAGAGCAGTCTCCTTAGCCTTTCCTGATGCATCCTGGTATATTGCTATCAGAGCAGGAACTCCAGCTCCTCCTTCATACACTCGTCTTACCAAATGACCAGGACCTTTAGGCGCCACCATAATAACATCAATATTTGCAGGTGGAACAATCTGCCCATAATGAATGTTAAATCCATGTGAGAAAAGTAATGTTTTTCCATCTGATAAGTATGGTTCTACTTCATTTTTATAAACCTTTGGCTGTGATTCATCTTCAGTCAATATCTGTATAATGTCGGCCTGTTTTGCAGCTTCTGATGCCGACATAGGCGTAAAACCATTCTCTATCGCCAAATTCCAGTTATCTGTTCCTGGAAGATCACTTACAATTACCTCTACTCCACTATCCCTTAGATTTTGAGCTTGTGCATGACCTTGACTTCCATATCCAATGATTGCAACCTTACGACCTTTTAATACATCTAAATTCGCATCTTGTTCATAATATACCTTTGCCATTATATTCCTCCTGTATATTCACTCTTAATATGACAATATTTTTCTAAACTATGGAGTGTGTGCACCGCGCATAATAGCTATTCTGCCAGTTCTCACTAACTCCAGTATCCCATACATTTCCAGAAGATTAATCATTGCATCGATCTTATCAACACTTCCGGTTACTTCTACTGTAAATGTCTTTTCGCTAATATCGATTATTTTTGCACGAAATATATCCACTATCTGCATAATTTCCGCTCTATGCGGCGTATCGGCAATCACTTTAATCATTGCAAGCTCTCTCTGCAGTATCGGAATATCCTTATAATCCGTAACTTTTATTATATCTATAAGCTTATGCAATTGCTTTGTTATCTGCTCAAGAACATTGTCATCACCATTAACAACTATCGTCATCCTGGATATACCAGGATTATCAGTTATACTTACCGCAAGCGATTCAATATTAAAGCCACGCCTTGCAAATAGTCCCGATACCCTTGCCAATACACCTGGTTTATTCTCTACCAGTGCCGTTATTGTGTGCTGCATGTAAACGCCTCCTCATGCGGCCTACTCAGGCCGGTTTACCATCATTTCTTCAATACTCTGCCCTGCTGGAATCATTGGAAATACGTTTTCTTCCCTTAAAACCTGAAAATCCATCACTACTGGGCGATCAGTATATTCCATTGATTTTTTAAGAACGTCTGTTACCTGTTCTTTCTTTTCAGCACGCAATCCTACCGCGCCAAACGCTTCAGCGAGTTTCACAAAATCCGGCTGATCTGGAATATTTGTCTCGGAATATCTTCCTCCCCAGAAAAGCTCTTGCCACTGTCTAACCATACCAAGATACTGGTTGTTTAAAATTGCAATCCTTAACGGGGTCCTGCAAACAACAGCAGTCATCAACTCTTGAATATTCATCTGAATGCTGCCGTCCCCATCTATAACGAATACTGTTTTATCTGGGCACCCTATCTGAGCGCCTAATCCTGCTGGCAATCCAAATCCCATTGTACCTAATCCGCCAGATGAAATAAACTGCCTTGGATACTTGCATTTATAGAATTGTGCAGCAAACATTTGATGCTGACCTACGCCGGTAGCAACTATTGCCTCACCATCTGTTACATCCCAAATCTGCTCTATCACATATTGTGGATATATTCCATCTCCGCTGCCATATGTAAGCGGAAATTCTTCCTGCCATCTTTTTACCTGAGCATTCCATTCATTTTCCTGCCTTGGCTTTACGTATGACAATAATTCCTTAAGTATAATCTTGCAATCACCTACAATTGGAATATCTACATGAACTGTCTTTCCAATTTCAGCAGGGTCTATATCTATATGAATAACCTTCGCATTTTTTGCAAATGCATCAAGTTTTCCTGTTACCCTGTCATCAAATCTTGCTCCAATAACTATCAGCAGATCGCAATTTGCAACTGCATAATTTGCATAAGCCGTACCATGCATTCCAAGCATACCCAACGAGTTTGGATGAGTCTCTGGAATCGCACCTTTACTCATCAAGGTTGTTGCAACTAACATGTTTGTTCGTTCTGCAAGTTCAAACAATTCTTCCGATGCATTAGATGAAATTATTCCGCCTCCAACATATAGAACCGGCTTTTTGGCTGCTGCAATCTCTTTAGCTGCCTTTTTTATCTGCATAGGATGTCCGTTTGTTGTTGGCTTGTATGATTGCATACTAATAGATTCAATAGGTTTGTAATCAAACTGCCCAATCGATACATCCATCGGAATATCAATTAATACTGGTCCCGGTCGTCCTGTTCTTGCTATATGAAAAGCTTCTGCAACTATCTCAGGTAATTCTTCTGACTTTTTTATCAGAAAATTGTGTTTTGTAATCGGCATGGTAATACCCGTTATGTCAGCTTCCTGAAACGAATCTTTCCCAAGTGCTGTTGTCTTTACCTGACCAGTAATTGCTACCATTGGTATTGAATCCATGTATGCATTTGCTATTCCTGTAACCAAATTAGTAGCTCCAGGTCCTGATGTTGCCAAACATACACCTACTTTACCAGTTGCTCTGGAATATCCATCTGCGGCGTGTGCCGCACCTTGTTCGTGTCTTACAAGGATGTGTCTAATATTTTTACAATCATATAGGCAGTCATAAATCGGTATTACTACACCGCCAGGATAACCGAATATTACATCAGTTCCTTCTCTGCTTAATGAATCGAGGAGCGCTTGCGCACCTGATAACTTCAAACTCATACCTCCAAATTTCTATTTTACTATTGCACCTGTTCCGGCAGAAGTTACAAGCTTTGTGTAACGTGCCAAATACCCAGTTTTAACCTTTTGCTCAGGCGCTTTCCATGATTTGCGTCTTTTATCTAATTCTTCATCTGTAAGACGAACGTTTATATTTTTCCCTGGTATATCTATATCAATTATATCACCATCTTGAATTAAAGCAATATTTCCGCCTTCTGCAGCTTCCGGCGATATATGACCTATAGAGCATCCCCTTGAAGCGCCGGAGAAACGTCCATCTGTTATCAATGCCATATCGCGTTCCATACCCATACCCACAACTGTTGCTGTTGGTGTAAGCATCTCTCTCATTCCGGGACCGCCTTTTGGTCCTTCGTACCTTATTACTATAACTGAACCTTTTGCAATCTCATTTCCTATAATAGCTGCTGTCGCCTCATCTTCAGAGTCAAAAACTCTTGCCGGCCCGGAAAATACAAGCGCTTCTTCAGCCACAGCGGATTGTTTTACCACTCCGCCCTGCTGCGCTATATTTCCGTTTAATACTGCAAGTCCGCCTTCTGCATGATATGCATTATCAATTGATCTTATTACATCAGTATCATAAACTGATGCATTTGCAATATTTTCTTTTACGGTTTTTCCTGTTACAGTAATAACATCAGGATTCTTCAAAAGCCCAGCATCATATAACACTTTCATTACAGCAGGAACTCCACCAGCTTGATCTAAATCATGTATATGATAACTTCCACCGGGACTTAAACTGCATAAATGCGGAATTCTAGCGCTTATTTCATTAAAATAATTCAAATCTAATTTTATACCTGCTTCATATGCAATTGCAGGCACATGAAGTACGGTATTAGTAGAACACCCAAGAGCCATATCCACAGCAAGAGCATTTTCAAAAGCATCGGCTGTCATTATATCTCTGGGTTTAATATTTTGTTCAACAAGCTTTAATACTGCCATTCCAGCATGCTTTGCAAGCCTTATGCGTGCTGCTGCAACAGCGGGAATTGTTCCATTTCCTGGAAGTCCTATTCCAAGAGCTTCAGTAAGGCAGTTCATGGAATTTGCGGTAAACATTCCAGAGCATGAACCACATCCGGGGCATGCGTTATCTTCAATACTGCAAAGCTCTTCTTCTGTGATTTTTCCACCGGCAACTCCGCCTATACCTTCAAAAACCTGTGACAACGATATATCTTTTCCATTATACCGTCCTGCCATCATTGGCCCACCGCTTACAACAACTGATGGAATATTCACTCGTGCAGCTGCCATAAGCATTCCGGGAATAATCTTATCACAGTTAGGAATAAGCGCCATTCCATCAAACATATGCGCCATTACCATTGTTTCAATAGAATCTGCAACAAGCTCTCTCGAAGCAAGCGAATACTTCATTCCTGTATGCCCCATGGCAATACCATCACATACACCAATCACACCAAATTCCACTGGTGTTCCGCCTGCATGCCTTATGCCAGCTTTTACTGCCTCTGTTATTTTATCAAGATGTATATGACCGGGTATAATTTCATTTGCTGAGTTTGCTACACCTATTAAAGGTCTTTGCAATTCTTCATTTGTATAACCCATAGATTTCAACAATGCTCTATGAGGAGCTCTCTCAAGCCCTAATTTAATTGCATCACTTCTCATTGGTTTCCTCTTTATATTAAAATGATATAAAAAATCCCCTCATCCATAAGGGACGAGAGGCATATGCTCACGCGGTACCACCCTGGTTGACCACACAAAATATTGTTGGCCCGCTTGTGGCAATTTAACGATTGCCGGTCGTGAGAATCTAATAAACTACCGTCTTCGTCTTTCGAATTCCAGCTCCAAGGTGAGTTTCAACAAAATGATAGACCGCTTTTCACCATCCAGCTGCTCTCTGAACTATCAAACTTTGTTTACTGTCCTTTTCATAGCCTTTTCTATTATCAATTTGATAGTATAATAACACAATTAAAATGAATGAGTCAAGCTAAAAACATGCTATGGTTTGCATATTTTACAAGGCGAATATCCTTTGGATGCAGCTTCTTGTTTGGATGCTAAACTTACACGATTTTTCTGACTAGGCAGAAACCTGCAAGTTGGCAAATGATACTTCATGCTGTTCTTATTTCCTATATAAAATCCTGCATTTGCATTTGGTAAAACAACTACCTGTGGTTTACTAGGAGATAATAATGTCATCCATATATCAGCAACAGAATTTGCAGAATTATTGACGAAGGCTTTGTATATATCATTAGGTTCTGATTTGCCAATATTAGAAAACAGCTTATTTCCTTTTGATGCAAGTTCAACTGCATATTTAGTAGGTGTTGTTATTTTATTAAATCCATCATATTTTGTTTCAATTTTTTCTGCAGCATCAGTAAGATTCTTTTCAAATTCCGCATGCTCTGATGATGTATATCCATCTTGGTCGGTATGATATGGTTGATTAATTGCAATTATGTATCTTGCAAGCTTTCCCAGCGATCCTGCAATAATAGAATCGTTTTTCTTGTTTTTAATATTATTGAATGTAAGCTTATATTGGTCATATATCGCTCTTGGTGCATTCCCTATGTTCTTATTAATGAAATAATATGGATCCGGATTCTTTTTAAGTTCATCATCTGATACTTTCGAACCTTTAATAATATCATCTATAAATGGCAAAAGTATGCTTTTATATTCATCCGGCAGTATTTTAACCGTTTTACGAATGATTAACTCATTAATATCTGCTTTCTTTTCAGTGTCCTGTGCTGATACAATGCTTGAAACGGTTAAGGTAAATAGAAGCAATATCAAAAACAATATCTTAGATCTTTTCATTTCTATCGCCTTTCAATTTTAGCATATATTGATATACACTGCGTTTTGAAATTAATAAATCAGATGCTGTATTCCTTACAGCATCTCTTTCTGAGCATCCTGAATTAAGATATGATATCAGTATCTCTTCTGCATTACTTATATCATTTGTTGCGGAAGCATCTTTATCCTGCATTCCTTCAACTATTATTACAAATTCGCCTTTTGGTGTTTTCTCCTGGAATATATCAATTATTTCACACAATTCGCCGCGTATTACTTCTTCAAACATTTTCGTTGCTTCGCGGACAACTGCAGATTTTCTATTGCCAAAGATATCATGGATATCCCTTAATGCTGATAGCAATCTATAAGGAGATTCATAAAAACAGATTGTTCTTGTTTCCATTTTAAGCTGCTCAAGCAGTTTTCGTCTATTGCCGGCTTGTCTTGGAAGGAATCCCTCAAATACAAATCTGTCTGTTGGCAATCCTGAAATAACCAATGCATTAAGCATGGCATTTGCACCTGGCACCCCGGTAACTGCAATGGAATTAGCAATGCATGCTTTTATCAATTCTGAACCTGGATCTGATATGCCTGGAGTGCCTGCATCAGATACAATTGCAATATTTTTGCCTGCTAACAGTTCATTTACCAATTTATCTGTTTTTGTTGAAATATTGTGTTTATGATATGAAGACAAGGGAGTTTCAATGTTGTAGTGTGATAGCAGCTTACTTGTAGTTCTGGTGTCTTCAGCTGCTATCAAATCAACTTCTTTGAGTGTGGAAACAGCACGGAATGATATATCGGCAAGATTGCCTATAGGTGTAGAAACAACATACAGCGTTCCAGATTGAATTCTATCTGCCATTATGAATTATCCTAAGATAAATACTGCTCACAATTGGTTGTATATGGCAGTATTCATCTCAATTATTCTACATCATTTGTTAAATAGCTATAGTTGGGAGCTTCCTTAGTGATTAATACATCATGCGGATGGCTTTCCCTTAGGCTTGCACTTGTTATTTTAATAAACTGGGATTCTGTTTGCAGCTTCTTTATATTTTCAGTACCGCAATAACCCATTCCTGATCGCAAGCCGCCAATAAGCTGATTTACTGTATCACTGATAGGACCTTTGTAAGGAACTCTGCCTTCAATTCCTTCAGGAACAAGCCTTCTTAGATCACTCTGATAATAGCGGTCGCTGCTTCCTCGCTTCATAGCATCTATCGAGCCCATTCCTCTATAAACCTTGTAACTTCTGTTTCGATATATTTCTATTTCTCCCGGACTCTCGTCTGTCCCGGCAAAAAGATTTCCAAGCATTACACAATCTGCACCTACAGCAATTGCTTTTGTAATATCACCAGACAGTCTTACCCCGCCATCAGCAATTATTGTTTTCCCATATTTCCTGGCGACTACAGCACATTCCGAAATTGCAGTGATTTGAGGAACACCTACACCTGCTATTACTCTTGTTGTGCAAATTGATCCTGGTCCTAATCCAACGCGCAGACAATCTGCACCTGCCTCTATCATATCCTCCGCACCTTGTTGGGTAACAACATTTCCACCCATAACAGGTATATCTGGGAATTCTTTTTTCAGAGTTCTTACTGCATTTAATACACCGGCTGAATGACCGTGTGCAGCATCCACAACAATAATATCTACACCCGCTTCAATTAATGCTTCTGCTCTTTTTACGGTATCTCTAAGAGGTCCAACAGCAGCGCCTACACAAAGCCGTCCATTGGAGTCCTTTGTAGCAAGCGGAAACTGTTTAATCTTTTCTATATCTTTAATTGTTATTAAACCCTTTAGCTTATAATTTTCATCTACTATAGGGAGTTTTTCAATTTTGTGTGCCTGCAGAATTGCTTTAGCCTGTTCAAGTGTTGTGCCCATAGGCGCTGTTATTAAGCCATCTTTGGTCATAATTTCATAAATCATACGATTATGGTCTTCTTCAAATCTTACATCTCTGTTTGTAAGAATCCCCACCAGGGTGTTTTCCTCATCAGTAATCGGCACGCCCGAAATATGATATCTTTCCATCATTTTCAGTGCATCTGCTAAATTGTGATCGGGTGAAAGAAAAACAGGATTGAGAATAATACCATGCTCAGTTCTTTTTACTCTATCAACCTCTATGGCTTGCTGTTCAATACTCATGTTGCGGTGGATGATTCCCAAACCACCCTCACGAGCAATTGCAACCGCCATTCTATATTCAGTAACAGTATCCATTGGAGAACTTACAAGCGGTATATTTAATCTTATATTTTGGGTAAGACTTGTAGATGTATCACAATCTGAAGGTATCACATGGGTCTTATGTGGTAAAAGCAGAAGATCATCAAAGCTTAAACCATCTTGAACAATTCGGTCGCTTAAAGACATTTTGAATTACCCCTCAATTTAATTTGTATAACACTAATTATTTATAGTTGCTATACTCTTATTTATTGCAAACTTATATTAACGGAAATTTTATCAACTAATAGGCAAGAATGTCAAGAATTTGGTATTTGTCTTATACAAAAATTGATAATTTATGTTTATGCTTAAATATATTGTTATACTGTTTCCAGAGACTTCTTTGCAGATTCTATCTGTTTGTCAATCTGTTCTGGTGCAGTACCACCTGTTACTTTGCGAGCATTGATTCCAAACATAGGCGTCTTAATAACTGTAGTATCTGCAAACTTATTGCTGTAGCCTTTAAGCTCATCTAATGTCAAATCCATGAAGGATTTACCATTCTCAATGCAGTAATTTACCAATTTCCCGCTTATTTCGTGCGCACTTCTAAATGGAACTCCTTGCCGTACAAGGTAATCTGCAAGGTCTGTTGCATCAGAAAAATCACCTGCAAGCCCCTCTTCCATCACATCAACTTTATATTCAGTGGTATCAATCAACTTCTTCAGGACTTTAAGGCATATAAGCAAGGTATCGCAGGTATCAAAAACCGGCTCCTTATCTTCCTGCATATCTTTGTTATAAGCAAGAGGAAGACCTTTCATAACGGTCAAAAGCGCCATTAGATTTCCATACAAACGCCCTGCTTTACCGCGAATTAATTCAGCCACATCTGGGTTTTTCTTCTGCGGCATTAAGCTGCTGCCGGTTGCCATTGAATCATCAAGCTCAATAAACCTGAATTCACGCGTATTCCATATAATAACTTCCTCAGCAAACCTTGACATATGCATCCCAAGGATTGATGCTGCACTTAGAAACTCTATTGCAAAATCCCTGTCAGATACTGCATCCATACTGTTTTCGCTTATCCGGGAAAATCCAAGTTCTTCAGCAACAAATTTACGGTCAATTGGAAAAGAAGTTCCTGCTAATGCACCGGAACCAAGCGGCATAACATCAACTCTCTTATAACAATCTGAAAAGCGTTCTATATCTCGCTGCAGCATCCAAAAATATGCCATTAAGTGATGTGCAAGCACTATGGGCTGTGCATGTTGCATATGTGTATACCCGGGGATTATTGTATTTTTATGATCTTCTGAAGCGCTTATAAGTGATGACTGAACATCTTTAATTGCTGCTCTTATCTTTGAAATTTGATCTTTCAAATACATGCGAAAATCAAGCGCCACCTGGTCATTTCTGCTTCTTGCTGTGTGCAAACGACCTGCTGCATCTCCAATTCGTTGATGCAGCAGTTTCTCAATATTCATATGTATATCTTCAGCAGATACATCAAATTCTATTATGCCGGCTTGTATATCTTGCGCTATTGATTTTAGACCTTCAACAATAGACTTACTGTCCTCTTCTGATATAATCCCGCATTTCCCAAGCATTTTTGCATGAGCAATACTGCCATTTATATCATAATGCCAGAGGCGTGAATCGAAACTTATCGAGGCATTAAACTCGTCAACAAGCTCTGATGTTTCCTTATTGAATCTTCCGCCCCAAAGTTTACTCATTACTTCCCCTTTCTCAACAGCCAGAACATTCTTGACTGCAAGCCATGAACCTTAACAGCTCCTGTCATTTCACTTTGATCAAATGCTTTGTTATCAAATGATGCAAGCTCTTCAGAGTATAATGCAAATGGACTGGTGCGCCCAATAACCTTGATGCCGCCTTTGAAAAGCGATAATCTAACTGATCCGCTTACTCTCTGTTGTATGCTGTTGATGAATGCTTCCAAATCGTATTTAAGCGGGTCGAACCATAAACCTTCGTATGCAAGTTCACCCCATTTTCTATCAACATTTGCTTTAAATTCCAGCTCTTCCTTTGTGCATACTAATGCTTCAAGAGCTTTATGCGCCATTATGATTGGTATAGCAGCAGGACATTCATAATTTTCCCGTACCTTAAGCCCTAAAATCCTATCTTCCATTATATCTACGCGTCCTACTCCGTTATCCCCTGCAATTTGATGCATCTCCTTCACTATTTCTATTGGTGAATAATTGTTGCCATCAATTGTAACGGGCACTCCGCCATCAAAACCTATTTCAACAACTGCAGGAGTATCGCTGCTGTCTTCATATCCTTTTGTCCATTTAAAAATCTTCTCAGGTGGAGCGTATCCAGGTTCTTCAAGATGTCCGCCTTCAATTGAGCGTCCCCATAAGTTTTCGTCAATGCTCCATATTTTGTCGGCGCTTACTGTAATATGAATACCGCGTTCTTTTGCATATTCTATTTCTTCGGACCGCGTAAAATTATGCTCTCTCATAGGAGCTATAATGCGCTTTTGAGGAGCAAGTGTTCGCATTACATATTCAAGACGGAATTGATCATTCCCTTTGCCTGTACATCCATGACAAAATGCTTCAGCATTCACTTTTTCTGCCACTTCTACAGCTTTTAAAGCAATAAGCGGGCGAGCTATCGATGTGCTGATGGGATAACCTTGATAGTCACCATTTGCTTTAATTGTAGGGAATATATATTCAGATGCAAATTCTTCTTTTGCATCTATCGTATAATGTTCCGTTTCAAGAATTGATGCTCTCTCTTCCGCCTGTTTTATGTCTTCTTCAGGCTGACCAACATCTACGGTAATGGTTGTAATTTCATCGTATCCATACATTTCCCTCATTAATGGAATACATACTGATGTATCTAAACCGCCTGAATATACAATTGCAACTTTTTTCATATTTCACTCCTAGTATATAATGCTTTTTTTAATATTACATATGCTGCAGCTACATAATAAGCGCCATTACAGCTTTTTGTACATGCAGTCTGTTTTCAGCTTCATCCAATACTACGGAATAAGGTGAATCTATCACTTCATCAGTTATCTCTTCTCCTCGCTTAGCAGGAAGACAATGAAGTATTATTACATCATCTGATGCAGCGTTAACAAGCTTATTGTTTACTTGATATGGTTGAAATATTGGTGTGCGCTCACTTTTCTCATCTTCTTGACCCATACTTGCCCAAACATCAGTGTAGATTGCATCAGCTTCAATAACTGCTTCATATGGATCATTTACTACATTTATTGATGATCCCATCTCAGATGCATACTTTCTTGATGTTTCAAGAATTACTGGATCAGGCTCATATTCTTTTGGACAGCCTATTGTCATATTAGTGCCAACCTTACCTGCAAGCAGCATGAGACTGTGGCACACATTGTTCCCATCACCCACATATGCAAGTTTGATGCTGCGAAGGTTCTGTTTGTGCTCAATCAGCGTAAAGAAATCTGCAAGCGCTTGACATGGGTGCTCTACATCTGACAATGCATTGATAACAGGAACAGACCCATAATTTGCAAGCTCAACCACTGTGTTATGGCTGAAAACCCTTGCCATAACACCTTGCACCCATCGAGATAAATTCCTTGCTATATCCGGCACGCTTTCTCGTTTGCCAAGCTGTATATCATTTGATTGTATATTTATTGCATGACCGCCAAGCTGTGTCATTCCAGTTTCGAATGTAACTCTTGTTCTCAATGATGGCTTCTCAAATATCATTGCTAGCGTTTTGCCTGCAAGCAATGGATTATCTACCTGTTCTGGTATAGACATGGATTTGAGGTGCTTTGCAACCTCAAATATTTTTTCTATCTCCTGTAAAGATAAATCACTTATAGAAAGCAGACATTTTCCACGCATGCTGTCATCTATTATGTTATTATTCAAAGTTTGTAAATCTCCTAATTATCAACATTAAGACTTATAAAACATTTGCTAATATGTTTATTGCATTATCTATATCATTTTGATTAACAATCAACGGTGGAACAAACCGTATTATGTTTGTGCCAATACCATTAACAATAAGTCCTTGATTCATGCATTTAACTACAACATCTTGTATATCATCACGATTAAATTCCAGGGCAATCATTAATCCAAGTCCACGTACATCCTTTATGTCATTACGTGATTTCTGCAGCTTTATGAGTGATTCTTTCATATATGCACCCATGTTCATGGAATTGTTGATCAGATCATTTTTCTCAATAATATCAATTGTGGTTAAAGCAGCAGTACATGCCAGAGGATTTCCTCCAAATGTTGATGCATGACTCCCAGGCTCAAAAACTTCTGCTACACTATTTGTTGCTAAACAGGAACCAATTGGGAATCCTCCGCCCAATGTTTTTGCCAAAGTCATTATATCTGGTTTGATATCATAATGCTGAAAACCAAACCATTTGCCGGTACGACCAATGCCTGTTTGCACTTCGTCAAGAATAAGCAGTATGCCTAAATCATCGCATAGCTTGCGAACATTCACCATATATTCCTTACTTGCCGGCCATACTCCGCTCTCACCTTGAACCGGCTCAAGCATTACAGCACATGTTGCATCACTTATTGACTTTTTTAAGGCGTCAAAGTCATTGTAAGGAACATATTTAAAACCTGGCATCATTGGCTCAAATCCACTATGATATTTAGGCTGTCCGGTTGCCGTAACAGCAGCCAATGTCCGACCATGGAAGGAGTGTTTGGCGGTAATTATTTCATATCTGCCGGAACGCTTAGTATTACCCCATTTTCTTGCTAACTTAAGCGCTGCTTCATTTGCTTCGGCTCCGCTGTTGCAGAAGAAAGCTTTATCTAAACCGGATAATTCAACTAGTTTTTTAGCAAGCATTGGCTGCTGCGGCACATAGAATAAGTTAGACACATGCATCAGCTTTGATGACTGCCTGCAGATGGCTTCCGCTAATTCTGGATGTGAATGTCCTATGCCGTTTACAGCTATTCCTGCAAGAAAATCCAAATACTCTTTACCGTCTGCATCCCACAGTTTCATTCCGCTGCCTTTAACAAAAACCACCTTTTTTCTGCCATACGAATGCATAACATAAGTATCATCCATACTTATTATTGTATTTGTTTCCGGGTAAATATTTTCATCACTCATTTAGATGATCTCCATACTAATAAAAAAAGAGACAGACATATCTTTTCTGCCTCAAATTGTTATTAAACCGTAATTCATTTTAGCTTTATTAAGATACAAAAGTCAACCATTTATAATATTTGCATCGAATTTGGCAATTCTAATTTATAACCGACACCCCATATTGTGGTAATTTTACAAGGACTGTCATGTTCATCTATTTTTTGTCTCAGCCTTTTAATGTGCTGATCAACAGTTCGTTCGTCACCAAAGAATTCCTCATAATTCCATACTTGCTTTAACAACTCATCTCTGGAGAATACTTTGTTCCTATTGCTTGCTAAAAACCAAAACAAATCAAATTCTTTAGGTGTAAACTCAACTTTTTTATCGTTTATCTTAACTTCTCTAGACAATAGGTTTACATAAAAACCGGGCAGATCTATTATTTGATATTCATCTGATCGCTGATTTTGTGATGTGCGTCTTAAAACAGCCTTTACTCTTGCAGAAAGCTCACGCGGGCTGAAGGGTTTTGTAACATAATCATCAGCACCTAATTCAAGTCCAAGAACACGATCAAATTCGTCGCTTTTTTCTGTAAGCATGATAACTGGAGTTGTTCCATATCGATGTATTTCTCTTAGCAGTTCAAATCCATCGATTTCCGGAAGTATTAAATCAAGAATAACCATAGCCAAATGGTTTTCTTTAATTATTGATATTGCTTCTCTTCCATTATATGCACATATAGGGTCATACCCTGCCATCTCAAGCTGCAGTCGAACCATATCGCAGGTATTTACATCATCATCGACTACCAGAATTTTCAACTTTGACATTACTGGCATTCCTTTCACATAAGTGCATTAAATATTAATAAACAATTTAGTGTTAATTATCAGCAATAATTTTGTGGAAATAATCAGATTGAAACAATTGCTTTATATTATTTTTTGAGGAAACCCTGATTATAAGTAAATAAAGTATATGAATTATCTTTATTAATGTCAAGGTAAAATAATTGCAATGTTTATAATCTTTCTTTCCGCATTAGTAAATCTATAGCAGACATTATCCGATTGCCAACTTCTTCTTTTGCCTTGCTTGAATCGGTTTCGTTCTGTAAATCGTCAAATTTAATGGGTTTGCCATATTCTATAGTAATAAGGTGCCTTTGACGTTCTTTTTTATCTGAAGGAAGTACTTTATTAGTTCCCGCGACTGCAACCGGAACAACAGGACATCCTGATTTAAGAGCAATTAAACCTATTCCTGGTTCAGCTTTTTGCAGATTCCCATCAAGACTTCTAGTGCCTTCAGGAAATATACATACTACTTCACCTTTACGCAACAAATCCAGCGCTTGTTTTATAGCCTTTCTATCCGCCGTCCCTCTTTTTACTGGGAATGATCCAACAGCGGAGATTATATACCCCATAATTGCTGGTTTAAAAAGCTCTTCCTTAGCCATAAAGTGCACCTGCCGTTTCATTGCAGATCCAACAGCAGGAGGGTCGGCATAGCTAATATGGTTAGGTGCAAGAATAACGCCACCGTCTGAAGGTATATTCTCCTCACCTATTGATTTTAATCCGCCAGTTAATGAAAAAATAATACGAAAAACCGCTCTGCCAAAATAATACATATCAATAGCCTTATTTCATTGATTGATCGCAAAGACATTTTATCTTGCTTACAACTTGATCAATTGTCAGTGTATCAGTGTTGATATCTACTGCACCTTCAGCTCGCATAAGCGGACTATCACTGCGGTTGC
Organism: Armatimonadota bacterium; assembly: GCA_033808695.1. Taxonomy (GTDB): domain Bacteria; phylum Armatimonadota; class UBA5829; order DTJY01; family DTJY01; genus JAPXND01. The sequence goes on from JAPXND010000004.1 coordinate 22,875, forward strand.
TGTCTCTAAAATCTCGTTCTTCGATTGCTTTTCTGATATCATCAATATCTGCTTGTTGACCAGATTCAATGATTTCCTTATACCTTCGTTTTGCACGCTCCTCTATTGAAGCTATCATAAACACCTTAACTTCTGCATCAGGCATTACAACAGTTCCAATATCACGACCTTCCATCACTACTCCACCATTCCCTGACAGCGATTTTTGTTTTGCAACAAGCAGCTTTCTTACGCCGGAAATTGCTGAAATAGGCGATGATAGTTGTGTTACCTCACTGCTTCGAATATCTTTGGAAACATCCTTACCATCAACAAGTATCTTAGACCCATCACCATCTTCAAAATCTATATTCATGTTTGCTGTCATTTCAATAATGGCTGCTTCATCTGACAGTGGAATTTTCATTTGCAAAGATTTCCATGCAGCTGCTCTATACATTGCACCGGTATCTATGTATTTATAATTCAAAATGTTTGCCAGCTTTCTGGCGATAGTTGTTTTTCCTGCGCCGGCAGGACCGTCTATTGCAATTGATATTTTTTTATCCATTTTTTGAGCTATCTTTTCTTTATGTTCTTGTCTTTTAGACTTTTTGAATCTGAAAACCATTCTTCAAACATTACAGATTTACAATCGGCGATATATTCTATACCCTTGTCAAGATGCTTTTTGAATACTAATGAAGCTTTGGCAATATTATCTGCGTTAGTTATACAAATATCCCGCCAAACCTCTGGAGAACTTCCTGCCACCCTTGTCATATCTCTGAAACTGCCGGAGACTAAATCATATATCTGCGGATTTTCCTCTGAGAATTCTTCTGCCATTTGCATCAACGCTGCAGCAATAACATGAGGAAGATGACTGATAACGGACACATATCTATCATGCACAGCAGGGTCAAGCTCAATAATATTTGCACCAATACTATTCACCATTTCCCGCATTTTCATTAATGCTTCTGTATTGCTGCCAGAATCCGGTGTTAGAATATATGTGGCATTATCAAAAAGATTGGGTGCAGCAGCATCTACACCTGATAGTTCTGAACCCGCCATAGGATGACCGCCTATAAAATAAACATTATGCGGAATATGCTCTTTGGCCGTTTTGCAGATTACTTCTTTTGTACTGCCGGCATCCGTTATAATACATCCGGGTTTCACCAAAGTGGAATGTGTTTCTAGAAAATCAATGATATTCCCTACTGGCGTTGCAAGATAAACCAAATCAGCATCACTTAATCCTTCATCAATATCAGTATACCAATAATCTACAGCCGATAGTTCTTTTGCTCTGTTTAATTTTGACGGGTTGCGGCCAATTCCAACGATCTCATTAGCAATGCCATTCCTTTTTGCAGCCATTCCAAAAGAACCGCCTATCAATCCTACCCCTAATACAACAATTCTATTGAAAATTGGTTTCATTGATTGGTGTCCCATGGAACAGTTCTATTCACAGCCTTTATTACAGGTATTATTTCTTTCATCAACTGATCAAATGTATCTAATCTTAATGATTGCGGACCATCTTTCAATGCTTTTTGAGGTTCTGGATGCACTTCAATCATTACACCATCGGCACCGGCTGCAATAGCAGCGCGCGAAACTGGAGCAACTAAATTCCATCGCCCTGTAGCATGACTTGGATCTGCAATAATTGGCAAGTGACTTAATTCCGACAAGGCCGGTATTGCGTTAATATCAAAAGTGTTTCGTGTTAGAGTTTCAAATGTACGAATACCTCTCTCACATAAAATGATTTCATAGTTGCCTCGAGCTGCAATATATTCAGCAGCCTGAAGCCATTCCTCTATAGTTGACGCCATTCCGCGTTTCAGCATTACAGGCTTTCGCATATTGCCTATTTCTGTTAACAAGCCAAAGTTGGTCATATTCCTTGTGCCAATTTGCAGTATATCTGCATATTTAGATACAAGTTCAATATCTCGTACATCCATAACTTCAGTTATTATTGGCATTCCAGTTTCAGCACGAGCCTCATCAAGCAGCTTTAATCCATCTTCGCCAAGTCCATGGAAACTATATGGAGATGTGCTGGGTTTAAACGCTCCTCCTCTTAATATAGAAGCGCCTGACTGCTTGCATGACCGTGCTGTTGTTAATACCTGACTCTCATTTTCAACACAGCATGGTCCTGCCATAACAACTACATCACTTCCACCTATTTCTACATTTCCAACTTTTATTACCGTCTTATGAGGATGGAATTCGCGCCCTACAATTTTGTAAGGTTTTAAAATAGGAACTACACGCTCTACATATGGCAATGACTCTATTTGTTGTGCAATTAATAATTTATCTTCTTCAGGAGCGCCGATAGCACCAATTATAGTTTTTTCAACACCTCTTGAAAGATGGACACCATATCCTCTATCCTTTAAGTTTGTAAGAATTTGATCTACATTATTATCAGTAGCATTAGATGAAAGTATGATAATCATCATAATACCTCACGTAAAGTATTAATAAATCGCTTATTCTGTTCTTCAGTTCCAATGGTTACACGTATATAATTTGGGTAATTGAAAATATCGCCGGTACGGATTATTACTCCTTTTTTCATCATTTCAACAAACACGGGCCTGCAATTC
>JAPXND010000004.1:25502-42917 GCA_033808695.1 Armatimonadota bacterium
GATGAAATTTGCCTCTGTGGGAGTATATTCCAATCCCATCATTTCAAGCTCTTTATAAAGATATTTCTTTCCCTCATTATTGGATTTATTACTTTTAGTAATTTGTTCTTTATCTGCTAAACTTGCTATTGCACCAATTTGTCCAATGCTGTTTACATTAAACGGCGCTCTTACCTGATTCAAATATTTTATGATTTCAGGGTTGGCTATTCCATACCCTACCCTCAATCCGGCTAATGCATATATTTTAGAAAATGTACGCAGTATGATTACATTTTTGTTATTGTTGACATACTGAATGCAATCCGGATAATCATTTTTATCTGCATACTCATAATAAGCTTCGTCGAAAACAACTATAACATTATCAGGAACAGCTGTCATTAACTTTTCAACTTCTTTGCTGGTAACCACAGTTCCGGTAGGGTTGTTTGGATTGGCAATAAAAATCATCTTTGTTTTTTCATTTACAGCTTCAGCAATGCCTTCCAAGTCATAGGTAAAGTTCTTAAGGGGCACCTTAACTACTTTACTGCCGACAAGCCGTGCAGCTGCTTCATATTGACTGAATGTAGTGTCGGCCTGTATTATTTCATCATTTCCATTAAGAAATGTAATGCCAATATAATGAATTAACTCATCTGAACCATTTCCTACAATTATCTGGTTTTCTTCAACATTCCAAAACTTGGCGAGCGCCTTAATTAAAGCAAAATGACTTCCATCTGGATACAATGCGATATCATTCAAAGCTCTTTTCATTTCTTCTAAAGCTTTTGGCGAAGGTCCCAAAGGATTTTCATTAGATGCCATTTTTATTATATTTGTAATTCCATACTCTCTTTCAACCTCTTCAATTGGTTTGCCGGGGACATAAGGAATCAAATTTTTCACATTATTATTTACTAGTTCATTTACAGCCATTATCTTGCTCCTAATCTGATATAAATATTTGTCTTTGATTGTATAGGTATTATTGCACATTATACGCCCATTTTTCAAGAATTTATCAAATTTTGAGAATTAACTTTGACCGTTTGATTAAAATTACTGTATACTCAATAATTAATACTTTGGAGATGTAAATGACAAATACATTAAAGGCAAAAGCACGGAAAATCTTTGATATATTGAATGATAAATATAGTGAAGCAGACTGTACTCTTGATTACAAAAATCCGTTTCAACTTCTTGTTGCAACTATACTTGCTGCACAATCTACTGATAAGAATGTTAATAAAGTAACTCCTCAATTATTCAATAAATATCCCGATCCTAAATCATTTGCGGATGCAGATATAGAAGAATTACAGAAATATATTTTCAGTACAGGATTTTACAGGCAAAAAGCACGTTCAATTATAGAAGCATCTCAGGATATTGTTAATGATTATGATGGCATTGTTCCTGATTCCATAGACGCATTAACAAAATTAAGAGGTGTAGGACGGAAAACAGCAAATGTTGTTTTGGGAACATCATTTAATAAGCCTGTAATTATTGTAGATACTCACATGCTTCGTGTTTCTGGCAGATTGGGACTAATTCCGCATGAGATTTCAACAAAAAAGGATGCTGTTAAAGCTGAAAAGGAATTAATGGATATTATTGACAAAGAGAATTGGACTCAATTCAGCCATATGATTGTATATTTCGGCAGGGATATTTGTAATGCAAAGAAGCCAAAGCATGACATTTGCCCATTGCTGGATTTATGCGAATATGGCAAGCAGGAATTACAAAACAACTAAAAAGCTCCTGATATAAATTATAATCAGGAGCTTTCCACTATCAATACTGGATTTTAGAATTTAAGACCGATTCTTGCTTCTGCCTTATATTCCGTTAATTCCTCAATAAATGCTCTATCTTTTTCATATGTTGTTAGATTTCCACCTAAATACAGATTAAATGAATTGCCCGCATTATGAGTGATTCCAAGTGAGTATGTCGATGATTCTTGGAATGAACTATCTAGATATCTATTCAAAACAACATTTGTATTAAGTTTAGAATTTGGAGTAAGAGCTAAATCCAATCCAACTTCTGTTTTGTCGCTCATTTTATTATATATGTAATCATCATTTAGTGAATAAGTGCCTTTTAGCTTCAACCTGCCAAGATCAGATGTTACTCCGATTTTCTGGCTTTTTCCCAGATGAACAATTCCTTTGCTATCCTCAGGATTATCACTGTAACTCCCGGTAAGCTGCAATATACGCCCTGGATTTAATGCCAGAGTAACATTCACAGTATCAAGAGTATCTTTATTATTGTTTGCTCTTGTTTTATATCCTCCCGAAACTTCAATAAACTTGACAGGCTTAATTGCTGCAGAAGCCTCTTTTATTCTACTTGTTACATTACCGTTTCTCTCTTTTTCGCCGTAAGCTCCAGAAAATGCAATGGCTCCTGTAGGATTAATAGTCACTTTTGCTTCTTTATTGAAGTCATGGTTTGTATCTGATTCTCTTTGCTCCAACATTCCTGCAACTTTTACCTTTTTATCTGGAGAAGCTTCAACAGTGAGTTTACCAATATCTTCTCTTCCGGCAACGTCAGTATTTTTATCCTGCCAGTCAAGTTGAATTCTGGTGTTTTTCAATGCTGTTGTGCTTAGTTTTGCCATCTTGGTAAGTTCATCTGCAAATGCCTCTGTATCTTTTCCAAACATGCTCAATTCCAGTGTGGTATCTGACCGCAAAGCTGAATCAACTTTTATCATATGCGAAAGTTCACTTCCGGCAGCATCGGTGTTTCTATGCAATAAATCAAAAGCAATCTGCATTGTGCTGCTTGGAGCTGCTGATAAATTGAATGTCTCTGAATTATCACTGCCCCTAAACTCATTTTCAGATCTTGTAAATCCTGCTCTCATATTTAAGTTCTTAGATGCTTGATTATTGAATGACATCCCATAAATATCGGTTTTGCCAACACCTGTTACGTCTGTCTGCATTAATAATGCATTTGCAATTAATGTTTTAGACAACTGCGAATTCAATGATAACTGATCGGTTACTGATTTGTGTTTTGATGCACCTTTTTCAGTCAATACGCTGTTATGTGAAGCCGTTACAGATGTTTTTGTATCGAAACTATGGTCCATTTTTATCACATCAGTTGTGGTCTTTTGGTCACTCCCAGCTGTATGCTTATCAACCTCTGTGCGATTTACATTTAAAGATGGTGAACCTGACTTGTTGAAAGCAATGTTATGTGCTGCCACTGACTCTGAATTATCCTTATTTGCTCCTGCTAACTCAGTTGTCTTTTTATATGAAGATGAAAGTGATAGATACTTATTAGCCTCATAAGAAGCGCCAAAATCCATCAACTCTTTTCCTTGCTGCAACCCATAATCCTTGGCAGATGCAAAATCCGACCCAATTCTTTGATATGATGAGGTGAACTTCAACTTATCTATATCGGTAGCGGTATCGAATTTCAACGCAGCTTTGCTAAGAAAAGATGAATCATTATTCGAAAATGAATTCAACAAAAACATTGAAGATAATTTTGTATTACCAGAATTCTTATCACCGGAGATACCAAATACCATACTGCCTGTATTATTGGCATTTATATTCTTATCTTGTTTGTATGAACCAATAAGCTGGAGTTTTGTTTTTTCATTGTTGTATATACTCAATGTTAATGGTATATTGAGATCATTATTCATTTTGGAAGCAATAGTTGGGTCATATTTATAAGACACAAAAATTGCGTCACCGAAATTCACAGGTTCTCTAAATGCAATCATTCCGGCAATATAATCAATGTCATAATCTGAGCCTTTTTGCATGGGCTGGGTATTAACCGTAACTTTATCTGAATCACGGGCAATAGGTTTCCATGTAAGCATAAAAGGACCCTTTGTATTTTTTCCATAGAAAGTATCGTACGTACTTGTTAATGCATTTTGATTTGAAACAGTTACCAAAGACTGCGTATTTGCCATATCTGTAGACAACACATCCGAAAATGCAAATCCAAAACAATTAATGCATAACATGTATACGAATATAATTGCTATATAAAATTTTTTAAATCTTTTCATACTTGACTCCAGAGATACCTCTCATATATATATACGATTTGTTGTTTGTTTAAGTTACATTGAAAAGATTAATGTTATAAGTTATTAAGTGATATTTAAAATATTTATACAATTTATATATTATCACACATCAATGATTAATTCACAAATAAATTCATTATTAAGAATAAAATTCATATAATTCCCTAAATTGCAGGAAAAACTAATTATAAAATGAAACATTAGTAAAGCTTACTTACGGAGGTTGCAGTTAAAGAGATAAAGTCTTGTATGAACAGATATGATCTACATCTTGAAGTTGAATTGATATATGGAAATACAGGAATAAGAACAGTTGTCTAAAAACCAAATACGAACACTGCAATATTTTTAGTTAACCTTGATGATGAAACAGCCGAATCAACAGTTATCATAATACAAATCTATGATGATAGAGTAGAAATTTATACAGATTCAATACATGCATATAGTGAAGATATTACACTACCCGACTTTAAATCAAGCTGTATAATAAAGCTTTATAATTAAGAGGAATGGCATTGGTATTACCAATGCCATTCTTATTTAATAATGTTTGTTTCAGCAGTTAAATTTCCAATTACACTGGTACCGTATCATCATTTGGCATAATCCCTGATTTCAATTTTTCCAAATCATCATTTGATATTCCTAGCAGACCTACAAAAATGTTGTTTGATTGCAATACTTTATTAGCATTACTGCTTAAATAGAGCAATGTGATTAAGCTGATAAGAGGAAAAATCATTAGTATTGCGCAAAGTATTGGAAATTTTCCTAATGCAGCTGCAAATTTATAAACACCTATTATCAGCATAACGCCTATAATCAATGTTGTAACAAAAAGTAATAAAGCAAGAATTGACAAGAACAGATTTGCATTTCTTCCAATATAAGCTATAATCCGGATGATAATAGCTGCTATTATTTGAATAAGTATTAGTTTCAGCAATTCTTTTTGAGATTTTGCAATTTCATATAAATCCTGCACCTGCCATTGCGATGAAGTCGTTTCAGTATCTGACATTTGTTTCTCCAATATATGGTTGATAACTTCTTGTTATTTAATTGAATGCAAAATTCCTTCTATTTTTAAATAATTACAGCATTATTTGGTGTATCTTCTTCCTTCATACAACATCGTCAAGTTGTTATTAATCTGAACATTTTTAGAGAAAGCAAGCCAAAGCAATTGTATTTTCTCCTCCATGTGAAATTATATCTGATTATATCATACCTGAACACAATTATTGACAATGTATGCATAAAATTATTGAATTGCAGATTTAACAAAGGAAAAATAGATGTGTTTGTGGTATGTAACACTTATAATGCGAACACAAAATTCATTTCTTTAACAGGAGATAGAATATGATTAAACTTGGATGCAACTCTGTATTATTCAGCTCTTTTGACTTTGCCGATGCTGCAAAATATATTGCACTAGCCGGATACGATGGAATAGAGATATCAGCCATACAAGGAATGTGCGAGCATCTCAATCTTGATAACTGGAAGGAACAGGCTGCTGAATTAAAACAGATAGTTGAAGATAATGGACTGGAATTTCTATCTATGGAAGAAGCTGCTCTTGATGAAGCAAGATTGATGAAGGCTTTTGAGGCAGCATCTGAAATTGGAATTCCGGTGGTTAATATTGGGCCTGGCGGAAAAAGTGATATTGAAGATGATTTCATTCGTCAAACTGATATGATTGCCTTAATGGCAGAAAAGGCTGAATCATTTGGCGTTACACTATGCTGCAAAGCCCATGTAGGCGCATCTATCTATAATACATCAACAACATTAAGAGCAATGGACAAAATCTCTTCACCGGCTTTTGGTGTAGACATGGATCCAAGTCATATTTATAGAGCCGGTGAAAATCCTGCCGATGCATTGCGGCCAGTATTGAGTAAAGTCAAACATATCCATATACGTGACTGCAAAGGCAGAGGTCCATCACCTGGCGCAGCGCCGGATCAGGCATGTGGACGCGGAGATATTGATTTGTATGACTACTGCCGTGTTATGGTTGAAGGAAATTATTCTGGTCCGGTGTGTTTAGAGGTTATTGGTGCAGGCGAAATTGAACTTGCTCAAACAGCAATAATTGCAGCAGAAAGCTACGGATATCTTAATGCATGCCTTAAATCGCTAAATGCAAGATAGTATAATTCAGAAAGGATAGTTATTATTAATAAGCCCAATCTGCTTTTAATTGGCATAGATAGCTTAAGAGCGGATCATATGAGTTTGTATGGTTATAACAGACTTACAACTCCGCATATAGACAAATTCTCCTCAGGCGGTGCAGTATTTAATAACATGTATAGCCCAAGCATACCAACATCGCCAGGATACTCATCTATGTTCACTGGAATGGATGTCTTTGGTACAGATGTAGTTGCATTGAGACATCAAGGCGGACTTGGGAACCATGTTGCCACGCTTGCAGAAGTGCTTGGCCATAACGGTTATAACACCACATGCGTTGGTTTCAGCAGCAATCCGGCATCAAGAGGATTTCAAAACTATATTGACTTCAGCGGATGGGGTTCATGGGAAGACGGCAGAAGTCCTAAAGCAGAGAATCTCAATGCTGTTGCAATCCCTGAAATAAAGCGATTAGCAGCTGAAAACAAGCCATTTTTCTTATTTCTTAGACATATGGATCCTCATTCACCTTATCTTCCGCCTTTGCCGTTTGAACGTATATTCTATGACAAAGATGAGTTTGATATTAATAATAAATCATTGGATCCGGTGTTCAATTTTAAACCGTTCCGTGACTACTTCGCAAGTTGGTTTCCACCCGGTGTTACTGACAAAGACTATATAATCGCACAATATGATGGTGCACTCGCTTACATGGATTCATGCATCGCCAATATATTCAGCACAATGGAAGCTTTAGAACTGGAAGAGAACACCTTGCTGGTTATTGATTCCGACCATGGTGAAACTCTATATGATCATGACTGCTATTTTGATCATCACAGTTTATATGACCCCACCCTTCATATTCCATTAGTATTCAAACTTCCCGGAGTGGTTCCTGCAGGCAAACGATACAACAACTATGTGCAATCTAAGGATGTAATGCCTACCATACTGGACATTTTGGATATCAAATCAGATATAGCCTTTGACGGAAGATCCCTGACTCCTCTATTCAACGGGAATCCTATCTCTGAAGAACCTGAATTCTATATCACCGAATGCACCTGGATGCGAAAACATGGATGGAGAACTCCGGAATGGAAATATATCCATGCTCTTGAACCGGATTTTCATTTTAAGCCGGAAAGAGAGTTGTACAATCTCATAAAAGACCCTCAAGAGCTGAATAACATAATAGATACAGAACCGGAAATTGCAGCAATGCTTGAGAGTAGAATGCTGCAGCACATAGCCAAACGAGAAAAAGAGACAGGCAGAACGAATCCGATTTATACAAATCTTAATTGGCATGGACACGGCAACGGTCCGTTTAAAACATCGCAGGAGGCATATGACACATTATATATTGGGTCTCCTAAAAGTGCAGAAGCTCTGCAGGCAAGAGAGCTTAGGCTGCAGCGAGGAGCAGAAAATCTGTAAATGCCGTATGCAAAATATTAAAATTCAATTAACAATTAATAAAGGATTAATAGAATGTTAAGAGTATGCGTTATAGGAATGGGTCCTATTGGAAATTTACATGCAAATATCTATCAAAATGACCCAATTACAGAGCTGGTAGGTGTTTGCGATATTGATATCAATAGAGCAAAAGCAGCAAGTGAAAATCTAAATGTACCATGGTTTGCAAGCGCCGAGGATATGCTAAATGCTTTATCGCCCGATTTGTGCAGTGTTGCTACAGGCGGATATGAATACAGCAGCGACCATTATGAACCTACAATTCAAGCGCTTGAAGCTAATTGTCATGTGCTTTGTGAAAAGCCTATCTGCAATGATATTGATAAAGCTGAAAAGATGGTAGAAACTGCCAAGAAGAATAATCGTTGTTTTGGGATAGACTTCAATCATAGATTCACTCCTGCTGCCAGAATAGCAAAATCGTGGCTGGATGATGGGAAAATAGGAAATCTGCTTTTTGTTAATATGGCGCTATGGATAGGCAAGCCAGGTGAGTTTGATTCACCATATTTCCACCTTAAAGCGCTCAATCCGCACTCCGTAGATATGATGCGTTATTATTGCGGTGATATCTCAAAAGTTCAGTGCTTTGCAATGAAAGCATCCGGAAGAAATATATGGTCTACTGCATCATTTAATATGCAGTTCAGCAATGGTATAGTCGGACATCTTACAAGCAGCTATGATATTCAGCGCGGGCATCCTATGGAGAGATGTGAAGTTGCCGGAGAGAATGGAAGATTCATTGTTGACGATATGTGGCGCGAAGCAACTCTATATCCTGCTGGCAACCTAATGAAATCGGTATATACCAATCCTGTGTTTGGTGGTTATCGTGATTTTGATGATACATTTAGAGAACGAATTCACTGTTTCGCTCAGCAGGTTGCAGATGGCGTATCTCCAGATGAAATTGATGGCTCAGGATTAGATGGGCTTAAAGCTCAAAAAGCAATACAGGCTGCAATTGAATCTCTGGAAACAAATGAAATTGTTGAAATTAAATAATATTTGGAGGATTGTAATGGATTGTAGAATGATATTTTCAATTGGTATTGTTGTTTTTACTGCATTGTTTACACTAAATGAGGCTTCATCGGCTTCAGAAGATAAAAACACACATAACTTTTTCCCAGGAGTCAATTCAAACTTGGAAACTGCTATTAATAAGATGTTCTGGACCGAAACCAACAGCAATATAGATATATTCGTTGACTATAAATCGAATACTGATTGTGTATTTAATATGATTATCGATGATATTCATAAAATTGATGGAATAACCCTTCCTTCTACTAATGGCAAAATCTTTCGCCGCAAGATTGATATCACTGATGCAATTGATCTTCACAGGGGAATGCATAAGCTTGAAGTAAATCAAATAAAAGGCAATGCTATAACATTTAATGACATATGCATATCACCTGCATCAATATTGCCGGAAGCAGAGCTGATTGACCCAAAATCAGATATAAAAGAATTTGGATTGTTTGATGATTCATGTGTAACCAGCTATACACCATGGAATATAGTTGAAGAAAATGACAAAATTCCGCATTATATCCTTCCAGCTTATACTGGAAGCGGGCTGCTTGGAATCAGCATAGACGGTTCCGGAATGCAGGTATTAGATTCGCCATTAGGCAGATCCAAAAGATACCATCAAGGTGAAAACTTTCATACAGATGATATGTATATTTTCGGCGAAGGGTTTGTAAGTGATCATATTACATCCAAAAACCTGATGCCTTTAGGATACTTCAACTATTCAATATCAATTGATGGCAGAAGTATTGATTCAAAGGATAAGCTTATTAAATCCAGTTCCAATTGGCGTCGTGAAGTTGATATAAATAAAGCAATCATCACAACATCATTTGTCCTTGATAAGAAAGTCCGTGTGAAAATATCTCTATTCACCCCAATTGGGGGAAATTCAACCAACTGGAACATATCTTTCAGCAGTGTAGATGGCAATACACACCATGTTAAGTTTTCACCGGAAATTGTTCTTAAAACACGTGATGATCGCCTTGGACAATTTGTCAATCAAGCTATTTATGAGTATGTTGACATTAAAAATAATGCTAATAAATATGCATACCTTGAAGGCAGAGTATTAAAAGATGGTAAATTCAAACCTTTAGCAGATTATAAGGCAGCATATTTTATTACAGCTGATAGTAATCCTGCTTATTTTGCTTATAGTGATAGAATTGGGTTTGTCAACCAAATTAAAGTTATTGATACTGCAGAAATTAACTTCCAAGCAATAGTCATAAAAATGGAATCAGATGAAATCCAACCGGATAAAGAAGGATTTGCAGCAAGATCAAAAGCTTTTACAACAAACTTAAACAACATAGATAAGTTGACTGATGATGCAGATATTTCTAAATCTGTAAAAAATCAAATAAACAATGCCTTAACAAACCATATAAACGATTGGAACAGCTACTATTCCAACTCCGGAAGCATAAAAATCAATAATGCCAAGAGAGAAATGCTGTTTAATAATTCTCTCTATCTGCTCAGAATTGCAGGCTCACATAACAATGGATTGCCTATCTGTTTTCTTTTGCATCATCCATGGTGCTGGCATGCCGCAACATTCTGGGATTTGAACTTTATCGCCGACAGTTTAATTCACACTAACAATATTGAGTCTGTAGAAAAAATAGCTGAATGGTTAAATCAAGTAAAACAGAGTTCTGGACGTACTTTTCCATGGATGATGTATTATAATGGTGAATCTGCAATGCAGAGTGATTGGACAGACTCAGGATTCCATGTAAATCCTGCACATGCCATGACTGCTGTACGTTTATATGAAGCCACCAAAGATAAAGAACTGTTAAATGATATTTGCTATCCTATTATTCGCACAGTATCAGAATACACAGCTAATGAACGATTTATCAAAGATGGAGATTATTACATTGGTGCAGGCGCTTCAGGTGATATCAATGGTCCAGAACTGCTTAATGATACATTTGCTGCAACATGGTTCGGTGTAATACTGCGTAAAGGAATAGAGTATGCCGAAATCCTTAATACAGACAGTGATCTGAAATCTAAATGGCAGGATATCGTAGACAATATGTACATTGAAAATGACAATAATATCTATCATGCACACAAATATGCTGGACGTGCAGGCGGATGGATGTCATTATTGCTTTATCCATCTGAAACAAAACCTTTTATTGATATGAAGATGTATAATTCTACCAGAGAAAGTCAATCATTCATTGACGAATATAACAATTCCGGATTTATTCAGCCTTGGGTGTATTTCTGGCAGGCAAGCTCCGATCTAAGGTTTGGCAGCAAAGCAGATATCGCAGATGGTTTGATTGATCAAGGTGTTAGATACACTTACGGCAGCGGTTTTTTTGCAGAAATCACACCTGACAGCGTTGATCTTGTAGGAATGCCGCCGTATCAAACTCCGCATGCATCCTATCTTACTGCAACAACAGAACAATTATTAATCAGCTCCATCTGGGACAATAATATTGAGGTGTTCACGAATCTTCCTTCTGTAATGAAACAACAGAACATATCGTTTAAAAATCTTATAACGTCAAGCGGAGCGAAAGTATCCGCGGAATATTCGCCTGACAACATCAAGATATGGCTTACTGGTTCTGGGAATTATAGCGTCATTATTCCAAAACCAAACACTGAATACAGTGTATTTATAAATGGCAGGCAAGCGTTAAATTCCGTTGTTGAAAAAGATGGCAAGTTAAACATAATGATTGAATTATCATCGGAATTAACAACAAAAATAGAGATTCAAAAGAGCAGAGGTTCCAAATGAAATCGGGTGAAAAAATTATACGAGAGTTTCCAAAACCTAACCTTTATAAACCGGAATATCATTATTCAGCGCCCTACGGCTGGATGAACGATCCCAACGGCACAGTCTACTGGAAAGGCAGATGGCATCTGTTTTATCAATTCTTTCCTGATTGGTCATCTGGTGTATCAATGGCACACTGGGGACATGCTGTAAGCGCTGATCTTGTTCATTGGGATGATCTCTCAATTGCACTTGAGCCGGAAGCCGATACATACGATCAAAAAGGATGCTGGAGCGGAACTTCGATAGTTGACGGCAACCGGGTTATCGCCAATTACCATGCACATCAAAGCGGAAACTGCATTGCCATAAGTCAAGACGAAATGCTTGAGAGTTGGTATAAACTGCCATCAAATCCGTATGTAGATTTTGATCCTGAAAAAACATATGATCCGTGCATTTGGAAGCGCAATAATAAATACTACTCAATATCAGGCAGAATTACCAATGCCCATTATGGCGATGGCAGAGATCAAGAATCTGGTGGAAAAGATATTGCATATTTATATAGTTCAGATGATCTGGAAAACTGGGAATATGTAGATGTTTTCTATCTGGGCGGAGTTTTTACAAATCCTGGAGAAGATTGTGCATGTCCTGATTTTTTTAAGATTGGAAATAGGTATATGCTTCTATTCTTAAGCCATAATCAAGGAGCCCAATACTATCTTGGCAGTTATTCAGACAATAAATTCTATCCTGAAGCCCATGGACGTATGAACTTCACTAATCCAAAATTAGAAAGATTAGGATTATCCGGCGACTTAGCTGCTCCTATTGCTTGGGAAGGATTGAATGGCAGAAGAGTAATGATTGGTTGGGTTGCTGAAGGCAGGACATATGAAGCGATGCATAAATCCAATTGGGCAGGAATCATGTCACTTCCAAGGGATCTGGCGCTTGATGAACAAGGCAGCCTTTTGATATCCCCTATTCCAGAGCTTCAAAGCCTCAGAACAAACCATAATTCTACCACAAATATTACACTAAATGATGGAATACCTGCAAATTTCAATATAGGATCTAATACAAAGGAATTGCATCTATCTGCTGATATGAAAAATTCAAAAATCTTACAGTTAGATATTTTTTCATCTGAAGAGCGCAAAGAAAAAACAATGATTATTCTTAATAGATTAGAAAAAACTCTAACCATCGATCCATCTGTTGCCAGCATAAATCCCGATGTAACAGGAATTTTGCCGCAAATTGCACCATTCGAGCTTGACAGCAATGAATTGCTTGATCTTACCATTTTTATTGATAAAAGCATTATTGAAGTATTCGCCAATAATAAACAATGCGTAACAAAACGAATATATCCTCAGTTGATTGGCAATTTAAATATGGATATAACATCATTTGATGGCAATGCCTTTGTCAACACATTAGAAATTTGGGATATGAAGTCTATTTGGAAGCATGATATTAAGCAGGAGGCAAAAATTGAATAGATCACTATTTACAGTCATTCTTGTTGCAGGAGAATTATTAGTTTCTGGGTTTGGATTTTCTACAGAATATGATGTAGTTAAGTAAGGGATTGTAGGTAATGGAATAATAGTAATACAGATATTTTCCTGAAACTACTATATGAAGATTGAATACATTCTGTTTTTGCTATAATATAGGATATAAATTTTCTGAGTCCAAACAAGGTTCATGCAATGGTAATTTCCTTGGTATAGGTGCAGATTCATGTGAATGTTCAGTATTAGTTGAGCAGACTCAGAAATGTGGGTTTCTTATTGCCAACGGCAAGTTCGTTGGCAAATGCGGAAGCAAAGATTCTGTTTGCATTTAAATAGGTGAAAAATAAAATCAAAAATAAGTTTAAATAACTGCTCATTTTGGGGTCCTATAGAAAGAATTATCCTGCAGAAAAGCCCCGATGCCCAACTCACTACTAATGCATGTCATTTTGTAAATTGGGATAAAGCCGCAATTGAAATTGCCGCGGGTAAAGCTATCATTCAAGGAAATACCTTTATGGAAAAGAAACGTGCTATAATAATAGGATCAGAAACAAAATCGGCTATCATCATGGGAAATCAGGCCGCAGATGGATTAATTGTTGAAAACAATGCCGGTTCGCGCACACAAATGGGACTTAATGAAATGCCTGAGAATAATTAATGAGGAGGGAAAAATGAAAAAAATCACATGTATACTTGGTAGTCCAAGAACAAATGGCAATACAGAAACAATCTCACGCAGAATAATATCCGAAGCTGAAAAACTTGGAGCTGGTTACGATGTTTTCAAATTGAATGATCTTTCCTATAAGGGATGTCAGGGATGCAAAAGATGCAAAAAAGATTCAATCAAGTGTGTAGTCAATGATGATCTCACACAGGTATTAGATTCAGCAATGAATTCTGACATTTTGATATTTGCATCACCAATATACTTTGGACAACTCACCGGGCAAATTAAAATGGTATTAGATAGAATGTATTCATTTTTAAAGCCAACATACATAACAGAAGCTGATGGAAGCAGAATATCAAAAGGAAAGAAATTCGTTCTGGTAACATCCCAAGGCAACCCGAATCCATCTGATTTCCAAATTTTTGATGAAATGAGCAACTGGTTCAAATTCATCGGCTATACCGATTGTTATCAGATACGAGGATTGGGATTAAACAGCCCCAATGATGCATCAAAGGATGATAATCTGATGAATCAGGCAGCTGAACTAGGAAAAACCATTATGGAATAAATTAATTAAAGGAAAAAAAATGCAAGATATTGAAAATCCTAAATTACAACATAAAAATCGCATGCCAGGAAGAGCATACACATTCCCTTATCAAAACAGAATATCTGCTCTTACATTTGAACGTGCCGCATCACCATGGTTTCAATTGTTAAATGGTGAATGGAGCTTTGATTATTCCCCTACTGTGATGCAGGCTCCTGACGATTTTTACAAAAATGACTATGATGCTGCAGCTTGGGATAAAATCCCTGTACCTTCATGCTGGCAGATGATTGGATACGGATTTCCACACTATACAAATGTGAAATTCCCCTTCCCTGTAGATCCGCCAAATGTACCAACTGAAAATCCTACTGGTTCGTATAGACGGGATTTTATAATGCCCGAAAATTGGGAAGGACGCAGGACTCACATTCGTTTTGAGGGTGTTGATTCTGCTTTTCATCTCTGGGTAAACGGACATCCTGTAGGGTTTAGCAAAGGCAGCCGCATCCCTGCAGAATTTGATATAACACCCTATGTAAAACAAGGTATAAATAATGTCTCTGTGAGGGTGTATCAATGGTCTGATGGCAGCTATTGTGAAGACCAAGATATGTGGTGGTTAAGCGGAATATTCAGAGATGTATATCTGATCTCAATTCCTAATGTTCATTTGGAAGACATAGCTGTAAGAACTACATTTGATCCCAAATATGAAAATGCGGAATTATATGTAAAAACAAAAATAGAAAATTGTAATAAATCAGCAATTAAAGGATACAAAATAAAAGTGCATTTGTTTGATTCACAATGCAATCAGATTGTGTCAGATGAATCATCACTTTCGATGGCTAAAGAAAGCAAAGAAACTATAGAATTTAAAATACCTGTTGACGCACCTGAAAAATGGTCGGCGGAATCACCATATCTATATAATCTATTAGCGGAAATAACAAATGAAAACGATGATGTAGTAGAGATAACTCCTGTTCATGTAGGCTTCCGCCAAATTGAAATGAAAAAAGGAAATCTGCTTGTAAATGGTGTGCCAATAATGTTCAAAGGTGTAAACCGCCATGAACACCATCCTGATTATGGAAGAACAGTTCCCATTAAAACCATGCGCGAAGATATTTTATTGATGAAACGCCATAATGTCAATGCAGTTCGAACTTCACATTATCCGGACGACCCACGTTTTTATGACCTATGTGACTATTACGGAATATATTTGATTGACGAATGCGACCTTGAAACTCATGGTTTTGCTATGGGTGACAATTGGAAAGGAAATCCCGCTGATGACCCAGAATGGGAAGATGCATGTGTAGATCGTATGGTGCGGATGGTAGAAAGAGACAAAAACCACCCATCAATAATTCTATGGTCGCTTGGCAATGAATCAAATTTAGGTGTAAATCATGCAAAAATGGCAAAAGCGGCAAAAGATATTGATCCTACGCGATTTATACATTATGAAGGCGATCAAAAGCTTCAGGTTGTTGATGTATTCAGTCAGATGTATACGCATTTAGACAAAGTTATACGCATAGGTGAAGGCGATAAAGGTGTAGATTCATGGGGGAAAAACGTTCCAGATAACTATGTTGATATGCCATTCATTCTGTGCGAATATGCACACGCAATGGGAAATGGTCCAGGTGGACTGCTTGAATATTGGGATGCATTTTACAAATACAAACGGCTTCAAGGCGGGTTTGTATGGGAATGGGTAGATCATGGAATCCGTCAATATACTGAGGATGGCATTGAATACTTTGCATATGGAGGCGATTTTGGAGATTATCCAAATGACGGCAACTTTGTATGCGATGGATTGATATTTCCTGATAGAAAACCATCACCCGGATTAATTGAATATAAAAAAGTAATTGAGCCTGTGAAGGTTGAAGCTATCGATTTAAAAACAGGTGAATTCAAAATCGAAAATCGATATGATTTCATTTCCTTGTCACATTTAGATTTATCATGGTCTATATCTGCTGATGGAAAAGTTATATCATCCGGAAGCATGCCAGTTCCTGATATAGCAGCGCTTAAAACAGGCAATCTGGACATTAAGTATGATCTTCCATCTCCTGCATTTAATACTGAATACTATCTTATGCTATCGTTTACTCTTGCATCCGACCAAAACTGGGCAAAGCAAGGTCATGAGGTAGCTTGGGCACAGTTTAAGCTTCCGATAGAGAATAAGTGCAAACCAGCCGAATGCAGCGACACACAATCGATTATAACAGCTTCAGACAGCAAATTAGCTGTAGTTGTAAGCGGTTCAGAGTTTGAGTTAACGTTTTGCAAAGTATACGGATATATCGCTGATTATAAATGGCATGGCATAAGCATGATTAATGAGGGTCCCAGACTCAATTTTTGGCGTGCAACAACAGACAATGACAGATGCTGGAATAATTCAGAACCATGGAGAAAAGCCGGACTTGATCATCTGCAGCATAGAGTAAATTCTGTAATTATGGAGCAGATTGATGAAAAGACCGTTGTTATTAAAACAAATGTTAGAATTGCACCTCCTATTCATGAATGGTGTTTCAATTGTGAGTATATATACACAATTTACGGAAATGGTGAAATAAGAATAGATGTCCACGGTGTTCCACATGGGCAATGGTCTGATACAATTCCGCGAATAGGACTTATGATGGCAGTTCCGGGAGATTTTGATAATGTTTCATGGTTCGGACGTGGTCCAGGCGAATCATATATCGATACCAAACAAGCTGGCAAATTTGGGCTTTATGCGGCTAATATAGATGATCTTTATACACCATATATATTTCCTCAAGAAAATGGAAATAGATCAGATACTAATTGGGTATCACTTACTAATACCCGGGGAGAAGGATTATTGGCAGCCGGTGTGCCCGCAATAAACTTTAGTGCACATCATTACACCCCTTTTGATTTTGAACAAGCGAGACATACATTTGAGCTTATTCCAAGAGAAGATATTATTCTAAACCTTGATTATAAGCAAAATGGAATTGGTTCTGCAAGCTGCGGACATCATCCTTGGAAGCAGTATTTATTGCATCCGGAGGAATTTAAATTCTCCGTTATATTAATAGCATTCTCTAAAGA
>JAPXND010000004.1:42927-45951 GCA_033808695.1 Armatimonadota bacterium
ACATGAAACTATTGCAAATCAAGTATCTTTATCAGATTTTCACCGAATATTTTATCAATATCGCATTTATGATTACTGAGTTGTTGGTTTCGTAAGATATTCTTTCAGCCATGCTGCGTCAATTGCAATATGCTCTCTTCGTCCATTCCTCTCAAGAGTGATATCTCCTGTGATGTCTTTCACCTCAGTTCCTTCTGGACCGACAATCTTGATGAATGGTCGTTCGATGTCATCTTTAATCGTCAAATTCTTGAAGTTAATGTTTCCTGCAGGACGATTTTCCGGGTCAACCACTTGAAGATAGATCGGGGGAAAGAATTTTTCAATGCGAGCGTTATCACAAAACAGCGAATTCTTAATCTCAATGCGTATTGCATCGTATGGATTAAACTGCACTGAGAGCCCTGCCATTTCATCGCTTATTGATGTAAAACGATTAACTCGCAGTAGTCCTGCAGGAGGATCTTCCAAAGCGCTGCACAAATGGATGGCGTGCTGACCGTTGCTGCGGGAAACACAGTTATACAAACTAATAGAGATAGGTTTTGAGCGATTGTTCATCTGCTGCGGACAGATTTGGTAACCCGTTCCCGCATTACCTTCCGCGATGCAGTTACGCAGGACACAGTTGACTAACAGTTCATCAGGGCTGTTTGGTTCAAAATCAATGCCGGCTTGCGGTTCAGTTCCGCTGGTATTGCGCAAGAGGCAGTTTTCAATAAGCAGATTTTCAGCCGTGATGACGCTGATCCCCTGACGATTGTTGCCATTGCAGTCAACACGCCGAATCACTACATTCCGATTGGAATTTTTGCCATAGTGACTGCCAAGGTAAATACCATCTCCACCTGTCTCTTCAATAGCAATGTCTTGAATCAATACATTTCGGCAGCTATACAGTGCAATTCCATGCCTCCATTCAGAATGCTCGTAGTTGGATGATTGATAGTCCTGTTTATGCATTCTGATATGTGCCGATTTGCCCCAGTCTCTCATTTCACCACGAATGGTTATGTTTTCGCACTCTTGAAACGAAATAAGGCAATCGTTTTTGGACTTGAATGCACCTTTGAGAGCAATCAGTTCTGTTCCCTCTTCGAAAACTATCTCCTGATTGCTTACACCTGTCAACGGCCGCGTAACCCACGCCGATTCCTGCCGGTCGATAATGAGCTTCTTAACCTTGGAGTTGATGGCGCTCTGCAGAAATTCAGTAGAGTCCTTAACGTCGAATCCCCACCATGACACACGCGCTGCATCCCGTTTACCATCCAACACCTCTTGAACCAATTCCGGTTTTGCGAAGTTTAGTGTTCCTGCGCAGAGTGTAACATTGAATAAATTAGCCAATACTATAAAAATGAGTAGAAATTGACGATTCATTTGAATACTCCTATAACTATGCAGGCAGGGTGTATATACTGACCGCCTTGTCCCGCTAACTCAAACTCTTGACAACCAGTCATTGAAATCCGAATATTTCCATATCTATAATCCATTATATCATATAACATATTGCAATTCAAAGAAAGCAGTATTTATTGCATATGGTTGAATTTAAATTCTCCATTTTCAAAGCATTCTAAAGATATATTATCTACGGCAGAATGCATAAAACGGCTTATCATGCATGGAATTATTATAAATCAAGCAGCTTTATCACATTTCCACTTAGTATCTTGTTAATATCGCTTTTACTAAGTGGCAGAGATTCAATATTTTTTACTTCGCTTGATGTTACAGTCCATGGTGAGTCAGTTCCAAACAACACTTTATCAGCTCCATGATTTTTAATCATAGATGCCATATAATCTGCTCCCATATCATCAAATGAATACGATGTATCAAAATAAATATCTTTACCAACTAAGTGTTCGTATGCTTCATTCCAATTTCTATATCCACCCATGTGAGCGGCAATTATTTTAATGTTAGGGAAATCCATTCTAACTTTTGCTAATTTATCAGGCGGACAATGTACCGGATCCGGCAGACCAATATCTATTCCGGCATGCAGCATAACGATTAAGCCGGATTCATCAAGTTTGCTGTACCCTTCATACATTCGTTCATCATCTACAAAGAATCGCTGATAATCGGGATGGAGTTTAACTCCCTTTACTCCATTATCTACAAGCCTGGATATTTCTGAGCTCCAATCAGATTCAAACGGATACAATGTTCCAAAACTAATCAATCTATCATTACTGGAATTTGTGGAAATAGCCCAATCATTGATTGATTTTACTTGTGAAGGCTTAGTGGCTATCGGCATTAATACTGAAATATCAATTCCAGCCTCATCCATTGCCATTAACAATCCCTTGCATGTACCATCACCAAAAATCGGTATTGTATTTCCATATGTAAGCTTATTAACAGCCTTTTCAGCTATTTCATCAGGAAAAACATGTGCATGTATATCAATTATCATAAAGTATTCTTTCTTTTTGCCTTATTGAAGTAGTGGATGAAACCTAATTCCAGTTAAGAATAATCAGATTACACACTAAATCTTATATAATTATAAGTAACTTAACAAATTGAATCAAACTCACAGACAAATTCAGAATTGCATTTGTCTGTTTATTGACTGCTATTTCAAACAAAACTACGATGTCCATTTCTTTATTATATTAATGAACAATATAAGACTCATCTTTATTCTTTTTCAAAGCAGATAAAGGATAATAGAAACTCCTTCAAACGATTTGCAGCTGCAACAGTCATTTGTTATAATACTCACAAATCATTATTATGAATAGATTCCTTTATGAAGCCCAAATACTTGTGTTAAGGTTGTAATTGTTTTGCAAAATTACTGACAAGGTAAAAAGAAAGGACAAATCAGATGAATAAAAGTAATAATCTCACTAATCCAAAGGATGTATTATCGGTTTTGAAGACCATTTCTGAAAAGATTGTTAATGGCTGCATTGGTCGTTTCGGTTATGAGTTTGATGTATGCATTCCAGCAGCAGAGGGTGAATATCCCGGATTCTGGCATCGTGATTTTGATTATAT
>JAPXND010000005.1:0-11239 GCA_033808695.1 Armatimonadota bacterium
GTATTTAATAATGATGCAGAAAATTTAACCGATTTTTGGTCTAAAAAGCTTGGCGTTCCTATTTCTGAGCTTGCAGAATTAATCAATAATAATAATACACCAAAATTCCATGAGTTGATGAGAAATAAGCTTATGAAATATGGGGGAGTAGGTTATGTAACTCCAGATAAAGAGAGTTTTCCTGTTCTTGATGATGTCATCAATATGATAATTGATATAGGAGCATTGCCAACAATTGCCTGGTTAGATGGGACCACTTCTGGAGAAGAAGATGTAGAAGCATATATAAATCTTATGGTTAATAAAGGTACTGCAGCCATTAATATAATTCCAGACAGGAACTGGAACATTAAGGATCCTGCAGAAAAAGCGCTTAAAGTTAGAAAGCTTGATGAAGTAATTAAAACAGCGCGTAAGTATAATTTGCCGATAGCTGCAGGCACCGAGATGAATAAAGCAGGACTTCCGTTTGTAGACAATTTCTTTACACCGGAATTGCTGCCGTACTTAGATGATTTTATCGATGGAGCAATGTTTATATATGGGCATACAATAATGGCACGGTATGCAGATTCCGGCTATTACAGTCAGTATGCAGTTAATGCCTTTGGAAATGATACTGCGGCTAAAGTCGCTCATTATATTGAAGTTGGCAGAAAGCATTATGCAAAATTCAGAAAAGAACACATAAATGATCCTATATGTATTATGGATGCAGATGATCTTTTAAGAATTGGAACTTAAACAATAATTGAAATGCTCAAGCTGTTGAATTACAAATCAATATTTAAGCTAAAGAGAGCCTGAATAAACCCCGGCTCTCTTTTATATACAGATATAAATAGAATTGTTTGACATAAGCACATTTTTTCTTGTATTATTTTCTCATAATATGAAGTTAACGTTATAAAATTTAACAATTTATAAAGATGAAGGAGCAACAGATGCCAAGAGTTCTTGTAAGTGATCCGATAGCCAAAGAAGGTATAGATATTCTTGAAAAAAACTTTGATGTTGATGTAAAAACCGGGATGTCTAAAGATGAATTGATATCGGTTATCGGTGAATATGATGCGCTTGCAATACGAAGTGAAACCAAAGTAACTGCCGATGTATTGGAGACTGCAAAAAATCTAAAGATAATAGGAAGAGCCGGCGTAGGGGTAGATAACATAGATGTAGCAGCAGCAACAAATAAAGGAATTCTTGTTGTTAACTCACCATCAGGAAATACAATAGCAGCAGCGGAGCTTACTATGGCATTAATGCTTTCTCTATCTCGTAATATACCCCAGGGACATAATTCGCTGCATGCAGGTGAATGGAAGAGAAGTAAATTTGTAGGAAACGAGCTGTATCGCAAAACGCTTGGCATATTTGGACTTGGAAAAATTGGCAGTACAGTTGCAAAAAGAGCGCAGAGTTTTGAAATGGATGTAATTGGTTATGATCCGTTTATTTCCGAAGATTATGCAAGGAAGCTTGGTATAGAATTAGTTTCGTTTGAAGATTTGCTTAAGCGAAGCGACTATTTTACTCTTCATGTTCCCGCAACTAAAGAGACCAAAGGCTCTATTTGTGCAAACCAGCTTGCAATGATGAAGCATGGAGTAAGAATAATAAATGTTGCAAGAGGCGGAATTATTGATGAAGCTGCTTTGGCAGAAGCAGTAAAAAGCGGTCATGTTGCCGGTATTGCCGTTGATGTTTATGAAAAAGAACCGCCGGCAGCAGATAATCCACTTTTACAGTTGGATAATGCAATTACAACTCCGCACCTTGGCGCATCCACAGAAGAAGCCCAGATAAATGTATCGGTAGATGTAGCTGAGCAGATAGTAGAGGTATTGAATGATAAGCCCGCCAGAAGCGCTGTAAACATGCCGTCATTAAGCGCAGAGACACTAGCAGCGGTAGATCCATATATGCATCTTGGTGAGCGAATAGGTTCTATGGTATCACAGCTGTCGGATGGCGGTGTGATATCAATTGAAATGCTGTATTCCGGAGATTTAAGCAATCTGGAAACAGGTCCTATCACAAGATCAATTTTAAAAGGATTTTTCCAGCCGGCGATGATGGAATCAGTAAACCTTGTTAATGCTCCTATTATTGCAGAGGGCAGAGGTATAAAGACAATGGAGAGCAAGTGCTCTTCACTTAAGAATTATTCAAATATGATGACTGTTAAGATAAAAACAGACAAGGGTGAAACCTCGATTGACGGAACGCTGTTTGGTAAAAAAGATATTCGCATTATACGCATTGACGGATATAAGATTGACGTTATACCGGAAGGGGCAATGCTGTTTGCAAAGCATATCGATAAACCCGGTATAATTGGCAAGGTTGGAACACTTCTTGGAAATGAAGGAATCAACATAGCCGGAATGCATGTTGGTAGAGCGCAGGCGGGATCTGAAGCATTGATGGCGCTTAACCTTGACGATACATTAACAGATGAACTGCTTAAGGATGTATTAAAGATAGGTGGAATTGAAACCGTCAGAGTGATACATTTTGATTAGTGTATTGAAAAAAAGGAAGTAATAAATCTTAATGCCCATCAGCTTTAATTTATGGCTGGTGGGTTTGATTTTGCGATAATTACAGCATAAAGGAAAGAAATTGTTTTTAGAAAAAGCCATACCAGTTAAAGCAAGAGATGCATACCGTCGTGATGCGTGGGGCGGAATGCTTGCCGGTTTATTTAATGGCGCTATAAATCCATTTCTGGGGTTTATTGCAAGAGACACGCTTAATGCCAATGGGTTTATTATTGGATTGATGTTTGCTGCTCCGGCTATCGGCTCTATATTTGCGCTTTTGTATGCCAACTATATGGAAGGCAAACAGAAAATGCCATATGTTGTTTGGCCAGGTGTTATAGGCAGAGGGCTGTTTGTATTTTCTTTATTTGCTTTTACCCCCACAATATTTGCCATAATTGTTTTTCTATCACTTTCACTTACAAGCATAATAGGTCCGGGATATGCAGCCGTGCTTAAGGAAATATATCCAGATTCACATCGCGGACAGATAATGGGATACATCAGAGTTGGTATGTCATTTATGAATTTTACTGCAACACTGATTGTAGGATATCTGTTGGATGGCGGAAAGCTGCCATTTATAGATATAACCATTCCAAAAGTTAGTTTTCAGATATTGTTTCCAATTGCTGCAATTTTAGGGATGTGTTCCTCTCTTGCATTTGGAAGCATAAAAACCGCACCTGTGCCTGCCGCAAAAGAGTCTGCCAAAAAAACGTCAGTATTCACCTTTATAAAAAACACATTGCACATTCTTGTTGAAGATAAAACATTTGCATGGTTTTGCATAGCAATTTTTGTATCTGGGTTTGGCAACCTGGTTGTTATTCCGTTGTATCCAATTTTTCAGGTAGATTATCTGCATATATCTGCGGCGCAAATTGCAATGATTGTTAATGCTACTACTATTATCTGGATGTTATCGTATTTGTATTGGGGAAAGCATGTAGATGCCAAGTGCCCGATAACTGCAACTATGATAAGTGTTTTCATTGGTGCGCTGCTGCCATTGACATATGTTTTTGCCACAAAGGTATGGATGCTGTATCCATCTGCCTTGTTTTCAGGAATAACAAATGCCGGAACAGAGCTTGCATATTTTAACAGTATACTAATGCTGTCTAAACGCGGAAGAGAATCTCAGTATCAGGCATTGCATTCATTTTTGTTTGGAATAAGGGGAACAATAGCGCCGTTTGCAGGAGTGGCATTGTATAAAACTGGAATGGGGATTAGATATATATTTTTTCTCAGCTTTTTAATGATGGTTATAGGCGGACTGATTCAGCTGAAAAGCATAAACGCACACAACAGGCAGAAAGGATGAAATCATCTGCAAATAGTATGAAATATCTGCAGATGACGAATGATTTGAGTCTATTTCTTTTTATCAGATTTTAATGAAGATATTGCCTTGAATATACCTGCCGAAATTCCCGCAATATTAATAAGAGGGGGATTAACTATTTCTGATACCAATATTGTTGTTTTTTTGATGTGACTTGAAACATTGTCTGCTGTATCTTTTGTAATATTCATAATAGCAACTGTACGGCTGTCAATATTTTTCACCATGTTGTCAACGTCTGAAACTGTTGTTTTTAACTGGTCCATAGCCGGTTTTACAGCATTATTTATTACTCGTTTTACAGTAAAGCACAAAGCCACTAATACAGTAAGCAGAATTAAATTGCTTATAGCGATAATTCCTACAAAAACTGTTAACCAATCGATTTGCATGTTATTCTCCTATGTTAGCATTAAAAACCTTTACCCAAAAAGCCCAATATAAAAACTATTTTTTATTTGCTGCTGATTGAAAGAATTTTTCCTTTTGCTTATAATATATATGAGACAGAATGCAGTTTATATCTCCAAAAAAATAATAAGGAGGTAGCACAGTCATGGTTAAGTATATAGAAGAACTCGTAACAAATCAAATTCTAAGGTCTGAAGCAGCAAGAAACCGATTGGATGAGAGCGGCAAAGCATGTGTCTGCAATATAGTTACAATATCCAGAACAATGGGCAGCGGCGCAAGGATAATAGCTAATAAACTGGCAACTGAAATAGGCTGGAGCATGTGGGATAAGGAATTGATTAATTCTATTGCAGAAGATGCACGAGTATCAAAGAAGGTTGCTGAGACATTTGATGAGCAAAAGCAATCTGAGATAGAGATGTTTGTGAGGAGCGTACTGGGTGATCATGAAGCAAGCGGGTTTATGTATGCAAAGCATCTGGCAAAAGCGGTGGCATCTGTTGAAAAGCTTGGCAATGCTATTATTTTAGGCAGAGGCGCTAACATTCTGCTTCCAAGGGCGCTTAATATACGAATAGACGCATCCGAGAAGCTTCGTGTAAGCAACATGATAAAGTATGAAGATTTAACGGAGCATGAAGCAGTTGCTAAGATACGCAATTCAGACAAAGAGAGACATAGGTTTATGGTTCATACATTTGGCAGGGAAAGAGTAGAGAATGCTAAATTTGATCTGCAGATTTGGATGGATGAATTCACTAATGATGATGCCGTGGCAATTATTAAGGCGGCATTATCAAGAAAATGTACATGTTTATTAAAATAAACTTTAATAACATAATGAGGAAGATGCCGTAATGGATTACTATCTTGGTATTGATATAGGAACAAGCGGAACGAAAACACTTTTGATTGACAGTGAAGGCAGTTCGATTGCATCCAATACTGAAGAATACCCGTTGTATACTCCAAAGCCATTGTGGGCGGAACAGGATCCGGAAGATTGGTGGAATGCAGCCTGCGTGACGATAAAAAAGACTATTGCTGATGGTGGAATAGAAGCCGCGGACATTAAAGGGATTGGGTTAAGCGGACAGATGCACGGAGCAGTTTTTCTGGATGAAAACAATAGGGCGCTGAGACCGAGTATACTGTGGTGTGATCAGCGGACGCAGAGCGAATGCGACTGGATAACCAATAAAATCGGCTTTGAGAAGGTGGTTGAGCTTACAAGCAATCCTGTTCTGACCGGGTTTACGGCAGGGAAGATAGTTTGGGTGCGAAACAATGAGCCGGATGTATACGCAAAAACCCGGAAGGTGCTGCTGCCAAAGGACTTTATACGATTTAGACTGACCGGTGAGTTTGCAACAGAGGTTTCTGATGCATCCGGGACAGCGCTGTTTAATGTGAGAAAACGGCGCTGGGCGGATGAGATGCTTGATGGAGCGGAAATACCCCGAGAATGGATGCCGAAGGTCTATGAATCGCAGGAAGTTAGCGGACGAGTATCAGAACAGGCTGCTTCAGCTGCGGGATTGAAGGCAGGAACACCGGTTGTGGGCGGTGGTGGAGATCAGGCTGCGGGGGCAGTTGGCAGCGGAATAGTATCTGCCGGAATTGTGTCATCAACCATAGGGACTTCCGGCGTGGTGTTTGCATTTGCCAATGAACCGGTGGTAGACCCCAAGCTGCGGGTGCATACATTCTGCCATGCAGTTCCAAACAAGTGGCATATAATGGGTGTAATTCAGGCGGCAGGCGGATCTTTGAGATGGTATAGAGATACATTCGCCGATGCGGAGACAGCTCTTGCTAAGGAGACAGGTGAAGACCCATATAACATTATTACTAAGGGTGCGGAGAAGATTGCTCCTGGGGCTGAGGGATTAGTATTTCTGCCATATCTTACAGGAGAACGGACACCGTATCCTGATCCTGATGCAAGAGGCGTATTCTTTGGAGCGACTTTGCGCCATAAGAAGGAGCATTTTGCAAGGGCAGTATATGAGGGTGTGTCATATGCATTGAAAGATTCGTTTGAGATATTCAAGGAAATGAATATTGAAATGAATCAGGTGAGAGCAGCTGGCGGCGGATCTAAAAGTCCATTGTGGAGGCAGATACAGGCTGATATGATGGGGATTGAGCATGTTGTCATTAATATAGATGAAGGACCTGCATTAGGCGCCGCACTTCTGGCGGCTGTCGGGACGGGTGCATTTCCGGATGTTGAGACTGCATGCAGCAATACAATAAAGGTTGTATCATCTACAAAACCCAATGGAAAGTTGAAGGATGTATACAACAAGTATTACAAAGTTTATAGAGGCTTATATCCTGCTCTTAAGGATAGCTTCAAAATGATATCAGAGATTGTTACGGCTGAGTAACAAGAAGAATTATTAAAATGGAGGTTATGGATGAAGATTTTTGTGGATACAGCAAATCTTGATGACATTAAGAGAGCATATGGATGGGGGATAGTAGACGGAGTTACTACAAATCCGACATTAATTTCCAAAGAAAACTGTGATTTTAAGACCAGGATTTTGGAAATATGTGATATTGTAGACGGACCGGTAAGCGCTGAAGTAGTGAGCCTGGACTATGAAGGCATGGTGCGTGAGGCGAGAGAGATATCATCATGGCACCCGAACATTGTGATAAAGCTTCCTATGACTAAAGATGGAATGCAGGCAGTTAGAACGATTTCTCCTGAGGGCATAAAGACCAATATTACACTGATGTTTTCACCAACACAGACGCTTTTAGCGGCTAAGGCAGGCGGAACATATTTGAGTGTATTTGTTGGCAGACTTGATGATATAGGTCATAGCGGGATGGATGTAGTCCGCGATACAGTTAATATGATTAACACATACGGGTTTAA
Organism: Armatimonadota bacterium; assembly: GCA_033808695.1. Classification (GTDB taxonomy): domain Bacteria; phylum Armatimonadota; class UBA5829; order DTJY01; family DTJY01; genus JAPXND01. Next base: position 7,208 of record JAPXND010000005.1, read on the forward strand.
CAGTGAGGTTATAGTAGCAAGTATACGGAATCAAAATCATGTAGTGGAATCGATACGGGCAGGCGCGCAAGTAGCAACTATTCCATTCAAGGTTATAGATGATATGTATAACCATCCGCTTACAGAGTCGGGAATAACAAAATTCCTTGATGACTGGGCAAAGGTGCCTCAGAAGTAGACAAAAAATTAAAGTCGGCAGATAGATCTCTGCCGACTTTTGTTTTAAATGGTAATATACGTTAATCTTCGGGTGTATTGGTATTTGATACCTGCTGAGCTTCAGCGCCTTCACTGGTTTCAGTAGCATCCTGACCGATTTCATCTGATACTTTTTTGAATCTCTTTTCGGTGTCTGAAAGCCCCATTTCTGATTTCAGTTCTTCAAGTGCAGCCTGTGCGCGCTGTTTTCGAGCAGTTTTCCGAACCTGCTGGACTTTTGCCTGATCGTTCATAGCATTAATATCGCCCAATGCCTGAGATTCTGCAAAGGTTTTATCTGCTTGTTCTTCCATGCGTTCAATAGCGCGCATGTCGTCATCCAGAGAGGGTGACATGGAGAATTTTTGAACCTGAGAGCGCATTGATGCAAGCTGCTGTCTCATTTGAGCGTTGCGTGCTCTGTCTGATGCAGTTTGCAGTTCATCCTGAAAAAGTTCAATTTGCTGCTTTGCTTCTTCTGCATTATTTTTTGCAGCTTCGAGCTGGACTTTAAGGTCGTCAATTCGTGCTTGGCAGGCTTCTTTCTGCAGAAGCAGGTCACCGGCAATATCGTCTTCATTTTGAAGAACTGCCTGTTTAGCATCATCAGTAAGCTGTGCTAATTTCTTTTCTTCTGTTTCCAACATACGTTCAATACGGTATTGCGCTGCAATTACAGGTACTGCTGAGGATTTTAGATCATTGAGTTTATTTTTCATATTATCGATGATGTATGGACCAATGACTGAGGGATCCTCAAATTTGATTAGACCAAAGCTGATAATAGAAAGAAAGATTCGCTTTATCCTTTGAAAAATATCTCCCACTTGTTGCCTCCTGCTTGTTGATTTATTCATTATACAACATTTATTGTAAGTTTAGATGCAAAACATGCAAATATATTTTATTATTCTTTAAATTTTTCCGGTTTCATTTGCGGAAACAGAATTACATCACGAATTGCAGGAGCATTTGTAAACAGCATAACAAGTCTGTCTATTCCGATGCCTAGTCCACCGGTGGGCGGCATGCCGTATTCCAATGCTCTAAGGAAGTCTTCATCCATAGGATGAGCTTCATCATCGCCTTCCTGACGCATTTTGGCTTGCTCAAGGAAACGTTCACGCTGATCAAGCGGATCATTGATTTCAGAGAAGGCATTGCCAAGCTCTCGAGTTGCTACATAAGGTTCAAATCTTCGTGTCATCAGCGGATTGTTTGGATCTTTTTTAGCAAGCGGTGAAATATCCAATGGATAGTCTGTTATAAAAGTTGGCTGAATGAGATTTGGCTGAACGAATCTTTCATGTATCTTGTCAACAATTCCGCCGATAGTGGTTTCTTTATCCATTGGCAGACCAAGACGTTCGCCGGCTTGCTTAGCGCTTTCCAGTGATTCAAATTCTTCCGGCGCTATTCCTGTGTATTCTCTGACTCCTTCAAGGAGCGGAATACGTTTCCACGGAATAGTGAAATCTATTATGTTCCCTTGATATTCAATCTGCAGGGAACCATGAACATCCATAGCGATAGCAGCCATAAGACGTTCTACAATGCTCATCATATCATCCAGATTTGCATATGCCTGGTAGAGTTCCAGCAGAGTGTATTCCGGGCTGTGACGAGTAGAAAGACCTTCATTGCGGAAAACTCTATCCATTTCATATACTTTCTCAAATCCGCCTACAATAAGGCGCTTAAGATAAAGCTCTAGTGAAATTCTAAGGTGAAAATCATGATCAAGGGCATTGTGGTGAGTAACAAAAGGCCGTGCTGCAGCGCCGCCAGCCATAGCCTGCAATACTGGCGTTTCTACTTCCATAAATCCTTCATTGTTAAGAAAATCTCTTATTAGGCGAATGATTCTGCTTCGTTTCTTCATGGTATCCATAACTTCAGGATTAACGATGAGATCGAGGTAGCGCTGACGGTACCGCTGATCAATATCCTGAAGACCATACCACTCCTGTTCGCCTTTCTGTTTGCCAAAAGGAATCGGTCGGATTGCTTTGGAGATGATTTGGAATGAATCAGCAAAGATAGTTACTTCGCCGGTTTTTGTTTTGCTAACTTTTCCTTTTACTCCAAGGAAGTCTCCGGTATCCATTAGGTCAATAAGCTCGTATAGTGAATCGCCTACTGTGTCTTTTTTGATGTATATCTGAATTTTTCCACTGGCATCCTGCAAATGTGCAAATGCAGCTTTGCCCATAGGACGCAATGCTACCAATCTGCCTGCTACAGTTGCTTCCTGATTTTCTAGCGCATCAAAATTTTCGATGATTTGTGATGATAGATGAGAACGATCAAATCGTTCTATCGCAAATGGATCTATGCCTTTCTCACGTAAAATCTTTAATTTGTTCAAACGATTCTCTATTAGTTCATTTTCTTCTATCATTTTTCGCTCCTATATAAAAAAAGCGCATAGCTAATCTTGCATTTAAAGAGGCTATACGCTGCAACTATAGTAACATAATATATTATATTACTTGCTTATTTCAATTATTTTGTATTGCGCAGTGCCGGCAGGAATAATAACATCTACAATATCTCCTGCCTTGTGATTGATCAACGCTTCGCCGACCGGTGATTCGTTGGATATTTTGTTTGCTTCGGGGTCTGCTTCGGCGGAACCGACTATGCTGTATACCCACTCGTCATCAGATCCGAGATCATGCACTTTAACTTTACAGCCAACACCAACTACATCGGTACTGATTTCACTATCTGTAACCACATAAGCTGTTTGCAATATGTGTTTAAGTTCTAGAATTCTACCTTCAACAAAAGCCTGTTCAGTTTTTGCATCTTCATATTCAGAATTTTCAGAGAGCTCGCCGTATTCTTTTGAATCGCGAATTCGGTCTGCGATCTCTTTTCTATGTACAAGACGAAGATGATCAAGTTCTTCACGGATGCGCTTAAAACCCTGCTCTGTGAGTACAAGTTCTTTGTCGGCACTCATTTGAAACTCCTTGCAATTGATGTATGATGTGATAAACATACACAATCTAGGTATTTAACAGGTTTATGTCGAGACATGCTATCATAAAGATAAGCTTATTGTCAAGATAAAAGAGGGTATGCAGGATAGATAAACAAGGTATTGGATATGGAGTAATTCACAGGCTTCGTGCAAGGAAGCCTGTGAGGTTGTAAATCTATTCTTTTAGCTTACCTGAAAAATACATATCGTATGCAGCCATATCAAAATTACCATGCCCGCTGAGGTTAAACAGAATGGTTTTAGATTCTTTGTTTTCCTTGGCTTTAAGCGCTTCTTCTATTGCTGCTTTTATTGCATGTGATGATTCCGGCGCAGGTATAATGCCTTCGGTTCTGGCAAATGCAACAGCTGCTGCGAAGACATCTAACTGATTGTAAGCTATGGCATCAATCAATCCTTTATGGTAAGCATGGCTGATCAGCGGTCCCATTGCATGATATCGGAGCCCGCCTGCGTGAATGCTTGGGGGCATATAGTCGCTTCCAAGAGTGTACATCTTGAACAAAGGCGTCATTTGTGCGGTATCACCAAAGTCGTATCGGAATTCACCCTTTGTTAGTGATGGGCAGGATGTAGGTTCAACTGCGAGAGCACGTACATTTGAACGTCCGCTGATTTTATCCTCGAGGAACGGGAATGCAATACCGCCGAAGTTGCTTCCTCCTCCTACACAGCCTATAACAACATCAGGATATTCGCCGGCGTTTTTAAGCTGTTCTTTGGCTTCAAGCCCAATGATGGTTTGATGCAGGACAACATGATTCATAACACTTCCGAGAGCATATTTGGTGTTTTTGGAGGTTACAGTATCTTCAATTGCTTCA
>JAPXND010000005.1:11249-40256 GCA_033808695.1 Armatimonadota bacterium
ACTTATTGCAATACCAAGACTGCCTGTGCACTCTGGGTCATCTTTCAGGATTTTGCGGCCATATTCGGTATTTGTGCTTGGAGAGGCAAAAATGTTTCCGCCCCAGGTGTTTATCATAGATTTTCTATATGGTTTTTGCTCGTAGCTGCATTTTACCATGTATACTGTGCATTCCATACCAAACATTTGTGTTGCAAGCGCCAATGCACAGCCCCACTGACCGGCACCGGTTTCGGTGGCTAATCGTTTGATTCCAGCTATTTTGTTGTAGTATGCCTGAGGGAATGCGCTGTTTGGTTTATGGCTTCCAGCAGGACTTGCGCCCTCATATTTATAGAATATCTTGGCAGGAGTATCAAGAGCTTTTTCAAGATTGATTGCCCTTATCAACGGGGTTGGACGCCAAAGAGTAAATGCATCCATCACTTCATCAGGAATGTCAATCCATCTGTCTGTGGAGACTTCCTGTTCAATTATTGGATCACAGAAAATAGCTTGCAGGGCTGATGGATCGGCAGGTTTGTTGGTTTTTGGATCCATCGGCGGAGCAGGTAATTCATCAAAATCTGCAACTATGTTATACCATTTTTTAGGCATATTCTGTGGTGAAAGTAAGAATTGTCTGTTGAGCATGCTGTCACCTTATAATGCAAAAATTTCTACTATATTCAGCAGTTGCATATAATAATATAATTGTTTTGTAAAATTGTCAATAAAAGCAGTTGAATAAAATAAAATCCTATAATATAAAAACAGTAATATATAAAGTATAAAGTTATATTGACACATTAAAAACCTTTAGATAGAATACAAGTGATATGTATGGCAGTATTACACAATTTAGATAATAGTGCATAGTATCTGAGATAGTGCAAATAAGGCTGAGATGGCTAAAGAGCCGATGTGGATGCCTCGTTTGTGGGGAGCGTAGAATTCTGGGGAGGAAAAGTGTATGGCAGCTTTATCATTGGATGAAAGAATAAAAGGGTCGCTTTTGGGCGCTGTTATTGGCGCTGAGATTGGATACGCAATTATTGGATCAGGCGGAGGCATAGCAATTAAGAACCCTATGGAGATATTTGATCTTGATTTATCGCCGGTACCTGAGCGGGGGTATACGGGTGCGATAATGTGGTATGGAAAGTGCACGCCATTTATTGACCTTGGAGTGAAGGCATATATAAAGAAGATGGGAAGAGTAACACCGGAGGATTTTGCATCTCTTCTGATGGATAATGAGGAAATAGCCAGACCAATTTTTCTATGGGATCCAATTCATACAACTCAGGAAGCGCTTAGGGAAGGAATGAATCCCAGAATATCTGGATTGGGCAATGTTCCCTGCGGATATATTGGCGCTGCAATGCCGGCAGTGGGAATATATCATTATGGAAATCCGGAGAGCGCATATATTGATGGTGTTGATATTGCATCAGTCAACCAGCCGAGGATGGGTGCAGACTGGGCAGGTTTATCTGCAGCTGCAATTGCTGCGGCATTTATTCCGGATATTAGTCCGCAGAGTGTGGCGGACACGGCGCTTCGCATTGCCCATGAGAACAATAAGGAGTTGTTTTATCAGCTAAATATTCCATTTAAGTGGGGTGGAATTATTGCTGCATCCGATGAGCATTTTCTCAACTATTGGTGTGCACTTGGCACAGAGATAGCATCTCAGAATGTTAAGGGTTATGCTGCATACAATCCATTGGGCAGAATATTGCCGCTTTTATACAGATATGGATCAGAGCCGGCTAAGCTGCTGAAGGTGTTGAGCTATCCTGCCAATGAAGCCTCAATAGTTGGAGGAATCATAGCCGGAGCAATTCTTGGTGCGATGTATGGAACTGAAGTATTTCCAGAGGAGTGGCGCAAATGGGCGGTTCCAATGACGAAGGAATGGGATCAGTTTGCTGATGTAATTGAATTGCGGCGCAAGAAAGAGGAGCTGATAGTATCTGCAGTTGATGATCTCACTGTTAAGCCGGATGGAGAGAAATCGATTCTGTTTGATAAGGTGTATGGATGTATACTTGCCGGAGCCATATGAAATGCAATGGGTTCGCCCGTTGAAAATCAGAATTATACAGATATAGATGCCCGCTATCCGGAGCATGTTACCACGATTTTGAATACAATGGCGCTTGAGAATGAAGATGACAACCAAATGGCAATGATGCTTATTGAAACATATTTGGAACGTGATGGCTATCCTGTTGCCGCCAGGCATTTTGGCGAAACCTGGAAAAAGAAGATGAATAGAGATAAATTCTTTGTTAATTGCATGGGGCACTGTTATGACCTGATAAATGCCGGATGGGATGCGCGGATAACCGGCCATTGGACGCAGGTTACAGGGTCTGCAGTGATGTGCATAGAGCCTGTGGGGATGTATAACATTGCAGATCCTGATGATGCATATGTTGAGGCAAAGGCGATTTCTTATATGTATCAGCGCGGGCTGGATGTAGTTGTGGCATCACTTTTAGCTGGAATTGCTGCAGAAGCATTTCGTGTTGATGCAACAGTTGAATCGGTGTGTAAGACGGCAATTGAATTAGCGCCGGATACACCTTTGAATACATTTGACAAGCGGAAATTTCGGTCTGTAAGGGAATACATATCGAAGTGTATAGAAATTGCCTCCAGATATGATGATGTTTTGGCGGTTAGGAAAGAGCTGTACGATGAGTGTTTGATGTATGCATCTATAGATCCTTTGGAGGTTATCGGATTATCACTGGCGATATTCCGCACAGCTGACGGCGATGTTAGACAGGCGGCTATTGGAGGTACAAACATCGGGCGTGATTCCGATACGATATCAGGACGGGCATCTATGTTGACAGGAATAATCAGCGGGGCAGATGCAGTTCCCAAGGACTGGATTGAGATGTTTAAGCCGCAGGTGTTGGAAAAAATCAAAAATAATTCCCGCAGGCTGACGGATGTAATAATAAAGAAAAACGAAAGAATGAGAGCGCGATTGAATTATTATTAAAATTTTGAAGGAAAAAGCAAAAGTTTGTATAAGTAAGAATTAAAGGACATCTTAGTATAAATACGGCATTTGCCGAAACACAAGGAGTATAGTATGCGAATTGGATTTCTCAGTTCTTATGACAAGGAAAGAATTAATTTTGCAAAGAAGAACGGTTTTGGCTCAATAGAATTATTGACCGGTTATTTCTCAGATGCACCGGATTTTATGCCGGGACATGATGGCTGGCAGGCAAAAGCAGATGCCATGAAGGCTGATTATGACGCTGAAGATATTAGAATATCCTGTATCGGCGCATTTTACATGAATCACATGGATCCGGCAACTGAAAACGAGTGCAAAGAAGCAGTTAAAAATGCAATTCTGCTTGCTGAATACCTGAAAATTCCAGCAGTTGCAGGATTTGCGGGAAGAATTGTAGGGAAGCCGTTAGAAGAAAGTCTTCCAAAATTCAAGGAAATTTGGGGTGAACATGCAAAGTTTGCCGATGACCATGGGATTAAGATAGCATTTGAGTGCTGTCCAATGGGCGAATATCATACACCGAGTATGGGGATAAACTGCATAACCGGTCCCGATATGTATGAGAAATGCTTCAATCAGGTAGAGAGCACCGCATTGGGTTTGGAATGGGATCCCAGCCACTTGATACCTGTATTTGCTGATCCTATAATAAACATTAGAAAGTTTGGAGACAGAATATATCACGTCCATGCTAAAAGTGCAAAGGTTTATTGGGATGTAGTTCGTCATTACGGAATTTGGTATCCGAATGCAATAGAGCACTGTCATCCAGGATTTGGTGACGATGATTGGGGACAGATAATTAAAGAGCTGCGAAGAGCAGGATATCATGGTGACCTGAACATTGAAGGATGGCATGATACAGTGTTCCGTGACACATCCGGAAAGAAGCTTGACGATATCATTTATGATGATACTGTAGTTGCACCGGATCTTGAGGATGCCGGTTTGATAATTGCAAAGAATTATCTTGAGCAATGGTGTCCAAAAGGGTATTAAAAGTAAAGGAGCGAGAAATCGCTCCTTTAAATGCTGTGTAACAAATAAAGTTTGTGACAAACAGGGTAGATATAACGTATTAAATAATAAGCATAGAAAAACCTATTAAAAAATTTCAACAAATATTGAATCATATGCAGATATGATATCATAGAAAAGAAAGGATGCCTGCCGTGGATATTAGATCTGAACTTGCACGTGCCAATGTATACGCAGTTGATCGCGATGGACTTACAGACGATTATATTAAAGAGTTAAGCAATAAAAATAAAGTTTTGGTTGTATGTGATTTTGGCAAAGCAGAAACAGATGATACTCGAAAAAGATATATAAATGCAATAGCGTCAGCCGGAGTTATTGGTGATGAGCACAAAGAGGGTGTAGCCGAAGATAAATCTTTAGCAATAGTGGTACCGTTCCACTCACTTGAAATGGCTGAAAGGCTCTATAGAAAAATATCCCATGCATCGCATTTTGTAACTATCCATTTGGAAGGCGAATTATACTCTACACCCCGTCAGTAATAAATAACAGATGGCGCTGCAAAGTATCGCGGCGCCATCTGCTGCAGCTTTTTAGCTTACAGATATTATTTCGTATTTAAATTCTCCGCCGGGACTTTCTATAGATACGATATCACCAGCCGAATGTCCCATTAAAGCTGATCCCACTACTGACTCATAGGATATTTTGCCTTGAGAAGGATTTGATTCCGGGGGACCAACAATAAGGTATTCTTCTTCGTCTTCCTCATCAACTTCCCGGACAACAACTTTTGAACCGACGTTAATGCATCCATCTTCGGCGCAGTCAACTACGACTGAATTGTTTAGAATAGATTTCAATTCCGCAATTTTGCTTTCAAGCAGCCCCTGTTCTCGTTTGGCATCATGATAATCGAAATTCTCACTAAGGTCTCCGAGTGCAATTGCATCCTTGATTCTTTGAACAACAATAGGTCTCTTTTTTGATGCTTCATCTAATTCGCGTTGAATATCTTCATACCCTTTGCGGGTAAGAACAGTTTTTCCATTTGGTAAATCCACAGGTATAAACTCCTACTATATAAAAAAGAATTATTCTATGTATTTTACCATAAACAGAGTCAACTGCAAACCTGTATTTATGTTAAACAAGAATGATGCTGCGGCTATACTGTTTTTCTTATTACAGGCTGATGGCTTTAATAGCATATCAAGTATTGCATGGAAGGTTTGCAATAGTCTAAAATATATGTTATTCAACCTAAAATGAAAGGCAGTTAAATGCAAATTTGGGAGCTGTTTCTGATAGCAGTTGCGCTTTCTATGGATGCCTTCGCTGTTGCCATATGTGAGGGCTTGTCTCTAAAGAAGATGTCTTATAGGCATGCGGCAATAATCGGGTTCTTTTTTGGCGGATTTCAGGCATTAATGCCGTTAATTGGATATTTTGCAGGGGTGCAGTTTAAAAGCCAGATTTCATCCATTGATCATTGGATAGCGTTTGCGCTGCTTGCTGGTATAGGCATAAAGATGATAGGAGAATCTAGAAAATCGCACCCTGTGCCGGAAAGCACATTTAATCTTAAGGGGATATTGCTTCTTTCGGTTGCTACAAGCATAGATGCACTTGCGGTAGGAGTATCGTTTGCATTTCTGCAGGTTAATATTGTTCCTGCGATTGCATTTATTGGTGTTATAACATTCATCTTTTCATTTATTGGCGTGAGGATTGGCAATTTATTTGGGAATAAATTTCAATCCAAGGCAGAAATGGCAGGAGGCATAATCCTTATAGCTATGGGGCTGAAGATATTGCTTAACCATTTGGGTGTAATAAATTTCTAACAGATATGAGATTACTCTTCCTGTATTATAAGGAGATAAGGATAATCTGTGGTATTCAGTTCAAGCTTCAGACTGTCATCACCTCTATTCAGCACTCTGAGAGACATGTTTTTGCCATTAATGGGATCATATACAGATAATGAAGCTCCTTTTCCTTTAATTCCCAATATGTTTACAGTGTATTTCTCTATTGGCAAACTATTCCTTACGTCACGGGTCATGATGTAATAGGGTATAACGAATCGCTTGCTGTTGACCTGATACGGAAGGAAAGCAAAAAGCTCACGGTTATACAGGTTAGGATGTTCCGGTGTTCCATCTCCCTTGAACTGGTAATTATCATGCGTATCTGACAGCTGATCGATGGTAATATTTCTCGTTGATTTTAGATTGGGATCGAGCTTATACTTCATTTTATCTGTAATACGCTTTACTGCCTGCAGCGAAGGCGATATGAAATCAGAATCATCATCTGGATACGTTTTGTTGGATCTTGAATATTCAATGAAGCTGTCTTTAACTATTCCAAGCCAATGATCTCCACCGCAGCCAGAGAACAAGTGAAGTCTTTCTACACCTTTATTGATAAAGAAGGTGAAATATCTTGCCGTTGTTTTGGCCTTGAGCTTTAGTGCGGTATTGACATCGGTAATTCCTATTTCATTGGGAGCAGTTCCTACTTCTGTTATCCACATATTGCACGGCAGTATTTTACCCTTGACCGATCGAGCGTATCTTCCATGTTTAGCGCCATATATATCTGTAATTAAGGGAGCCATATCGCGTGTGAATGATTCAGTTTGCAATGCTTCGGCGTAATATTCAGGAAATACTGCAGTGTAAGCGGGGATGAATGCGGATTTATCTATTTGGAGCAGTGCGTTAAGAGCATCTCCTTTATATTCGTCGGCTGGATAATTTTTGATTCCGGCATATGGATGATGACTTAGAGCTGAAACACGGGGCGGCTCGGTAGATGATGCATGCCAGGGAATGGTATTGGAGAATCCGTCACAGAGCTGGACTCCTTTAAAATCTGAGGGGTGAGCATCTACATAATCCGCTGTTGCTTTTGCTATATCTGCCCATACATCGTCTTGGCGATAATCTTTTATAATGGGAGAGTAGTAATTGTTTATAGAAAGAAAATTTGAACCGAATGTAAGCTCATTCCATATTTCAAGATCAAATCCTTTATCTTGCTTATTTTCAGTTTCAAGGAGTTTGGTCATATAATCTGCAATAACAGATACATATTTTTGCCATCCTGCCATAGTTTGGTTGTAATCATCGGAACCTGGAATGGAAAATGGCTTGTATTTCAGCTCTGCCATTCTAATTTCTTTGCCGGGCTCGCCCAAATCTGCGGGAAGCGGTTTAGAGAGCTGGATTGTATTATTGTCTATAGCAGTTATTATTGCCTCACACGCCCAATAATCGGTAATGTCGCATATTCCACTATATTCAGGTCTCAATCCAGATGTGTCATCTATTACTATAGAGGTATCACCCTTCTTTGCAGGGCTTTTAAGGGCGCGTGCAAAAAACTTGATTGGGCATGGAGCGCCATGATGTCCATTCAGCAGAATCATTGGTCTTATATTGAACTTTTTACATGCTGATACAAGGTGTTTGATGTTATCATTCCAAACGGTTTCATCATCAAAGCTGACATGTCCCCAGCCGATTTCAATTCTTGCCTGAGTAAATCCATATTTGGAGAGCATTTCGGCTATGAGGTATGGATTATCACCCAAATCCATCCGCACATCGAAATTGACTCCGATAGCATTGATAAACTTTGATGCAGGCGCCGTTTCGAGATATGCGCGCCAAGGGTGCATCCAGTGAGAGTGAGCGCCAAATCTTAGCTCTGTTAGATATTCGGGCTTTACATAGCTGCCTTCCAATTCGCCGGCGTATAGCATAGGATTGATTATTAGTGACAGCAGTATTAAGATGATAATTCTCATATGACCTAATGCAGCCTTATATTCAATAATATGTGAAGGAAAACAAGCGCAATTTGCTTAAATATATTGTATGTTCTGTTTACTTATAAGTCAATCAATAAATTATTTCAATATGGAGAAATATGATGCGGATACTTTTTCTTGATCTTGATACGTTAAGACCCGACCACCTTGGATGTTATGGATATAATAGAAATACATCGCCAAACATTGATTCCATTGCAAGCAGCGGAGTGGTATTTACGAACTACTTTTGTTCGGATGCACCTTGCCTGCCATCACGAACAGCGCTTATGTCCGGGCGATTCGGCATACATACAGGTGTAGTTGGGCATGGAGGAACAGCAGCTGATTTCCGTATAGAGGGAGCGAACCGCGGATTTGCGGATAGGCTTAGAACAGAGAGTCTGCCCGGATTTCTTCGTTCCGCCGGATTCAGAACTGTTTCTATAAGTCCGTTTGCAGAGAGGCATTCATCATGGACATTCAATGCGGGATTTAATGAGATATACAACACAGGTAAAGGCGGAATGGAATCGGCTGAAGATGTAACTCCAACAGCAATCGACTGGATTGAGAGGAATGCTGATTCGGACAACTGGTTTTTGCATATAAACTACTGGGATCCACATACACCGTATAGAGCTCCGAAGGAGTTTGGAAATCCGTTTGAGGATGAGCCGCTTTCATCATGGATAGCGCCGGAGATTCTTGAAAAGCATAAAAGCATGGTGGGACCGCATACAGCGCTTGATTTGTATATGTATCATGGTAAGAGCGATCCCAAATATCCAAGATATCCGGGTGAGCTTCATAGCATGGAGGATTATAAGAAATTCATTGATGGATATGACTGCGGAATAAGGTATATGGATACTCATATCGGCAAATTGTTCGACCTGCTTAAGAGCAAAGGGGTAATGGATGATTTGGTGATAATAATAACGGCCGATCATGCTGAAAACATGGGGGAACTTGGCATATATGGTGAGCATGCAACAGCCGATTATGCCACCTGCCGAATACCAATGATAATTAAATGGATGAATAACGATTCCTGTATGCGCATAGATGACGGGATGCATTACAATCTGGATCTGCTTCCAACATTGGCTGAGCTGCTGGGGAAGAATCCGTGTGCCAGCTGGGATGGATTGAGTTATGCTCCATCAATTACCCAACAGAAGGATTGTGGAAGAGAAAATTTGATATTAAGTCAGTGTGCGCATGTATGTCAGAGAAGTGTTTATATGGGCAAATGGCTTTATATAAGGACATATCATGATGGATATCATTTGTTTCCTGATGAGATGTTGTTTGATATTGAACAAGATCCGTATGAACAGTTTAATATGGCAGTAAGACATCCTCAGATATGCAGAGATGCAGTTTATCGCCTAAATCAGTGGCACGATGATATGATGAAATCGATGCAGCATGATGTAGATCCGCTGTGGACAGTTATGAAGGAAGGTGGACCGCTTCATGCAAAAGGATTCTTGAAACAATATTGCGAACGTTTGGTTGCTACAAAAAGAGCATGGGCGATACCTGAATTAAAGAGAAGGCATCCAAAAGAGTTTGTAGACTAACAGTGTGAATTATTAACAGGTAAATATAAAGTGAGATAGCTGTTATTATCTTGAATATTCAATGACAGCAGGAGTTGGCCAAGAAGACAGGATCAGGAGAAAATGATAAATAAATATATGATTGTTGCATTGACAGTTATTCTATGCATCAGCTTTATGTCTGCTTCATACAGCAGAGATAATGAATACAAGCCTATGGTAGTATTAGCAGGCAGTGTAACGAATACAATGTGGCCAATAACCGATGTTCCTATGATGGAAAGAAGTGCATTGTTGGCACGAGACCTTGGAGTTGATGTTTTTCAGACTTACACTCCATGGATTACATTTGAACCAAATGCACCCGGTGAGCTGGATTGGACTGAAACTGATAAGCTTGATGCCATATGCAGGAAAACCGGATTGAAATGGCAGGCATTTATAATGTTCAATCCATTTTATGCAACTCCAAAGTGGTATAGAAATTCCGGTGAAGATGTGCCTCACAGGTGTGTTGAACATAATAAGGATTGCGATATTCGGTCTATATGGACGCCCGGATTAGAGAAGCATATAGAACGCGTATTATCCGCTATGATAAATAGATACCAGAACAGGCCTGAGCTGGAATCTATTATGTTTGGCGTGAGCGGAGATTTTGGTGAGAGCCTTTATCCTGCTGGAGCAGCTGGTTGGTGGAGCGAAAAGTATCACAATCATGGAGGTTTTTGGTGTGCGGAAGAGCCGGCAGTGAAGTCGTTCTGCAATTGGCTTCAAAAGAACTATAAAACCGCTGCGGCGCTTAATCGCTCTTGGGGTACAAGCTATACTGACATAAATGATGTAAGATTCGAACTGCCGAATGAAGATATGAGCGACGTAAGATGGTTAGACCAGGCCGAATGGTATCGCGGCGAAATGACTAATTGGTGCGAGACCTGGTTTAAAATCGCCAGAAAATATGCAAGACCCGATTTGCCTTTATACTTATGTACAGGAGGCGGAGACAGTGTGCTTGTTGGGTTTGATATAACCGGACAGGCAAGGCTGTGTGCAAAATATGGCGTATACTTACGGCTTACTAGTGAAGGAAGTTTTTATCCGGTCAACTTTATGGGAACAAGGCAGCTTACCACTGCGGCAAAGCTATACGGAATACATTCAGGGTTGGAGCCCGCGAATGAGGTAACTGAACGCGGTATATCTGCAAGGATTTTTGGGGCGGCTGCAGCCGGCTGTAATCACATTCATTACTACGAGGGTCAGCTTGCCAGCTTTAGAACAGTTGAGCAGATACCCAGTAGAACAAAAGAATGGCTGAGGGAGAAGGATCATCTGCTGCAGAAAGACCCATATGTGAATGTAGCGGCATTCTATCCTCGGATTGATGCTTTGTGTAAACGTCAGATGGATACAGTAAGCATCAACAGATACAACGGACTGCGCGATTATATAGATTTCGATATTGTTGATGACAATTTGGCGAAAGACGGCAAGCTTGACCGATATAGATATATTCTGCTTGGTCCATGCGAAACAATGGACAGGAAAGCACATTCGCAGCTGCTTAGATGGGTTAGGGAAGGTGGAATACTAATTGCATCAGAGCAGGAATCGTTCCGTGTATGGAGTCAGTTCAGCGCAGTTCCACTAAGAAATGTCAGACCGTTGACCTCTAAGGCTGAAAATTGGGCAAAATTTGTGGTAGATATGCCTTCAAAGCTGATTATATCACCCGGTCAGCCCTCATCGGCATATGATTTGACCGGCAGCTGGAGTCATTCTGAGGGGAAATTCAGATGGGGCGGAAAAGATGCCGGAATGCTGATTACTGTTGATCCGACCAAAGACTATAAGTTTACATATAAGGGCGGCGTGCCAAAAGGTGGAAGCGTTTTTGTTAATGGCGAAGAGATAGGAACAATGGAGGGTGGAGAAGGCAACGAGCATACGTGGAATTTTGATATCCCTAAATCGCTGCTTAAGAAAGGAACTAATATGCAGATAGACTTTCGTATGAAGCCATTGGATTCGGCAAGCGACCCCAGAGATCTATGCATATATCCTGAAGAGCTGACTTTTGAGACGGCAGACGGCAGCCCCAATATTGAGTTTCCTGTTGTTAAAGCGATTGAGATCGACCGTGAAAAGTTAAGCAGCTCGATCAGGGTAATGGGCAGAGGCTGTATTATAACAATGCCGGAGATAGAATTAACTCACAATCAATATGCCATGGTTATTAACTCAGTTCTGAAAGAGATGCTGCCGGTAAATGCACCGGCGATAAGCATTCCCGACGGCAGAGCCGATGGTCTGTTTGCAGCTTGTAGAGGTGATGAAGTATTGGTGTACAACAGCGGAGAAGAGACGATAACCACAGATTTGATAATATCTAAAAACTCTGAGTTGGACAGGTATCATAGTGCAGTTGGGCAAAAGATAGAAGTTAAGGAGCTTGCGCCTGACCATATAGAATCGTATAAGCTGCTTATAGCTGAATCCAAGTAATGGGTGGCGGTGCAGTTTTAGCGCTGCACCGATTTTTTCTATCTATTTAAAAACTGAGACAGAAGCTCATAAAGCAGGCTTTGATACTGTTTAAAGAAAGCATCCCGCATAACCTGCGCTGCCGGCACAGCGATGGGTTCAGGTTTTGACTCATCATATCCATATCCTTTTGTGTGTTAAATACAAAATGCATCGGTTATATGTTCATCTGTACACAACAAAAATTATAATAATTTTTGATAATAATGAAGGTAATTGCTAATGATTATTATAATAATCGATATAGTATAATCCTTAAGGAGATTTATATGACACGCAGAGAATTGAATTTAGCTATTTTTGAGAGAACTACCGATAAGGTTTTATGGCAGCCAAGACTTGAAGAATGGATTTTCAGGAACAGAATGAATTATACACTTCCGGACAGATTTAAAAAACTGGAATATTTGGAGATGTATGATGAACTGAGATGTTCTGTAAGGTATGCTGCTCATGCCGGCATTGAAGGTTATATGGAACCAAATGATATTGAGACAACGCAGGAACGTAAGGGTGAATATCTATTCAATACTGCAAAGTCACCAAGCGGGGAGATAACAGCCGTTGTTCATGAGATATGGGAAGGCGATAAATTAGTAAACAGCCGTATAGATCAATTTCCTGTAAAAACACCGAATGATGTAAAAGTTTTGATAGATATAGTAGAAAGAACTAAATTTAAGGCTAATCTTGAAGCATTTAAGGCAGCTGAAGCTAATGTTGGACAGAGAGGCGAACCTACAATATTTTTGAGCAGCTCCGGGTTTACTGAGCTGATAAAGAACCACTGTGGATTGCTGGATACATTCTATCTGCTTAATGACTATCCCGAAGTGATAGAGGAATATTTGGAGGCATGTGACAGGCGGGATGACAGGATGGTAGATGCAGCGCTTCAGCTTCCGTGCCGAATATTCAATTTAGGAGATCATGCTACTGACGAGTTTACGCCTCCGCCTATTGCAAAGAAATACATGATGCCAAGATGGCAGCGCTTAAGCAAGCGACTGCATGATAACAACAGATTTATTCATAGTCACTGGGATGGCAATTCAAAAACAATTCTTCCTTTGCTGATGGACAGCGGACTTGATTCGGTAGAGGCGCTTACCCCGCTTCCAATGGGGAACATCTCGCTTGAGGAGATAAAGAAGGCTGTAGGCGACAAATTGGTTGTGCTTGACCTTCTTCCAGCCATTCATTTCCTTCCAAGTTACAGCACACAGGAAGTTTTGGATTTTGCCAAGAAGGTAATTGATATGTTTGCACCTCGTTTGATTTTGGGTGTATCTGATGAGATATCATCGGTGGGTGAAATTGAGAAGATTGAAGCAGTTACAAATCTTGTAGAAAGCATATGCGGACTGCCGGATAATACCGTATAAGGATTTGAGTGGAGGTTTATTATGGATTTATCATCATTGTTTGAAGATGCAGGAAATCTGCCGTTTTCGTTTGAGTATCACGGAAAGAAATCGTCTGAGCTGCTTCCAGCCTGGGTGAAAACCGAATGGTCGGAATGCGATTACAAAGGTCGATTAGTTAATACAATAAACTATACCGATGATGCATCAGGTATTGTGGTAACCTGCGAATATATTGCTTATAAAGAATATCCGGCAATAGATTGGGTGGTGTATTTTAGGAATAATGGGACTAATGATACACCTATAATTGAGAACATAAAAGCATTGGATATTAATATATTAACACAGGGTAATGTTATTCTGCATCATTCACATGGGAGCTCCAGCACGATAACCGATTTCCTTCCGATTGAAGATATAATGGCGCCAAATGATGATATTGCGATTTCACCTAATTATGGCCGCTCTTCTGACGGCAGTCTTCCGTTTTTTAATTTAGAATGGGAAGGCGAAGGATTGACCGGCGCAATAGGATGGACAGGTCAATGGATGCTGAATGTAAAGCGTGATGAAGCCAACAAGGTATCAATGGCTGCAGGTCAGCAATTTACCCATATGAAACTGCATCCAAAAGAGATGATTCGAACACCGAGGATTCTGCTGATTAACTGGCTTGGCAGTGATAGAATATCTGGTCATAATCTTATGCGCCGAATTATACTTGATTACTATACGCCTGAAATAGATGGGCGTCATGTTGTTCCGCAAATCAACATGAATACATGGTTTACATATGATACAGGCAACGCTGTAAATGAATCTAACCAAATAGAAACAATAAAGGAAATGGCAAAGATTGGGGTAGAGAATTACTGGCTGGATGCAGGATGGTTTGAAGGCGGGTGGCCAGATGGAGCAGGAAACTGGGTTCCACGGTCAGATGGATTTCCTAATGGACTGCAGCCGTTAGGAGATGCTGCTGCCAGCAGAAATATGGGTTTTGTACTTTGGTTTGAGCCGGAACGAGTTACACCAAACAGCAGAGTAGCAAAAGAACATCCGGAATGGGTGCATCATATAAAGAGCGGAGATACAGCGCCATGCGGTCAGGATTTAACGCAGAACATGTTGTTTAATTTGGGAATACCGGAAGCGCGTGAGTGGCTGACGGATGTTTTAGCGGATTGTATGATTGAAGCAGGAGTAACAATCTATCGGCAGGATTTCAACATTTTTGGGGCTTTGAGATTTTGGGAAGATGCAGATGCACCAGACAGGGTGGGAGCTGCTGAAAACCATCATATACAGGGCTTATACAAAATGTGGGATGAATTGAGAGAGCGAATACCGAACCTTGCTATTGATAATTGTGCAAGCGGAGGACGAAGAATTGATCTTGAGATGATAAGCCGGAGCTATCCATTGTGGCAGAGTGATACTCAGTGCTGCGGGAGCGCTGTTCAGATACAAGATCAGGTGCAGAATGCCGGGTTGAATTTGTATGTACCGCTTCATGCAGCCGGTGTATGGGATTTTGATCCTTATACATGGCGCAGTGTGGCAACGACGGGTACAACTCTGTGTATGGATATATGCGATAAGAAATTCAGTAAAAAAGATATGCGAAAGATGATATCTGAGACCAAGATGCTTCGGGAGTATCATTTGGGCGATTACTATCCTCTGACAGATATATGCAGTGATGAAGATGTATGGATGGCATGGCAGTTTGATATTCCAGAGGAAGGGAAAGGGATGGCAGTTTTCTTTAGACGCAGTGAAAGCAGATATTCTGCATATCAGCCAAAGCTGAGGAATATTGATCCCAAATCGACTTATATAGTGAAGCGCTTAGATGATGATAAAGAAAAGAAGATGAAGGGTAAGGATTTGCTTAAAATCAATATAGAGATTGATGAAATGCCCGGAAGCAGGATTATATTATACAATAAAGCAAGATGATAACATGAGAGGTTTCGGTATGAAAAAGATTGTAAAGTTGGGGATTATTATAGTATTGGTTTTTGTTGTGATTTCAGCAATGCAGCTAAAATGTAATAGTAAAAATGGAGGATTGAAAAAGATGAGCAAGAATTTTTACACGTTCACATTAAGTGACAATGGCACCCCAGATGCTTACGATGAGGCGATGGCAATAGCATGCCTTCAGGGGATTATAAACAGGAAAGAACCTGTTTTATACGTGCTGTCTAGTAAGAATAAGAAACCAGATTACTGGCTGGAAAAATTCACTGCCGATGGCAAATGGTTGGAAAACAGCGCATTTAAGGCGCTGGCTGATGTTGATGCAGTGTTCAAACTTGCGGGCAATAAAGTGAAAGGCATAGTTATCTGGGATGTAGATGTGCCGGCATCTCTTAATGTGGCAAACACAATAGCCGGTGTAGAAGATGGGGTTGTTTTGACTCCTGCTTTAGCAGAGAAGTATGCTGCAAAGTACAATCTTCCAGTGATTAAAGATTTACGCGGAATGTTTACCGGTAAGGAGACAGGTAGCAAAAAGAATGATGCCTACAGGTGGGCGATAAGAGAGTATTTGAGTAAAGGCAAGTGTTCAAGCCATTGGATTTGTTTATATGAGGATTCGTTCTCTACAAGAGCCAGGGGCGATATTGGTTATGTTGTTACAAGAGACTGGGCAGTGAACAATAGGTCATTTGTATATGATTTATCTCCATGGGGCGATGAAGTTCCTCAGGATGACCCGAATCAGCGACTGGGATTGGATCTTGAAACATACCATATAATGTTGTTGGAGCTGCTTAAACAGTCTGACGGTAAAGAAATGACAGAAGTAGCAGGATTTTTTGCATTCACTAAATACAGCAACATGCCAGGACACAGCAGCAAGCATGAACCTGTTCCTACCGAGTGGGAAACGGTATACATAATTTCTCCTTACAACTGCTATCAAAACACTGTTGCAAGCAGCTGTTACAACCAATCATTCCACAGCAAGGCTCCGCAGAAATCGTTGAAACAGCACAGACCGAAAACGAAGCGGAAGATGGAAGATAAGACATATCTATGCATACTAATGGCTGATTATGATTCTGCAACGCCGTTGTATGATTTTATGCCAAATCTTTGGGATGACGAAAATAGAGGGAAAATTCCACTTTTATGGGGGATTAATCCTAACCTTGTAGAAACATATCCGGATGTTATTGAGCATCTGTATGCAACACATTCCGAAAACGATTATTTTGGTGCAGACGCAAGTGCAGCAGGATATATGAATCCAAACAGAATAAAAAAAGAGTATATGCCGTTGTTTATTAAGCATAACAAGAAGTTTTATAAACAGCTTGATATGACATTATCACCAATGGTGCTTGACTGGGATGAGCCGACAGCGGAGGTGAAAGATGCTTTTACCAAATTCTCTCCTGATGGGTTTGGCACAATAGTAATGGATATGCACAATACCGGCGGAAAGATACCTGAACCGCATGTATGGAAGGGTATGCCTGTGATGGAGCTTATTAACGATGGATGCAATTTTTCTAATGTTGAAGCTCAAGCAAACGTTATGTCACAAGCTATAAGCTCACGTGCATCAGGAAAACCGGCGTTCTATTTCTTCCGCATTGTATGGACAAGCCCAACCAATGTGATAGCATCAATAGAGGCGTTGAAAGCCAAACGCCCTGAGCTTGATATAGAAGTTGCAGATCCATATAACTTTTTCCGTATGTTCAAGGAATATCACGAAAAGAAATAGAAGAGCCGTAAGAAATAAATCCGGAGCCTGCTGTTAAAAGCTCCGGATTTATTCGAGTCTGAGATATTTACTTGATTTGAATAAATTGTTTGTTTATTGACATTGAAAAGCCATAAACAGCAAAATCTTGACTAAAGTTGATTAAAAATGTATAATTTTATGTTAGTTTTGTGCACCTGTAGCTCAGTGGATTAGAGCATCTGACTTCGGATCAGAGGGTCGGGGGTTCGAATCCCTCCAGGTGTACCATTCTGAAAGATCGGGATGAAAAAAGCTAAAAAACAGATTGTTTTTCTTGACATAAAATAATGAGCCTGATATACTATTTAAGCTAAATCCAATCCGCTCGTTCGGTAGAGATGATGCACCCGAAAGGGAAGCGGGGTCGTTAGCTCAGTTGGCAGAGCAGCTGACTCTTAATCAGCGGGCCAAAGGTTCGAATCCTTTACGACCCACCAGTCAGTCGGTTAGAGTTGTAACGGAAAGACCTAAGCGGCTTAAATCGGCTAAAAATGCCAAGAATAATGGGCGAGTGGTGGAATGGCAGACACGCTAGACTTAGGATCTAGTGCCGAGAGGCGTAGGAGTTCAACTCTCCTCTCGCCCACCAAAGAAGTAAGAAGAATGCGGGAGTGGTTCAGTGGTAGAACGCCACCTTGCCAAGGTGGATGTCGCGGGTTCGAGTCCCGTCTCCCGCTCCATTTTTTTGTTTATGCAAGTGTTAATAAGACGCTTAAATATACCGGCAGTATAATTGCCTCGTCGTATGATGCCAAGTCACGGCGGGGTATTATTTTATTGGCTCGTTATAGGAGATGTATATGCAGGTAACAACAGAGCAGCTGGATCCATGTAAAATACAGCTTACAATAGAAGTTGATGCGGATACAGTTGCAGCAACAATTGACAAAGTATATCGTGAGTATAATAAAGCAACATCGGTACCAGGATTTAGGAAAGGTAAAACTCCAAGAGCAATATTGGAACGGTTTGTTTCGGAGGATTCAATTAAGCAGAGGGCGATAGAAACCATGGCGCCGGATGCATATGAGCAGGCTATTGAACAAGAGAAAATAGAACCATATGCAGAACCGGAGATGTCTGTTGATCAGTATGAGCCGGGCAAATCATTTATATTTAAAACCATAATACCTCTTGCTCCCATAATTGAGCTGGGTGAATACAAGGGGATAACAGTTGATCGCCGAAAGGTAGATATAACAGACAAAGATGTAGAAGATGAGCTTACATACATTCAGAACTCCAGAGCTACCAGTGAGCCGGTTGAAGGACGCGGCATCGAAGCGGAAGACATTGTTATTGCAGACATAGTATCGTATCCTGAAGGGGAAGAGAAGCCCGAAGCAAAAAGAAGCTTTGTAAGAATGGGGCAAAATGTTCCCGGATTTGACGAAAATATTCTTGGTATGCAGAAGGGCGAATCAAAAAGCTTTACAGTTGCAGTTCCAGAGGATGTCGAAGGTAACGAGTTCGCCGGAAAAACAATGAACTTTGAGGTAACAATTGATTCAATAAGGGAAAGAAAGCTTCCTGAGGTGAATGATGAGTTCGTGAAGTCAATTGGCGAATATGAATCGGTTGACGCATTCAAAGCGTTTCTAAAGGATGAAATAACAAAATCAGCAAACAACAATGCAGATGCAGAAGCCGAGCGTTCAATAATAGATGAAATAGTATCAAGATCTAATATAAATTTTCCTGATGTGCTGGTTGAACATGATTTGCATCATGAGCTGGAAGATCTTAAAGAACGGTTATCAAAGCAGGGAGCTACCATTCAGGACTATGTTGCACGGTCTGGCAGAACTCCCGAGCAGTTTTTATCCGAAATGCGGGAAACGATATCCAATAGAGTAAGAATTGGACTTGCGTTAGGAAAGATTGCCGAAACTGAAAATCTTGATGTTACAGATGAAGACGTGGATGCAGAGATTGACAGGATAGCTGAGGAATCCAAGACGCCGAGAGAATCTGTGGAGGCAATTCTGGAATCCAGAGGCGACTCTAACTATCTGCGGAATAATTTGCTGAACAAAAAGATAATGGATTATATAAAATCTGTTTCTGTAATAAATCAATAAAGGAAACTTTATAAAAGAGTTGAAATAATGAGGCAGATCTTATTGGTCTGCCTCATATTATCTATAGAGAAGTTTAACAGGAAAAAGCGAGGATACAAATGAACTTAGTTCCGATGATTGTTGAACAATCTGCCAGAGGCGAGCGTGCCTATGATATATTTTCCCGGTTGCTGAAAGACAGAATTATCTTTATTGGTTCTCCAATTGATGATGATGTCTCCAATTTGGTAATTGCACAGCTGCTGTTTTTGGAAAAAGAAGATCCGGATAAGGATATTGAACTGTATATCAACAGTCCCGGCGGACTTGTAACAGCCGGACTTGCCATGTATGATACAATGCAGCTTATAAAACCGGATGTAGCAACCATATGCGTAGGTCAGGCGGCAAGTATGGGGGCTATCCTTCTTACAGGTGGAGCAAAAGGCAAGCGATATGCACTGCCAAATGCCCGAATGATGATACATCAGGGAAGCGCCGGATTTCATGGAACTCCATCCGATATAGATATTCAGGCGAAAGAGGTGCTAAAATATAAGCAGCTTTTGAACCAGATACTTTCCAAACATACAGGTCATACGGTTAAAAAGGTAACGGCTGATACAGACAGGGATTATTTTATGTCTGCTGCTGAAGCAGTTAATTATGGGTTAATAGATTCCATACTGCAAAAAGACAACAGGTAGAAAATCTGGTTAGTCTATAATTATGGTTTAAGGGGGCGTTGATTGCCAAAGTCTGATTTTGAACACCAAGATAAAAGATGTGCGCTGTGCGGACGCAGCGGTGAGCAGGTTGAAAAACTGATAGTAGGGCTGTATGGCGGAATTTGCACTGACTGCCTTGAGATATGTAATGAAACGATTCTGGATAATGAGAAGCCTGTTTATGTTCCAGATGTTACAGCAATACCAAAACCGAAAGAGATTTATCAGCAGCTAAGCGAATATGTTATCGGTCAGGAAAAAGCAAAAAAGTCGCTTAGTGTTGCAGTTTATAATCATTACAAGCGAATCAATTTTGAATCGGATGATGTGGAGCTTCAGAAGAGCAATATTCTCTTAATAGGCCCCACAGGATCCGGAAAGACGCTGCTGGCACAGACTCTTGCACGCATATTAAATGTACCGTTTGCCATTGCAGATGCCACATCTCTTACTGAAGCTGGATATGTTGGAGAAGATGTAGAGAACATACTGCTTAAGATTATTCAGGCTGCTGACAAAGGTGATAGTCTGCACAATGTGATTAAGCGTGCAGAGACTGGGATAATCTACATTGACGAGATAGATAAAATAACCCGCAAAGCAGAGAATCCATCAATTACGCGTGATGTATCTGGTGAAGGAGTGCAGCAGGCGCTTTTAAAGATACTTGAAGGAACGGTTGCAAATGTTCCGCCACAGGGTGGAAGAAAGCATCCGCATCAGGAGTATATTCAGATAGATACAAAGAACATTCTGTTTATTTGCGGTGGTGCATTTGAGGGTCTGAGCGATATAGTAGAGAGGCGTGTGAATGACCAGTCGCTGGGATTTAGGGCAAAGGTGGAGAGCAAGAAGAGTCGGCAGGCAGATATTCTATCTGAATTGCTGCCGGAAGATCTGCTGAAATACGGCTTGATTCCGGAATTCATTGGAAGGATGCCGGTTGTTTCAATACTAAATGGGCTTGATGCATCAATTCTGCGAAGGATTCTTGTAGAGCCAAAAAACGCTTTAACAAAGCAGTATAAGAAGTTTTTTGAGTTTGACAACATTGATCTGGAATTTACAGATGATGCACTGGATGCCATTGCTTCTGAGGCAATGAAACGCAGTATAGGTGCAAGAGCATTGCGGGCAATTATTGAAGAAACAATGTTGAATATAATGTATGAAATTCCATCAATAGAAGGTGCGAAAAAGTGCGTGATAAACGCAGATGTAGTATTGCAGCATAAAGAGCCTGATGTTGAAACTGATAACATGAAAGCTGCATCTTAATAAAAAATAATGATTGATAAATATAATGCTGAAAAAAGATAATACAAATTCTATAATTGATTTAAACAAAACACTTAATATACCGGAAGATGTTACGATTGAAGCAGTGAATCCGTGTGATGATGAAATACCGCTGCTTCCTATAAGGGATACAGTGTATTTTCCACATATGATATCTCCTATTTTTGCTGCCAGGGATAAATCGTTGAAAGCTATTGATGAGTCTATGTCACGGCATAGACTTATAATGCTTGCAACACAGAAGGATATGCAAGTAGAAGATCCGGAGCCAAATGATATCTATTCGGTTGGGCTTCTTGCCGAGATAATGCAGGTTACAAAAGTTCCTGATGGATCAATTCGGCTTGTAATTCAGGGATTAAGCCGTATGGAGATAGTCGAATATATTCAAACATCGCCGTTCTTTATGGTAAAGCTGAAACCGCTTGGCATCATTGATGATACCAATCTTGAAACAGAAGCGCTTATGAGAAGTGCAGTATCAGACTTCGAGTATATTATAAACATAGGCAGAACTATTCCACCAGAGGTATTGGTTAATATAATCAATATAACAGATGCAGACAAGCTTGTAGACAGTATGATTCCTTATCTCCAGGCCAGGATAGAAGTTAAACAGGATATGATTGAGACACTTTCTATCAATGAGCGCTTGGGGAAGCTGAATGTTTTGCTTAAGAAGGAACTTGAAATCCTTGAGATACAGCGGAGCATACGAAGCCGTGTTGAAAAGGAAATGGGTGAAAACCAGCGGGAATTTATACTTCGTGAGCAGATGAAGGCGATTCAGCAGGAACTGGGTGAGCGTGACGATAAAGCCAGCGAAATAGATGATCTTAAGCGGAAGATAGAAGAAGCGCATATGTCTGAGGATGCAGAAGAGCGTGCTTATAAGGAGTTGGACAGGCTGGATAAAATGCCATATGCTGCGCCAGAAGGTGCAGTTATTCGCAATTACCTTGACTGGCTTATATCGCTGCCGTGGGATAAATGCACCGATGACGCACTTTCCATAAAGGAAGCGGAGCGCATACTGGATGAAGACCATTACGGTCTTGCCAAGGCGAAAGAGCGCATAACAGAGTTTCTTGCTGTAAAACAGCTTTCGGGCGCAATGAAAGGACCTATTCTCTGTTTTGTTGGACCTCCTGGTGTAGGAAAGACATCGATAGGCAAATCGATAGCCAGAGCAATGGGGCGGAAGTTTATCCGAGTTTCTCTTGGCGGAATTCATGACGAAGCAGAGATTAGGGGGCATAGACGAACCTATATCGGCTCTATGCCCGGACGTATAATACAGGGAATTAAGCAGGCAGGATCAAAGAATCCTGTGTTCATGCTGGATGAAATTGACAAGATAGGAAATGATTTCCGCGGAGATCCATCTGCTGCATTGCTTGAGGCGTTGGATCCGGAGCAGAATTCATCTTTTAGTGATCATTACATTGAAACAGCATTTGATTTATCTGATGTTATGTTTATAACAACCGCCAATATTTTGGATACAATCCCTGAGCCGTTAAGAGACCGTATGGAGATTATTTCGTTTCCTGGGTATATTGAGGATGAGAAGTTCAATATTGCAAAGATGTTTTTGCTTCCAAAGCAGATTAAAGAGCATGGGTTAAAGCCAAAGCAGATAAAGTTTACCGATGAAGCAATAATGGAGATAATCCGCAAATATACAAGAGAAGCCGGTGTGCGTAATCTTGAGCGTGAAATTGCATCAATCTGCCGCAAGGTGGCTAAAAAAGTAGCTGAAGGAACCAGAAAGAGCGCATCTATTGGACTAAAAAGCCTTTGCGATTATCTGGGCAAGCCTAAATTTCAGTTTGGAACTGCCGAAGAGAAGGATGAAATCGGTACAGTTACGGGTTTGGTATATACGCAGTTCGGCGGTGATATCATAAGCATAGAGGTTGGGCTGCTGAAATCCAGTGAAGGCGGGCTGCTGCTTACCGGTCAGCTTGGTGATGTAATGAAGGAATCGGCACAGGCGGCATTGAGTTATGTGCGATCCAGAGCAGAATCGCTTGGTTTTGATGCGGATTTTCAGAAGCAAACGGATATCCATATTCATGTTCCTGCAGGAGGAGTGCCGAAAGATGGACCGTCTGCCGGAATTACAATGGCTGTGGCTCTTGTATCTGCTTTAACAAAAAGACCAGCAAGACGGGATGTAGCAATGACCGGAGAAATAACGCTTCGCGGGAAGGTTCTTCCAATAGGCGGACTGCGTGAGAAGGTGCTGGCTGCACATAGATCTGGGATTAAGACAATTATCATGCCTAAGGAGAATCTTCGTGACCTTGATGAGATTCCCGATTATGTGTGCAAAGAGATGGAATTTAAACCTGTAGAACATGCAGATGAGGTTTTACAGATTGCGCTTTTAAGTTAATAGAAAAAAGCTTTAAAGGAAAAGAGTAAGTGATATAAACAATCAGAGAGGGAGTAGCAGTGGTGTGATACTTCCTGTAAATATCACTGAATGTCGTTCCCTAGCTGCAGTATTGAAGCTTGATTAAGTGAGTAGGTATTGCCGGATTGATTCGTTATCATCATTGAGGATGCTGCAATATGCTTGCGCATTGAATAAAGGTGGTACCACGAAAGCTCTTTTCGTCCTTTTAGGGATTGAAAGGGCTTTTTGTTTTATATAGCCAAAAGAAAAAAGCATTTTATGTTTTAAAATATCTGCTTTATATGAATTTAATTGTTTGTGGGGGAGAAGATGAACCAATATAATGAGCTGCCTAAATCATATGAGCCTCAGTCAGTTGAACCGAAGTGGTATCAGTTCTGGCTGGATAAGGGATATTTTCATGCAGAGGAGGATTCAAGTAAAGAACCGTATTCCATTACAATTCCTCCGCCTAATATAACCGGCTCGCTTCATATAGGTCATGCGCTTTGTTATACAATACAGGATGTGCTGGGCAGGTGGAAAAGGATGCAGGGATATAACACAGTGATAATCCCTGGAACCGACCATGCCGGAATTGCCACGCAAAACAAGGTGGAGCAGGAGATAGCCAAGAACGGATTAACCCGCCATGATCTTGGACGTGAAGAGTTCGTTAAGCGGGTATGGGAGTGGAAGGAAAAGTATGGCAGCACAATAATCAATCAGTTTAAGCGGATGGGTTACTCATTTGACTGGGACCGTTTGAGATTCACGCTTGATTCAGACTATAGTGATGCTGTTCTTGAAGAATTCGTTCGGTGGTTTAATGAGGGATATATTTACCGGGGCGTAAGGGTAATAAACTGGTGCCCAAGATGCCGTACAGCCATTTCCGATATAGAAGTTGAGTATAAGGATATGCCGGGCAATCTGTGGGATATAGATTATCCATTGGAGGACGGCTCTGGGTATATCACAGTTGCAACTACAAGACCCGAAACAATGCTGGGAGATACCGCAATAGCTGTTTCTCCAGATGATGACAGGTATAAGGATTTAGTTGGAAAAAACGCCATTCTTCCAATAATGAACAGACCGATACCAATTGTTGCGGATGCGCATGTGGATAAGGATTTTGGAACAGGCGCCGTGAAAGTTACTCCGGCTCATGATCCCAATGACTTTGAAATTGGTCAGAGGCATAATCTGCCGAGTGTAATTGTAATAGGTCAGGATGGATGTATGACCGAGGAGGCAGGCAGTTATGCAGGTATGGACAGGGATGACGCACGCAAGCTTGTGGTAGAAGAACTTAAAAAGCAAAATCTGCTTAATAAAGAAGAAGAATATTCCCATTCTGTGGGAACCTGTGCAAGGTGTTCATCGGTAATTGAGCTGCTTTTATCGGAGCAGTGGTTTGCCAAGATGCAGGCCATAGCCCAGCCTGCAATTGATGCTGTTAAGGATGGCAGAATTAAATTCGTTCCTGAGAGGTATGTGGATAGCTATCTTGACTGGATGGAGAATATAAGGGATTGGTGTATATCCAGGCAGTTATGGTGGGGACACAGAATTCCTGTATGGAAATGCGATGACTGCGGTGAATACATTGCAGCTAAAAGTGCACCGGCAAAGTGCAGCAAATGCAATAGTGTATCTCTTACTCAGGATGAAGATGTTCTGGATACATGGTTCTCATCGGCATTGTGGCCGTTTGCTGTTATGGGATGGCCAAATCAAGACCCTTCCAAGAGTCAGTTCTATCCTACATCTGTTCTTACCACTGCGCGTGATATTATATATCTTTGGGTGGCAAGGATGATTATGACCAGTTTGTATTTTATTGATGATATACCATTCAAGGATGTATACATATATGCAACAGTGCTCAATGAAGAAGGAAGGCGAATGAGTAAATCGTTGGGAACAGGAGTCGATCCGCTTGAGGTGATAGACAGCTATGGCGCTGATGCATTAAGGTTTGCACTTTTGCAGCAGGCGGGCAAAGGGCAGGATATAAGATTTTCTACAGCCAGAGTGGAAGCAATTCGCTTATTCTGCAATAAGCTGTGGAATATATCAAGGTTTGTAATTCTCAACCTGGATGACAGCGATATTCCTTCATTGCCAGATGGCATTGCTTTGAAAACTGAAGATGAATGGATACTTAGCCGTTTGGAAAAAACAATCGAGACAGTAAACAATGGACTTGGCAATTATGACATGGATGATGCCGCAAGGACATTATATGAATTTCTATGGAATGAATTTGCAGACTGGTATATAGAGATTTCCAAACCAAGACTTAGAACAGATGATAAGCAGGCGGTTCAGTATATATTATGGCATGTGCTGGAAACATCGCTGCGATTGATGCATCCTTTTATGCCGTTTATCACCGAGCAGATTTGGCAGTCTATACCTCATACCGGTGAGAGTATTATGATTGCTGATTATCCAAACTTTTCCCCGGAAAGAATAAATGAGGCTGCGGAAAACAGCATGGGTATTGTAATGGATGTTATCAGAGCAATAAGGAATTTGAGGGCTGAGATTGGTGTGGCGCCCGGCAAAACAGTTGAATGTGTTGTGCTGCCAGCCAGCAAGGAATGCAGAGAGTGTATAAATGCCGGCTCAGAGGCAATAAAATCACTTTCAAAACTGAAAAATCTGACTGTAACTGATACTCAGATAACCGGTGAAACGAAATATCTATCGGCTCATATAGGTTCGGCGGACATATATGTAATGTTGTCCGGCGCTATTGATATCGAGCATGAAATATCAAGGCTGCAGGCTGAGCTTGAGGGTGTAGACAAGGAGCTGAGCAGAAGCATGTCAAAGCTTGAGAATGAGAAATTTATATCGCGTGCTCCGGCGAATATTATTGAAAAAGAACGAAGAATTGTGCAGGAGCTTACAGATAAAAAGATGAAGCTTCAGGAAAGAATGGATAAATTATCTGATTAATTTAGTGAAGCAGATATGATGGATGTAGAGACGGCTTTTAAATCAGCGGTAGACTATATACAGAACCTTACACTGTTTGGCTGGAAGCCAGGATTGGAAAGATTTACGGTTCTTTGCAGCATGCTTGGGAATCCGCAGGATAAACTAAAGTTTGTGCATGTAGGCGGTACAAATGGCAAAGGATCTGTAACCGTGATGATATCAAAAATCCTTGAGAGCGCCGGATACAAGGCAGGGTCATACTATTCGCCGTATGTGTATGATATAAGGGAAAGGATACAGCTGAACGGTTCTCTTATTGATAAGAAATCATTTGTAAGGTTAACTGAACGGATAAAGGAAGTATCTGCGGAAATAGGCAGAACGGAACTTCTGCATCCAACTGAATTTGAAGTTAAGACCGCACTTGCTTTATTGTATTTTCTTGAGCAAAAAGTGGATATTGCAGTGATGGAAGTCGGTTTGGGCGGACGTCTTGATGCAACGAATGTCATAAATCCGCTAGTGAGTGTGATTACCAATATCACAATGGATCATATGGACAGGCTTGGCAATACAATAAGAGAGATTGCCTTTGAAAAAGCGGGCATAATCAAGCCGAATGTGCATCTGGTAACTGCAACTTCGGTTAAGGAAGCGCTGGATGTATTTGCAAAAATAGCTGATGAACGGAATGCAGAGATACATCAGGTAAGGGAAATCAACAGGGGGAGCAGGTATAGGATAATAAGATATCCATCAGATCAATGTGTTGACCAGGGTGCAGAGAAAATTAATTATGCAGAAGAGCCAAAATCAACATTTACTGTTGAAGGTATATATGATGTGTATGAAGAACTCTATATAGACCTGAAGGGTGATTTTCAGCGGATAAATGCTGCAGCATCAATAGGTGCGATTGAGATACTTCAAAAGCAGGGGTATGAGATTCCAAAATCGGCAGTGAGAGACGGAATAGGGTCAGCCTATATCCCAGGACGATTTGAACAGATAAGCTTAAATCCACGGATTATTATTGATGGTGCGCATAATCAGGATGGAGCGCTGCATCTGATTAACTCAATAAAGCTGAATTTCAAATATAAAAGGCTGATATTTGTAGTTAGCATGCTCTCCGGGCACTCAATAAAGAATGTTGTTGAGGTTATTGCACCAGAGGCGGATGTGTTTATAGCAACTGTATCAAGAAGCGAACGGTCAGCGAGCGCCGAAGAAATCGCTGAAACAGCAGCTGAGTATTGCAGCAAGGTGTTAGTGGTAAAATCAGCAGGCGATGCAGTGGAAAAGGCGGTTTCCATATCTGAAAAAGACGATCTTATATGTGTTACCGGATCATTTTATCATCTGTCTGAGATACCCAAAAAATATTATAGGAATAATACCGACAATTAATAGAGGTTTGCAATGAGACTATATGCTATTACTTGTGAGGTGCTTGCCAGAGAATGCAGCAAGGCGTTACTGCATTCTCCGCACTCAGTGTTTCTGGATATGCAGCAGTTCAGCCTGCATGTTGAACCCGATAAGCTTCGTGCAAAGCTCCAAGCAATTATAGATGAAGTGCCATCAGATAAATACAACTACATTATTCTATCCTATGGACTTTGCAGCCGAGGGACTGCGGGGCTGGTATCACGCGATATTCCAATTATAATTCCCAGAGCTCATGACTGCATTACACTGCTGCTTGGTTCAAGAGAAAAATATCAGTATGAATTTACAAACTATCCTGGCACATACTATTTCAGCGGCGGTTGGGTTGAGCATAATGAAGGTGAGGAGCGTCAGGGAGTGATGGAAGCCTTAAAAGATATTAAGGAGCAGATAAGATATAAAGAGTATTTAGAGAAATATGGAGAAGATAACGCCAAGTATCTTATAGAACAAGAACGTTTGTGGTTAAATAATTATAACAGAGCCGTGTTTATCAATAGTGGAATTGGAGAGATTGAAAGCTATAAGGAATTCACAAAGAGATTTGCTAATGACCACGGCTGGAAATATGAAGAAATTGCCGGAGATAATCGTCTTGTAGATATGCTGTTTAAAGGGAATTGGAATACAGATGACTTTTTGATTGTTAATCCCGGAGAGCATATAGTAGATGACATTAATGACAAAATAGTTATAGCAGGAAAGTGATTATTACATATTGCGAAGCTTGAACTTTTTTAGTATTTATATATTTTAAGCTTGACTAAAATCGACCGATATGGTAGAGTGATTCAGTAGAATATGCGTCGGTCATATTCTATAAAACCCATATCCGAATGGCAGGGGATGTATATATGATAAAAACAAAGCAGTTTCTGGCAGTTATTGTAATTTTAAGTGTAGCCATAGCAATGATGGTCGTACCCGGTAGCTGTCAGACAAACCAATCAGTGGTAGGAATTATTGCACCTCCAAACGGCGCAACTATCAGTGGCAGTCAGGTGGAGATAACAGTTGGATTTTCATCTGATG
>JAPXND010000006.1:0-280 GCA_033808695.1 Armatimonadota bacterium
CTGTTTTTAAAACACTATACAGATTCATTTCAAACCCAATCAATATGATGGAGAGCTGTAGCAGTTTTTTAGATGTATATCTGATACCAAATTCAAATATCACCGGTCTTCTAATGCCGGCAATAATCATTCCTATAGTAATACCGAAAACAGCTCCGCCAATAACTGGCGCCAGTTTTCCGAGAAAATATGATATCACTGCTATCACAAAACAAACTGCTATTCCCGGAAAGTCTTTAAGTTTGAACACACTGCCCCCTTATCTTGCTGATCTTAAAGG
>JAPXND010000006.1:290-9610 GCA_033808695.1 Armatimonadota bacterium
TTTGAAAAGCTGCCAGCAGGTGTATTTTCCACTGTCAGCCACGATTTATATGGCGTTCCTGTCTGCCCGGCGCTTCCAAAATCGCACAAACGCAGCGGGATTCCTGATTTACTTGTAAACTCCATTAACAATATAGGCGCCAGTCTGCCTTTATATTCAACCGATTTACCAGAAAGGGCAGATGCATTAAGTGAAGGTATGTCATCAGGGTCCATACTGTTGTATCTTCTGTCATAGGCAAGCAATATCGGACCTCTGTAAATTGATGTTTTTCCATCACATTCCTTCTCGCCTTTCCAATAATGGAAAGACATATCCAATCCAATCTCTATCACATCGCCTGTTTTCCACTCTCTTCGAACAGAAAGATACGTACCGGGTTGAATTCCACTTAGTTTTTCTCCGTTGACGCTTACAGAATTCATCTCAGACCAGTATGGCATCCTAAGCTTAATTGTGAATTCCTCTCTGTTTTTAACAGATACTTCTATTTTTATGCTGCCATCCAGCGGATATTTGGTCTTTTGCTTCAATTTCAGCGTATTACCGGATTTCAATTTTGTTTCAAGCTTAGATTCGCCATAATAGTTCAAAACAACTCCACTATCATCATGCATCAATGCCCAATCGCTAATCATACCAAACCCTCTGGCGCCATTTACACTGCAGCAGTTCAGTTCCGGTGACCCTTCCTGCGCCTGAAAGACTATATCATGAGCGCTTGCCTTTCGCAGACCATCCATTGGTGTATTGTATGTTACCCATCTGCCGGTAGGTGAATGGAGTCCTATAACAGAATTCAATGTAGAAAGTTCAAGCTCATCTGCCACTATCGAATTACCAGTCATTTTTAACATTTCCACGCTTGATGCCATCCATGCAATAGTGCAGCATGTTTCTATAGCTCCCTGATGATATGGATTGCCCTGAGCCTGCTCGCCGGATGTAAATCCTCCATTATTATGTCTATCAAGTTTTACAATACTCCACCAGATGTTCTCATAAGCCTTGCGATATTTGGCATCTCCGGTTATCCAGTATAATTCAGCAATTCCCATTATCGGATGCAGACTCTCCCATCGAGGTCTGGGCATCTGGAAGAATTCTTTGCCGTCAAGAGCCAAACATATGTAATCCCCAGCCATCGGATTGCCATCTGCATTCACTTCGAACTCATCCGCAATTTGTTTTGCCATAGCAAGATACTTATCATCACCAGTTTTTCTATACAAAATGCACAGCGAATGTATTGGCGCAAGATTCATTTCCGTTGAACCTGTGTCTACCAATCGTTTGCCCGGTTCCGCTTGATAGAATTTGTTATAGAACAGATCGCCAATTCTTTTGACTGCTTCAAGAGACTCCTTGTCCCCTGTCTCTTCGTTCCAAAGCAGAAGCCCCATCATTATGTGATAATGTCCCCATGCATCCCAGGTCCATTCGCAATTAGGAGCTTTACCGGTAAGTCGAGAGTCCTTTGGAAATGGTCCAATATATCCATCTTCCAGATCCTGACACTTTATAAGATCTTCTACAAAATCATTAATGTATTTCTTAAGCTCATCATCCCGCGTAACTCGATATACCTGAACCGCAGAAGTGAGATATTTTCCTGCAAACTCACCAGACCAAGGAAGCAGCCCTCTATACGGTTTTCTATCTCTATCTATAAATATTTGCAGCATTGCAGGATTTGCATCCGGCGCTGTCATCAGCCAATTTTTTGTAATATTTTCAAGATAGTCTTCCATAAAACCGTCTAGTTCTAATTTTGAATATTCAGCTCTTTGTAATGTTGGTTTCATTCTAATCTCTCCTTTTGCCAAAACACTCACACAAAACATTAGATTAAATAGAATAATGAAAATGAAAATTTCAGCCTTAATATCTTTCATTATCAGCTCCTGTTCTGCAGCCTTTTATATAATTATTTATTAGGCAGTATATTCCAATTTCCTGCATTTATTATCAACATAATGAAGGATTTTGAAATAATATGGGGAAAGGTATACTAAAACATGGAGGTGTATTATGTTTGAAAATCTCGTTAAAGCAAATCGCAGCTACAGACGTTTTTATCAGAATAAAGCAATAGATAAAGATACCCTTATATACCTTGTAAACCTTGCACGGCTCACGCCATCAGCAGCAAACATGCAAGCGCTTAAGTATATGGTGTTCTGTGAGCTTGAAATGAATGCAGAAATATTCAAATCAATGGGCTGGGCTGGCTATTATACAGATTGGGATGGACCTGAAGAAGGTGAACGTCCATCCGGCTATATCATGATTCTGGCTGATTTGGAAATCTCAAAGGATGTGGGATGCGATTATGGAATAGCTGCTCAAACTATATTGTTAGGTGCAGTTGAAAAGGGACTTGGAGGCTGCATGATAGGTGCAATTAATAGAAAAGAGCTTCGCAAAACACTAAATCTGCCCGAACGATATGACATAATGTTGACAATCGCATTGGGATATCCGAAAGAGAAAGTTGTTATTGAAGATATAGGTCCGGACGGAAGCGTGAAATACTTCCGCGATGATCAGCAGGTGCATCATGTGCCAAAACGCACGCTGTCTGAAGTGCTGTTGAAATAACTCAGCATCTCCACAGGGAAAACGAACTTGGGTAAATGCAGCAACATTATAATAATAGGCGGCGGATTAGCAGGGGCAGAAGCAGCCTGGCATGCAGCCCAATCCAACACCAATATACTTTTGTATGAAATGCGTCCTACAGTATCATCACCTGCACATAATACAGATTATCTGGCAGAACTCGTTTGCAGCAATTCACTTAAGTCGAACCTTCTAACAAATGCATGCGGACTCCTAAAGGAAGAGATGAGACGGCTCAATTCTGTAACTATCGCCTGCGCTGATGCTGTCCGCGTGCCTGCAGGAGAAGCGCTGGCAGTAGATAGAGATAAATTTGCTGAGATGGTAACATCACGCATATTGGGTTTGAAGAATGTTGAAATCATTAGGGAGGAGATGACACATATTCCAGATGACGGAATAGTTATAATAGCATCCGGACCTCTTACTTCAGATTCACTTGCTTCAGAGATAAAAAAGCTCACAGGCGCCGAATCTATGTACTTCTACGATGCAGTTGCTCCCACAATCACTGCAGACTCTATTGATTACACCAAGGTGTTTAAAGCATCTCGATGGGGAAAAGGCGAGGCTGCATATCTCAATTGCCCAATGAATAAGGATGAATATGATGCATTTTACAATGCGCTGATAGATGCCGAAAAGGTTCCTCTTGCAAACTTTGAGGATGTTAAGCTATTTGAGGGATGTATGCCAATAGAAGAAATGGCAGCGCGCGGAAGGAAGACTCTCACATTTGGACCTATGAAACCTGCAGGATTGGATGATCCTAAAACCGGCAGATGGCCTTATGCAGCAGTTCAGTTGAGACAAGAAAACACAGAAAGCACTTTATGGGGATTGGTTGGTTTTCAAACCAGACTGAAATGGAGTGAACAGGCACGTGTATTCAGAATGATACCCGGATTGGAAAAAGCTGAGTTCATCCGTTACGGTGTTATGCACAGAAACACTTATATTAATTCACCAAACCTGCTGCTTCCAACACTTCAATTAAGAGAACAGCCTAATATTTTTTTCGCTGGACAGATAACTGGAGTAGAGGGGTATGTTGAATCTGCGGCAATGGGGATGCTTGCAGGAATAAATGCATCACGCATTATTCAGGGAAAAGACCCTGTTGCTCCACCTGTTCATAGTATGATGGGTTCACTTGCGCACTATGTCTCATCACCCCAAACAGATAGCTTTCAGCCTATGAATGCTAATTTTGGCATTCTTCCTAAACCTGAAACAAAGATTAAGGCAAAAAAAGAAAGACAGCTTGCATTGGCAGAATCCGCTTTATTGGCAATAGATGAATTTGTTTCCAAATTGAGTTGACGTTATAATTTATAGTGTATATACTTGTTATTAAATGTAGTTTATAATTGTTAGTTGTTAGTCTCAAAAAAGAGATGTTTATTATCTCTATCATGAAAGGATTGTAATATGTTGAAAGTTGGATTAGTAGGTTACGGATTTATGGGACATATGCATGCTCAATGCTACATTGCAAGCGGAGAAGCGCAGATAGCAGCAGTTGTAGATGTAGAGCAAGATAAGCGCAATGAAGCAAAATCAAAATTAGGATGTGAGGTGTTCTCAAGCATTGATGAAATGCTTGCATCTGTTGATGTTGACATTGTTGATATCTGCACTCCAACATATCTGCATGAAGAGGGTGTAATAGCAGCTGCCAAAGCAAAAAAAGATATAATGTGCGAAAAGCCGATGTCAATCTCTGTTGAATCCTGCGATAGAATGATAAATGCAGTCAATAATGCCGGTGTAAAACTGATGATTGGTCAGGTAATAAGATTTTGGCCGGAATACCAGGTAGTTAAAGAAATAATCGATTCAAACAAATATGGCAAAATCCTTTGGGCAAGTGCAAAAAGACTGAGTGCACCTGGAGATTGGGCATGGCAGGGATGGCTTTATGATCCAAACAAGAGCGGCGGAGCAATATTAGACCTTCACATTCATGATCAGGACTATGTTGCATACCTGTTAGGTTCGCCCAAAACAATTGATGCACGCGGCACTTTGGGCAAAGGCGGCGGAGTAGATCAAGTTATGGCATTAGGATGGGGTCATAAGGATGGAGCAAACAGCTACATTGAAGCCGCTTTGACAATGGCGCCGGATTATCCGTTCACAATGTCACTCACTATAGCATGTGAAAAAGCCACCATCAAGCTTGATACCACTGCTTCACCAAGTCTTGTTGTCTATCCAATGGAAGGCGAATCATACGCACCTGAACTTCCAGAGCCTGAAGTAGGTGAATCTACCGAAACATCAGGAAATGTCGACAGTCTGGGTGGATACTATAACGAAATCAAGTATTATATCAGTTGTATCAAAGCAGGTAAACACCCAACTATTGTAACACCGGAAGATGCACGTGAAGCTGTTAAGATATGTATAGCTGCCAGAGAATCTGTTCAAACTGGCAGGCAGATAGATTTATAACATAAAAAGGGGTATTTGCAAATGATAAAAGGAATAAGTTATTGGTCATTTCCAGGCGGGTCTGAAGGAACAAAACCGGTTGTAGAAGCATTTGTAGAAGCAAAAAAAGCCGGTTTCGAATCGATAGAGCTCTGCCTTTCTGATACAGGCGATGTAAGCTTAAACATCACAGAAGCTCAGGCAAAAACTATTGTGAAGGCAGCAAATGATGCCGATATAAAAATATCATCTGTTGCAACAGGTCTGTTTTGGGGCAAATCGCTCACTGCAAGCGATCCTCAGATTAGAGCCGAAGCGTTGAAAATTGCAGAAAAAGAAATCCAGACAGCAGCATGGCTGGAAGCCGGAGCTGTTCTTCTTATACCCGGTTCGGTTGATGTATTCTTCGATCCAACATCAGAAACAGTAAGCTATAATGATGTGTGGCAGCGCGCAACCGATGCTGTAGGCTCACTTGTTCATCTTGCTGAATCGTTAAAAGTAGCAGTTGGAATAGAAAATGTATGGAATAAGTTCCTTGTAGGACCTGCAGAGCTGATATCATTTATCGACCAGTTCAACAGTGATTATATCGGCAGCTATTTTGATGTAGGAAACTGCATGCTTACAGGATATCCGGAACAATGGATAAGAATGCTTGGCAAACGAATTAAACGCGTTCACCTAAAAGACTTCCGACGCGGAGTAGGCACCGGCGATGGATTCGTAGATCTGCTTTCCGGTGATGTAAACTGGCCAGAGGTTATAAGTGCACTGAAAGAAATTAATTATGACGGTTATCTAACTGCAGAAATGATTCCTATTTACAAGCACTATCCAGAAGTTTTGATTGATAATACATCAAGAGCAATGGATGCTATTCTTGGCAGATAAATTGACTTAATAATGGAGTAATATCAATGTTGAAAATAGGAGTAATTGGGTTCGGCGGACGTATTCAGGGTATGATTGACTTGATGCAAAAGCTTGGTGAAGAAACGATTATAACTGCAATAACTGATATTCGTAACGATGAGATTAAAAAGCAGCTTAAAGCACAAGGCAAAGACGTTCAATCAATAAAATTCTATACAGATGCAGATGAAATGCTTGATAAAGAGCAGCTTAATGGCGTAATGATAGGTACACGATGTTCTCTTCATGCAAAAATGGGGGTGAAGGTTTTAAATCGGAACATACCATTGTTCTTAGAAAAACCTGTTGCAACCAACATGAACGACCTTATGGCGCTTCGTGATGCAGGAGAAAGGACTACAGCGCAGACAGTTGTTTCATTTCCGCTGCGTGTAACTCCGTTGGTAAAACTCGCAAAAGAGATAATCGATTCCGGTCAGATTGGCACTGTAGAACAGGTGCAGGCATGGAACAATGTCCCCTATGGTGCCGTATATTTCCAAAACTGGTATAGAGATGAAAATGAAACACAGGGATTGTTTTTACAGAAAGCAACACACGATTTTGACTATATCAACAGTCTGCTTAATGTAAAACCTGTAACCATTTGTGCAATGACATCCAAGCAGATATACAAAGGCAGTCATCCCGCAGGATTGAAATGCGATGACTGCACCGAGTGGAAAGAATGTCTTGAGAGTCCATGGCATGAATTCTACACAAAACAGATAGTAGACCATGTGCGCAAAAATGGGCTTATGTGCGGATTTGCAGAAGATACCGGGAATGAAGATTCCGGCAGCGCCATTGTGAGATATGAAAGCGGAATGCATGTTAACTACACCCAAAACTTCTATGCCCGCTTTAAAGCGGGAAGAAGAGGTGCATCTCTTCTGGGATACAAAGGCACTGTTGAATTTGACTGGTATACCGATGAAGTAAAAGTCTTTATGCATCATAAACAAAGAACAGAAACTTATAAATGCGATCCCGGCGCTGCCACCCATGGAGGCGGGGATTTGCATCTGATAGATAGTTTTGTGCGGATAATGAAGGGTGAAGACCATATATCCGCAGCTCCATTAAGCGCCGGATTAACAAGCGTTTTGATGTGCCTTAAAGCTAAAGAATCAGATGCAACCAACACATTCCAGGAAATCAAATATCCTGATAGATGAAAGATTGAGTAATATGCAGCAGGAATTGTGCAGCTATATTGAATATATCAAGGCTGTTAAGAATGTTTCGGAACATACAGCAAGGGGATACTCCTCGGATATAGAAAAGTTTATTGCTTTCCTGAATAAAGAAGAGCTCTCTACAGTTCCTGCTGATATTGATGTTAAAATACTTCGGCGTTTTTTGGCAAGCATGCAAAAAGATAAAGCGGGTAAAGCATCTATAGCAAGACGACTTTCATCATTGAGAGGATTCTTTAGATATATGCTGAAAAAAGGGCTTTTTGATCTTGATCCAACAATAAGTCTTTCAACCTACAAGCAGGATAAAAAGCTGCCGAAATTTCTCCGCCCGCCGCAAATTGATCAGCTTCTGCAGCAACCGGACCCAAATACTGCTGCAGGCATGAGAGATGCCGCAATGATGGAAACACTATATGCTTCCGGCATTCGTGTAAGTGAGCTGGTGGGAATTAATCTTAATGACCTGGACATAAAAGCAGGCGAAATACGCATTATGGGCAAAGGTTCTAAAGAACGGATAGTGCTCATTGGCGGAGCAGCTCAGGAAACTCTTGCAAGATATTTATCTTATGGCAGAATCAAGCTTCAACCAAAAATGATGGGGAATCTTGAACAGGCAGTATTCCTGAACACCCTGGGCAAACGGCTTAGTGCAAGAAGTGTAAGACGCATTATTGATCAATACTTCATGGCAGTAACTGATGAAATGAAAATAAGTCCGCATGTGTTAAGGCACACATTTGCCACACATATGCTGGAAAACGGTGCAGATTTACGGTCAATACAAGAATTGCTGGGGCACTCAAGTATATCAACAACCCAGATATATGCTCACGTTACACAGGAACGGTTAAAGCAGGTGTATGACAGTGCGCATCCAAGAGCAAAAGAGGAGTAACAATGGAATTCCATGCAACAACTATAATAGCTGTAAAACGCAATGGCGAGGTAGCTATTGCCGGTGACGGACAGGTAACTATGCAAAACCAGGTAATGAAAAACGGCGCAAAAAAAATTAGGAAAATGTATAACGGAAACATACTATCCGGATTCGCTGGTTCGGTAGCTGATGCATACACTTTATCCGACAAATTTGAATCACGATTAGAGGAATCACATGGCAACATACTTCGTGCTGTTCGTGAGTTTGCCAAGGAATGGAGAACCGACAGAGTATTGAGAAGGCTTGAAGCTTTGATGATAGTTGCAAATCGTGAACACCTCCTGGTACTATCCGGCAATGGCGAAGTCATTGAACCCGATGATGATATAGCGGCAATAGGTTCAGGCGGAGGATATGCGCTGGCAGCAGCAAAAGCAATGCTGAAGAACACAGATATGCCCGTTGAAAAAATCGCTGAAGAATCACTTAAAATCGCTTCTTCAATCTGCATCTATACCAACGACAACATCTCAGTAGAGAAATTATAAGCCTAATTAGATTTTTCTATGTATATCATTGCTGCTGTCTTCAACGAATTATTGCATCAGAAAAGCTAAACTGATATACTGTTTAAGCGAATTATTTATACGCTTGCCATTAACACTCTAAGGAAACCAAGTTGAACATAAGAAAAGCAAATGTAAACGATGTAACTAATATGCAGGTTCTTATCAATAAATACGCTGATAAGGGCGAATTATTGCCGCGCTCACTTAATCAGCTTTACGAGAATATCCGTGATTTCATTGTTGTGGAAATCGATGGAACTATCATAGGAACATGCGCGCTTCATATATGCTGGAGTGACCTTGCTGAAGTAAAAGGGCTTGTAGTAGATAAGCCATATCAGAAAAAAGGATATGGACGTGCACTGGTAGAAACCTGTATAAATGAATCCCGCGAGCTTGGCATATACAGGGTATTCGCCCTTACCTATCGCCCTGAGTTTTTCAAGAAGCTTGGTTTCTACGATATAGATAAATCACAGCTGCCGCAGAAAGTATGGACTGAATGTATAAACTGTGTGAAGTTCCCCAACTGCGGTGAATTCGCCGTTATGCTGGATATTGAAAAATAGAACACCGCATCAAGCAATGAAATGACAAGGAGGCTGCATTGACAGATAGATTTAGTTTATCAAGATTAGTACGTACTGTTTCATCCGAAATTTATATGATTTGGGAAGGTGATAAACGCATAGG
>JAPXND010000006.1:9620-38122 GCA_033808695.1 Armatimonadota bacterium
TAGGTCAGCTGCATTTGCATTTTGCGCATTTCATTATCCATGTTACGATGATGATTGAAGTCGATCTCTCAATCACTGAGGAAGAAGAGCTGCTTTCACAGATTGATGACGATATCATTTCATCCTATCTGCCAAGCTTTGAGCGCGAAGATATGCTTGTAACAATATTCCGCGGAGAAGAGATAAGCTCATTCAGCTACTCACCAAATGCCCTTGACGATATGGATGATGACGAAGATGAATAGCAGGTTACTCTCTTGCCTGCTCTGCTTTTAGCTGCTTCCATAAACTAAAAACTTTTCCAGCCACAGGCGCTGCATCAGTTCCGCCGTGACCGTATTCGGTAAATACCGCAACTGCTATTTCTGGATTTGCATATGGTGCAAATCCAATAAACCATCCGTGCCTGTATTTCGGTTCGTTCTCTATTGACGGCGACCCCGTCTTTCCACAAACACTTAATCCATTCACCGCTGCTTTTTTTGCAGTTCCCTGCAATACCGCAGCTCTCATAGATTTGCGAAGGATATTGTAGATTTTAACATCTGCCTTAGCTCTCTTTATAATTGACGCTTTGCCTATGCCCTCCTCAAACGACTTATATAGGGTCCCGCCGTTTGCTATCGCCCCTGCAAATACCGCCATCTGCAATGGAGTTACTCTCAAACCATTAACTTCACCTATACCGGAACGCACAAGAGAAACGGCATCCGGAATTCGAGTTGGAACATTTCCTGCTGCTTCATCTCTAAATGCACCCGTTTTGCTTCCTAAACCAAAATCGTGAAACGCACCAAGCATTCTTTGCTCGCCTATTGCCTTTGCCAGCTGATAGAAATAAACATTGCAGGATTGTGCAATGGCTTTTTCCAATCCTACTTTCCCATGACCGCCGGCAAGAGAGCATATAAGCTTTACCCCTTCAACCCGGTATGCATTTCTACATTTCACCGTTTTATTGAAATCAACCTTTCCAGCTTTTAATCCGGCATATGCGGTTATAAGCTTTATGATTGATCCAGGGGGATAGGCAGTTTTGTATGCCATTTTTTTATTTGCTATGCCGATAATACTTCCATTGCGCGGGTCAATAGCGACAACACTAATACCGCCGCTGCGAGTTATTTGATTAAGCCGCTGCTGAAAGCTTCTCTTGTATTTTCCATACAACGGCTTGGAATCAGCAATCTTCGAGCAATACACAGTGTTCTGTATTGCTAATGCTAAAAGCAGAAACAATAATCCTATCAATCGCCGGTTAAATGAACGAAACACCATAAATTTACTTCCAAATGCAGCAGATATATTCACTTAGAGAATATATCCATTCTCTCCCATCCACAATCCTGATATTTGATGATTTTCACTTTTTCCCTGCATACGACATACCATAATCTTTACGGGATCAAATCCAACTATTTCCGATACTGCAAAATTATCCATTAGCTTAATCCTATCATGTCATTGGGATTTGCCCATCGATTCCATCAATTTCACTTCGTAGATTATGAATTCTTTGCTTTCTTGGAAATATGGAATATCAAATGCTATGCCTGTTATTTCATCTTTATACAATTCGCTTTTCGATGCATCAATATAATACCAATGCGGTTCACCATAACCTGTAATTTTGAAGCTGCTTGATCGTTCCGAAGTCCACCATGCTCCAGACCACTCACCCCATTCCTTATTAGTCAAAATTGGCTTAGGGGTCATACCTCTCCATCGAAGGATTACATCTAAATCCAAATCTTTGCTTACAGCAGCTTTAACGGCTATTATTGGCGCAGATTCGGCTTTCCAATAGCTTATAGGACTTATTACTCGAATTGTATTATTCTCATACGGCTTTATATGCAAGCCATTTTTAATAGGCCAGCCGGTATCCGCACCGTTTTCATAATACCAATTCTGCCTGTCTTTTCTAAAATTCCATGATGGAAGCTTTTTACTTGCACTCTTCTTT
Source organism: Armatimonadota bacterium (assembly GCA_033808695.1). Lineage (GTDB taxonomy): Bacteria > Armatimonadota > UBA5829 > DTJY01 > DTJY01 > JAPXND01. The sequence goes on from JAPXND010000006.1 coordinate 11,587, forward strand.
GCAACTTTTCTTATTTCATCAACACTGCCTACAACAAATGTGCACTTGTATTCATATTTTATATCATGGTCTAGGATATCCGTCCTTAACGGCGATATATACCCTGTGGGACCATCTTTTTCACCGCCTTGCCCGCGTTCACCGGCAAATCCGCCAAGAACATGCATTGTTGATGGAATAACTACTCCTATTCCAATTCCTTTATCATCAACTAATGCTATCCAATTTTCAGTGGAGATAAAATTGAGCCACGACCACATTTCTATAGAATCAGCAAAAACATCCGTTACACTGTCATCAGTATATGGCTTGCTGCCAGTATATGTATACAAATTATGCCATATACCGTTTGTATATATGGCAGGAATTTCCTGCGCAAACGCATGATACAGAGTTTTATCTGACCGATTGTTTGTAAGTTTAGCTCTATAACTGAATGTGTTGTCTTTTAGTTTAATCCACGTTTCAAAATAGCATTCGCCTGGATCATCTTTCATCGGCCAAAGCATTGGCAGTGTTTTAATATATAAGGATTCATCAGTCTTTTTAAGATCCAACACTTTAGCGCCGTTTCCATAGCAATCACCTGCCTGAATAGGATTCCAGGGAAACATACTCCAATCCTCACTCTTTTCTTTGCCTTCCCTTGTATAATTATCTGGACCAGAGTAATAGGATTGCTGTATCTGACGTCCCCAGTCATAACTATTTATCATATTTCTGCCATTAATTTGTGATACATAGGTAATCGCTCCGCCTGCAGAGAGATTAACACCAACTTTTATTGCATCATTTTCTATATATTCCATTTTATCCTCAACTTTTGCACATAATTCGGTTGAACACAAAATTATTATCATACAAATATGATAAATTTTCATTTAACTACCCCTGAAAAAAAATAACATCCGGCAGTTTATGTTACCACCGGATGTTTATAAGTTAGATAAGCGAACCAATCCTTTGAACAACGGGAACAGGTTTGTCTTCTGGCCAATCTATTTCATAACCGATACCAGGAAGTATATCAAAGAAATCATCAGATATAGACGCTTCTCCATCTATATCCAAACACACTCCCCATACAAACGTTGGTGATGTGAATACAACCTTAGAACCTTTCCGTTCTATACTAATATTAGGTTTAGACCATTTCAAATCCTTGAATAGTGTAGTGAACAATCTGTTTTGAGCAATAGGAGCGCCATCTTTGTATAAAACACCGAAAACACCTGATGCATCAACACCCAGCTGATTCCAATCCGCCAGCTTGATTTCATCAATCACTGTCGCAGAATTAGCCTTAAGAGTTATTTCCTTCTCTTTGTCAATCGGCAATTCACCGGCTAACATAAAAACACCATAGCGTGCCTTTACACTACAATCTTCCAACGTGTCATTTATACCGAATATTCTAACTGCATCGCCGTCAATAGCCGGAATAATCTGTATCGGCTGGAACGCTCTTCGAACTGGATGATACGCCATTTTTCTGCGCAGATAGTAGTCAACAATAGTCCATCCATGCGATGCAGGCCATGTATCGTTATACATCCAGAAAATTGCTGATGATGAACTAAACATCCTTCTGCGGAAATTATTGGCATATTCCTGAAGTCCTTCTCCCTGCAATAACCCGCTGTAGAATATATAGTCATCAAAATTCATCTCATCAGGATTCAAGCCTGTCCAGTGTCTTACTATGTCATAACACAGTTTATCTACCGCATAGTTGCATGCATTATCATGAAACTCCCATGTTGGCGACAGGAGATACATCTCATTTTCTGGGATGAACTGCCGCAGAGTGGCAGGCGATGTAGCGCCAAGAACTCCGCCCTCATTAGGAAATCTGCTTACATCACCACGATAATGCCAGAAGTTAGGTCCTTCACCCTGCAGACTAACATTCCATGGATGCTGATCACCGGTTGTACGATCGTTTGGATCTCTGTGATTTGTAGAATATGGCGAGCTTGGCCAATATGGTCGAGACGGGTCTTCTTCTGCCACTATTCGCGGGAAGTAGAAATGGAATAAAGCATGGTCGGGCAGCGGATGGTTTTTCTGATAATCCCAATAAGGATACACCCATTCCAGCTCGTTATTGCCGCACCACACTACCAGACTTGGATGTGGAGATAAATCCCTGACCACATGCGTAACTTCGTCCCGCACTAATTGATTGAAATCGCCATCATCACCGGGATACTTGGCGCATGCAAATATAAAATCGTGCCACACCATTACCCCTAACTCATCGCAGGCTTCTAAAAAGGCATGATCGGTATACATTGCACCGCCCCAAATTCGGAGTGCATTGAAGTTTGCATCTACTGCCAATTCCACAAGCTTGCGATATCGTTCCGGTGTAGTTTTAGCAAATATGATATCCGGATGCACCCAGTTGCCGCCCTTAGCAAAAATAGGCACGCCATTCACTTCCAGAATGAAATATTCACCTGTTTCGGGATGAGGATCCTGATTGATTCTGATACTTCTTATGCCTGTTCTACTGGTTTTTTTATCTTCAATTTCTCCGTTTATAAGCAGTTTGACCTTAACGGTGTATAATGGCTGCTCACCGTGCGGGCGAGGCCACCAGAGCTTTGGATCTGCAATATCCACAAATATTTCATGTTTTGAAATACCGGAAGGAAGCTCAACTTCTTTTTCTATAACTGCATCGGCTTCCGGAACCTTAAGCTTTATCACTGCTTTTACAGGTTCTTTTTTCGTATTTTCAACAAAGACTTTGGCATTAATCTTTGCCGACTTATGGTCATCAGCCAAATCAGGATAAATAGTAACAGCGTCTATTCGCGCTGTTTTAGTCCATTCCAGTCGAACCGGACGCCAGATACCTACATTCACCAAATGCGGACTCCAGTCCCATGAAAAAGAAGACTGCGGTTTTCTAAGCCAAGACCGCTTATACAGTTTATCAGATATTCCTGGACAATATGGCGCCGATGGTTTATCGGCTGCAGCCAGCATACCAGCTTCAATGCAAACGCATATATAATTTTCGCCTTCTCGCAGCTTGCCTGTAACATTAATTCTGCATGGTGTAAAAAAATTGTTATGGCTTCCTATTTCTTCGCCGTTCAAAAAGATTCTGGCATAAAGATCAAGTCCTTCAAATACAAGCCATGCACTGCTTTCCAATGATTCTGCAGGTGCATCAAACTTTGTTCTGTAAAGCCAAACCTGCTCTTCAACCCATCTGGCAGCCTGTGCATTCATTCCAATGTTGCAATCACCAATCAAGCCTGCCCGTTCAAGATCCATATGCAGTTCACCTGGAACTTCTGCAGGGATGAATGTTCGTTCATCTGCGTTTTCACCCAGATATGTTTCCGGCTGCCCGTGCTGTCCGTCAAACCAACGCACTTTCCATGTTCCGTTTAGATCCAAAGTAGATAACATTTTGACTCTCCTTAAATATTATTAATAAATCAGATATTTAACATTGATTTCATTCAACTCTTCATTTAATACATCTAATATTTTATCCGTTATCCTTATTCTCCCTTTCACTGATTTTTTGCTTGATAAAGATTTGCAATTCCCCCTGCCGACCTATCAGCAATTTTTGTTTTTCCACAATGAATTTGCTAATTATTCAAGCTTTTCAAAGGAGCGGGTATTCTTCCGCCCATGCATGTTTATACCATCTAAATCAATAAGCTTTTACTTAAATTAAAGCAAATAATATTGAAATAATAAATTAAATAATTATCTAACAGATACTTTCTATTCTTTTTATTTCTAATTTAATTTCATCTATAACTTCTGGGTTTTTGATTACTTTTTTATTATCTTTTTTTTCAGAAAATATATAATATACATTTCCACCATATTTATCATAAAATTTCTTATGAGTAGACTTCTGTAAATTATACTCTTTGTGTATTTGCGCTAATTGTATGCTGTTATTAACAGGTTTTATTTGGATGCCTATATATTTCTTGCCAACCTGTATATAAAAGTCAACATTATATAATCTATCCCATTCATCTGGGGCTGCATTTATTGGTAAATGAAAAACGTCTTTTAGTTGTTCATAGATTGTTTTAATTTCAGTCATATATCCATCAAATGTGCGGTCAATAACAAGTTTAAGTAAATAATCTATACAATCTTGCTCTGTTATTTGATCAACTTCAAACTGAATAATTTCTGTGATTTTTATATATAGTTTTCTCCCTAATTCTTCAATATGCTCTTTTGAACGAACATTTTCGAAGTAGTAGTTTTGCCACTCCTCTATATTATTGGGTGAACATTTTCTAATTGATTCAGAAGTGCTGCCAACATTTTTTTTGAAATTAAACTGAAACCGATTTACAGCACTATTTAAAATCCATTCTTTAGGCATACAAATTTCCTCTTAGTCAATTGTTATATATTTTTCTTAGTTTGATATAAAATTTTAAATTTATCTTTATACTTATAATTAATACTTTCATCAACTAAAACTAATCCGCTTTTTATCAGGTGAGCATTAATAAATGTTTTGTTTTCTAAATATAAATAGCAAAACAAATTATTATCAATATCTTTGTCATATTTTAAGAACACCTTTTTCCCTTTAGTTTTATCTCTTAAAAAGGATTTTGCCATCTCACTGGTTGCAGAATTCTCTTTCACGCCAACAAGTCTGATTGTAATATTGTTATTAAGTTTAATACATTCTGGGCTAATTATTTCTTTAACAGTAAGGTATTCTTCTCTTGCAATATTATTGCTGTCTATTTTTGATCCCGCCATGGTCGCCTCGGCTAACGACTCGCCTTGGAGAGGCGGGTCGACTGGGCGACCGTAAGTAGTTTTCTTTAGATTTATCTTGTTATTAAATGAATGCGGATCACTGAAAATATATGGTAATTTAGATATTTTATCTTCAAAATTAATATCAAGTGGATTTTGTGTTATGAACTCATACTCGGTGTCATTTAGGTCTCGCTGAGCAACTCCTATCTTTTCTTTTATGATATCCGCATATTCAGAGTTTATCTCATATCCGATAGAATTTCTATAGAGATTTTTGGAGGCGAGAGCAGTAGTTCCACTTCCAGCAAATGGGTCAAGTATATTTTCTCCTACAAACGAAAACATCTTTATTAAACGACTTGGTAATTCTTCCGGAAACATTGCAATGTGTTTATCTTGTTTTGCCCCCGCAAAATTCCAATGCCCTGCAAAATACTTATTCCATTCGTCTGGTGTCATTTTCGATTTCTCTTTTTGTTCTTTAGAAGGTTTTGGAGAGTCGCCAAGTTTCTTAAAAATCAGTATAAATTCATAATCTATTTTAATAATCCCATTTCTTGGATAAGGGTAAGATCCCATTTGCACTCCACCGCCGGAAGTATTTGTTGTAGTTACTTTTTGCCATATTATGGCTCCCATATAATCAAATCCTATAATTTCGCAGAATTTTATTATTTCTTCTCTTATAGGAATTACTTTATATCTGCCATAGCTTACTGCGCGGGCAAACTGATCACCAATATTTACACACAATCTACATCCTTTGTGCAATACACGATAACACTCACTCCAAACCAAATTTAAATTGTTGATATAATCTTCATATGTATCGTTAAATCCAATCTGGTTATCTGAACCATAATCTTTTAATTGCCAGTATGGTGGAGAAGTAACAATCAGATGAATTGATTCATCTTCAACTTCAGACATATTTCTGCTATCACCAAATATTATTTTATGCGTAGTCTTCATCAATCAATTAATAATTATATAAAATAATTAATTCTTTTTAATTATTCTCCTCTCTAATTATTCAAGCTTGTCAAAGGAGCGGGTATTCTTCCGCCCATGTTTACAAACATGTCTGAAGCACCTTTCTGTATAGACATTATTGGACTTTCGCCAAACAATCCGCCAAACACAGCCCTGTCTCCTGCTTTTTTGCCCGGAACCGGTATCAGCCTCACAGATGTTGTTTTGCGATTAATTACACCTATTGCAAGCTCATCCATTGCTATGGCGGATAATGTTTCCGCCGATGTATCTCCGGGAAGCGCTATCATATCCAATCCCACCGAACAAACGCTGGTCATGGCTTCAAGCTTATCAAGGCTCAGATAGCCGTTTTCTACAGCATGTGCAAGAGCAGAATCCTCAGCTACCGGAATAAAAGCGCCGGATAACCCTCCCACCGATGATGATGCAAATGCCCCGCCTTTTTTAACCGCATCATTAAGCATGGCAAGAGCCGCTGTGGTACCTGGTCCGCCTACCTTGGCAATACCCATAGCTTCAAATATTTCGCCTACGCTGTCTCCTACAGCAGGGGTTGGCGCAAGTGAAAGATCCACTATTCCGAATTCGGCGTTCATAGCTTTTGCCACCTCACGGCCGATAAGCTCTCCGCAGCGAGTAACTCTGAACGCCGTGCTTTTTATCAACTCAGCCATGTCACCCAGTGTGCAGTCAGGGTGATTTTGTTTTAATCGTTCAATGGCTCTCTTAACTACACCCGGTCCGCTTACTCCTATGTTAATAACCGTCTCCGGTTCACCTATTCCTTTATATGCGCCTGCCATAAACGGATTATCTTCTGGAATATTCGCAAAGATGCTGAGCTTACAGCATCCAAATCCATCTGCGTCAGCTGTTTTGTCAGCTGTATCAAGAAGTATTTGTCCCATAAGTATAAGCGTTTCTACATTTATTCCTGCTTTGGTGCTTGCAGCATTTATGGATGAACACAGCCTGTTGGTCTGAGATAGAACCATTGGGAGACTTTTTATCAGCATCCGATCAGCTGCAGACATTCCTTTTTGCGTCATGGCGGAATATCCGCCTATTATATCAATCCCTGCTTCTTCGGCTGCTTCATCCAAAGTGTGTGCTGCTTGAAGAAGCGAATCAATATTATGACCTGCCATTACATCTGCGATTGGACTCACTGAGACACGCTTGTTTACAATGGGAATACCATATCTTCGTGATATAGAATTGCATATTTGTATCAACGGAGCTGCATTACTAACAATTTTCTCTTTCATTAACTTGCAGGCTGCATCTATATTGCGGTCCGCACAATCAAACAGATCAATTCCCATATTAACAGCCCGCACATCCAGATGCTCATCCTGGATCATATCAATTATCTGCAGTGTTTCATTTCTTTCCATTATTCATCCTTTGCTCATCCATCAACGATTCAAATCCATAAACGGACGCACTTCACTTATTGCGCGAAATATGTTTTCATGCTGCAAATGAACTGTCATTCCAAACTCTCTGCCAACCTGTGCTAATTCGCTTTGGATTTTATCTATATCTATATCGTTTGGTATAGATACTTGAACAATCATCACAAATTTTCCATTGAAAGCATAAGCATAAAAATCATCGATATTGATACTTTTTTCTGCCAGATATTTCGTTACCCGGCTTATTACCCCGCCTTGATTTACACCTCGAAGCGTAAGATTAAATCTCTGCGATGCTCTGGTATCATCCTCTTCTGTTTTCTCAAAAGGTCGAACATTGACTTCAAATTCACCTATACTCCCCTGACGTTCAATTGACTGCCTGATTTCAAGCTGAGTGCGCTCATCCGGCATCTCTACCGAAAGTATTAAGGTGAAATAACCACTCATAACAGTCTGACTGACATTTGTAAGATTGCCATTGATTTCTGATAATCCTGTGCTAACATCTCTTACAATCCCTACCCTGTCTTTAGCCATAACCGTTATTATGTATTCTTTCATTATTATTCCTCTGGATTTAGTATATAGTTTATTTTAACAGAATAGGAGTATATAAACCAATAATCACTCCCTGCATCATTCAACAATAATAGCTGCTATCCCTCTTGGCGCCATATCTATCTCAACTTTGCTGTCTATAATGGCTATTTGGAGTTTTTTGTCCTCTACCCCGCTGCTTAACCAAACTTTTTTGATGCCTTTGGGCAAAGCAATCACAGCCTGTTCCAGTTTATTACTCACACTCATCAAACGGATTAACAATCCATCTCCATCCTCAGTTTTCTTGATAGATTGTATTATCACTCCATCTGGCTTAACTGAGAAACCAGATTCAAATTCATTCATCTTGCTGTCTTCCAACGAATTGCCATTAACGGCTAACATCGGCGCCCTAAACGATTTGCCAAATCTGTAAGCCTGTATGGGATCGTATTTCTTTGCGCTGGTAACAGCAAAACGGAATAGCAGCTTTCCACTTTGTGCTGCCTTGTAATTAGTAAACCAGTAGTTATTAAATACATACGCATAAAGATGTCCGTTATCAATCGGTAATGGTGATGCAAATGTTTCCCTGTTTATATCGCCAATTGTTATAAGCGGACTATCTATTGCAGACCATGTTATTGCATAATCATCATTGTATAGTGATGCATAATCCTGCACAGCATACCAAGACATACATCCGCCGGGAAGCATATCTGTATTAGGCGATACGCTTCCATTTGGATAGCTCAGCGTGTATGTAGGTTTATTTACAGCAAAAGGAAAAGCAAAGTATCCAGCTTCTTTATTATAAGTAGAATCCTTAACAATTTCATTAAGAAAATCTATCCGTTTGATCTTATCATAAATCCTGATGGTGGTTTTTATTGAAGGCGTATTTAAAGCTGATGCAGTAACTTGTATTTCCTCTGATGAACTATATCTATAATATTCTGCTTTTATGCCTTTTATGTTTGCAGAATCAACCGCATCTGCTCCAAGCCCGGTTACATATAAATATTGATTAACGCCATACTTTGCAGATGTATCTACTAGCTCTCTGCCAAGCTCCTTATCAAATATGCTGGATACCGAACCATTTGCATTGACTTTAACTCTATAGTGGTTATTTTCTATATACACCGGAAGATTAACAGATTGAGCAACTTTTCCTGAAGATTCATTATCAAGATAGATTTTACATCCTAAAGCTGGCACGTTGTCGGCATAAATCGTTCGTCCATTACTATATGATGCAATTCCACTTGAAACCCAGCTGTGCGGATTGAAAACAATGACAGCCTTTCGATTTACATTCAAAGAATCTGCTAAGCCTTTTACTGCATTATTCAAAAGCTGAGCAGCATTTTCAGATCCCCTTAAGGCAAATGCGCGCTTATATGCCCATTGCTTCCTTACAGGTTCAGATTCAGGGTCTGAAATACTTGCAGCAGAACCCCATGTATGCTCATCATACATCACGATATCATTCCACGCTTTAGACATTTGCGATGCAGGATAGACGATGTCATTATTCAGAGCAGTTATTGAATAAAGCTTGTCAACCGTTACAAGATCTTCTTTGGCTAACCTTGTTATTGCTGTCTCATATGCTGATGATGCAGCGCCATCTTCCCAATAAACGCCTCCATCTCCACGAATAACAGGTATCTGACTGCCATAATTTGAACTGATATAATCAAAGAACTCAAAACCAGTGCACAAAACTATTTTAGGATACTCATAACGCTTATTCCACTCTTCTGATATTTTGGCTAGTTTATCATCCATAGGATAGTTATCCATAAACCCGCCAAATGCAAATATCGCATCATATGGATAGTCGGCACGAGTATATTCTTTTATAAATGCTTCAACATTGCGCTTTGTTGTGTATATACTGCCAATCAGACCAAGCATCTGTGCCTGCCCGTATCCAGACGCCAGCCAAGTCAGCACCTTTGAACCATCTGAACCTTCCCAGTAGAACGGAGATTTATTGAACATCTTAACAAATGACCCGCCGCGCGTTAGATTGATACCGGATGCAAAGTATTTGATTCCGCTTGCAGCTAACGCTGCAGGAAGTGTCCATATTTGTGTAGGTACATCGCTGCTTACTGCCATATTAAATGGAATTCCGTAGGTGTTTGACAGCCTTTTTGCATCATACAGCTGTCGGAATTGCTCTTCGCTGGAGAGTATTCCAGAAAGCATGCTGCCATATATCACCTGGCATCCAATTCGGCCTTCTTTAGCACGGCGGATGAATTCATCACGACGGTCTTCCGGTGCTGTTTTCAAAAAGTAATCTGTTGCCCAAGTTGTTTCCATATTCCAACAAAAGTCTTTATACTTGCGCATCAAATCAAGCGCCTTGATTGTATTATTGTAATGAAGGTCTGCAACATTAGGCTGATAATCAGTATAGCCAACATCTACATGAGAACTTGGCATTACATAGATTTTCCATTTCTTTTTCGGGGTTATTTCCTGTTCAATTGACTTGCTTTCGTCAGATGTAATAAGTTTTGCATGTATTGCTGCAGGTTCTTTCAATTCATCAATTTCAAGTTCTTGAGATATTCCGCCAAAGAGCGAAGGTGCAACATTTAGTTTCTTAACACTGCTGCCAACCCTATATTCTATTAAGCATTTATCAGCGCCTGTAGATACTACGGCGTTCAACTCAACTATCTGCTTCAGTTTGCCCGCCCTTTTTACATATCTGTTAGTGGGGATTAAATCCAAACTCCGTATTTTAACTTTTTGATTGATATAAGATTGGTCATTGGTAAGACTTATTGCATCATATAACGCCCACGATCCCTCTTCACAAGTAAGAACAATCTTGTTTCTCCCTTTTTTAAATTCTTTTGATGATAGATCGATAGTTATCTCATATGGTTTGCCCGTAGATGGATTGCCTAAATCTTCATCAGATGTTCCTGCAGGCAGTTGAATGGCGTCTGACAATCCATTGACATCAATACGGTATTTAGGCGGCATACTTGAATGCGCACTTACAAAAGCTATTCTTAGAGTAAATTTACCTGCCGGCGCACTTTCTAAATCAAAGTTAATGGTAAAAGGATGAATTCTGCTTCCTGCCCAAGCATCACTATTGCCAGGATGTATATACGGCCAACTCTTTCCACAATCATCAACAGCCGGACGGAATGACACATCATTTGGAAATAGTTCATTATACCTGCCCAGATTATCCGTTATAGCAAACTCCGCATAATTCTTATCGAATAATCCTATTTGCCATACAACATCATTTTTATCAGCTGCATTGCCGCATCCTATATTTACAAAAAACAATAAAGCAGCTATTTGAAAAAAATATTTACTCATTTATATCACCTATATATCACTTGATTTTCAATTTGTTTCTGTCATATTCAACACATACTCAGCCATTTCCTTGCCAATATCAATCTGAATGCAGTTTATGTTGATTATATAAAAATGAAGGATATAATTGTTCCATCAATAAATATAAAGCAAACAAATCACAAAAGGAATTAATATGGCAATCAAATCATTTTTACTTCCAATGCTCACATTCTTATCACTGATGAGCTTTGTTCAATTATACGCTGCTGATGATATGAAGACTATTGCTAAAGGGCAATTGTCTGATTTCCATTGGTCTGCAGAAGAAGCTAAATGGATAAAAGATCATGTTGGAATTATCTTTTACGACGATGGAGAGCTTCCAAGGTTCACCATGGATGAACAGATTGATATGATTCATTCACTGGGAACAAAAAAAGTAAAAACCTGGCTGAAAGGGCAATATGCGGGTGAAATGAGATCAAAATTAGATAGCGCTGTATATAAGCGCACATTTGCGGAATTTGATACAGTTTTACTTGATGTATGCCCGCTTTTTATATTCGATGGTGAGTATGATGATGCAAAAAGTACATTAATCCAAAATGAATATAAAAGTATTGCATATCATCTTGCTTCCAAATATAGAAAATATAACAAAACGTTTCTTCTCTCAATATACATGGAGACCAATTTTTATTTCGGTACAGAGCGGTCCTATAATCCGGATTTTCCACCTGTGAAATTCTTTAATGATGCCGCTGCGGGTATAAGAGATGGTATTTCCAAAGCACAGAGCGAAAGCGATATCAATAAAGCCAAGGTATACAGCGTAATTGAAATTGCAAATCTTCCCACAGACTTTATTAAAAATTTCCTGCCTCATACATCTGCCGACCTATATGCCATATCTTACTATGCAAAAGGTGAGTTGGGCGCTGAAGATATTACTCTGGATGATGTGATAAAAGCTGTTTCTGAATCAGTTCCGCATAACGGTCCATTCGGAAAAGACAATCTTATTCTTGGAGAGCTGGGGCGCTCGGTTTTTGTTGGCGGAAATGACGGTGATGACCACGAACAAATACAATATCTCCAAAAAGCGCTAAATACTGCACGCCAAAATAAATTTCAATACGCCTTCATTTTCTGGGTTAACGATCAGGAACGGTCGTATGATGACGGATGGGGATTTGTTGCAAGCAAAAAAGCAGGTGGAAAATACAGAAGAGCATGGTATGCATTCCAAAATGTCTTCAAAGGAAAACCACAATCTTCCGCAAAAAAACGAGTCCAGGTTGGAATTGATGCAGTAAGACCATCAAAATATAACCCAAAACCTGGTGAGATAATAAATATCAAAATTGATCTGTCAAACAGATCCTCATGGTATACGCCAGCAAAATCGGCAAAGGATATAAGGGTTCAATTACATGCCGGTTATGCAGCAAAAGTTTCCAGATTCTCTTTGGAACCGGATGAATTTATATCACTCCAAACAGAGATACCTGCTCCAGATAACTCAAACATAACAATAATAGTAAACTCACCGGATTCGGGAGGCGAAATTATTCATAAAGTTTCCTTAGACCGAGCTGACCTTGTGGTGGAAAGAGTATACACGGAACCTGCATCTCCTAAACCAGGCGATAAGGTTATGATGTTTGCCGAAGTGCGAAATATTGGAAATGCTCCTATTACTGACTTTGCTGTATATTTTCATGTGGATGATTTCAAGTCATTATGGGCTGCATGGGGATGCATATATGGAGACAACAAGCTTAAAAAAGATGAGATGCAGGTAATAGGAGGCGGATTTCCATGGATTGCCACAACACCAGGACTGCATAAGCTGCGCGCCTATGTAAATCCTGACGGGTCAAGGGAATCCAACTATAACAACAATATTGCATACGGAGAATTTATCGTCCAAGATACTGAATGATAGATATTACAGGAGAAATTATGATAAATAAGAATATGGCTGCTTACATCATCCTTGCTGGAGTTATTTGTTTTGGGACTATAAAAGCAAATGCCGGGGTGCAGTTCAAAGCTGATTTTGCACCACAAAACGGTTTAACAGCTCCTCAGGAAAAGCCTTATAGGGATGAAATATGCTTGAATGGAAGATGGTTATTCCAACCGGTTCCGCTTCCTGAAAACTACACAATTGCAGAAGGAGCGCCAGAGCTGAGTGATCCGGAAGATGATAAATGGGAAAAAACCCCTATAAAGATTCCGTCACCATGGAATGTTAATTCGTTTTCACAAGGCGATGGCGGAGATTTCAGGTGCTTCCCAAGCTATCCAGAATCATGGAATAAAGCTGATATGGGCTGGCTGAAACGCAGCTTCAATATTCCTGCAGCATGGAAGACCAAGCGAATCTTCCTTAACTTTGAAGCTATTGCTGGTGATGCTCAGATTTTTGTTAATGGCAAAAAAGCCGCCCAAAGATTTGATTTATTTACACCGCTTAAGGTTGATATAACTGACCTTGTAACCTTTAATAAGCCGAATATTCTTTTGGTGGGAGTTAGAAAACCATCACTATTTGATATTCCCGGCAAATTTGGCAGATGGACATATCCTACCGGTTCATTCTGGGGAATGCACATTGTGGGTATATGGCAGGACGTATATCTGCAGGCAGAGCCAATAATTAGGATTACTGATACATTTATTAAACCCATGGTAGAAAAAGACTCACTACTGATTGATGTAAGCATCAAAAATCATACGGCTCAAAATACAAAAGTAAGTATAAAAGCTGCTGTATATCCTATGAAAAAGAATACAGCCAATGACATAATTTCAGCTCCTGAACCATCGCTGCAGATGGATAAGACACCTTCTGTAAAATTCATTCCTGTAAATACTTCATCGCAAACCGAAGCTGAGTCTATTATTACACTAAGAACACAGATTAATGGCAAATTGAAACTATGGACTCCCGATGAACCAAATCTTTATGGCGCAATAATTGAGATAATAAGAGGAACTGACACCATCGACCGCAAATTTGTAAGGTTCGGCTGGCGTCAATTCTCAATAAGCGGAAAATCGTTGATGCTCAATGGGAAGCCCATACAAGCCAAGGGTGATGCATGGCACTTTATGGGTGTTCCGCAAATGACACGAAGATATGCCTGGTCATGGTTTAAGGCTCTCAAAGACGCCAACGCAAATGCAGTCCGACCGCATGCTCAGGTATATCCCCGCTTTTATCTTGATACAGCTGATGAAATGGGGATAATGGTGTTGGATGAAAGCGCCATTTGGGCAAGTCACTGTGGGTTTAATTACGACGAACCAGTAACCTGGGAACGATTTACAGAAAACGCCGAATCTATGGTGCTCAGAGACAGAAATCATCCTTCGGTATTTGGATGGAGTGTAGCAAATGAAATAAATGCAGCGCTGGGTGTAGTTAAAGCTTCCGCAGAACAGGTTGCAGAAATAGATGATAAAATCAAATCCATTGTGGATAGAATGTATGAGTTGGATCCAACGCGCCCATGGATATCAAGCGACGGCGATGAAGATATGAACGGTCGCTTGAAAACCGCTATAGGGCATTATGGCGGAACTGACTATAACGAACGCCTTGCTGAATTGGGCAAGCCTTTTGGAATTGGTGAAGCAACATCTGCATATTACGGAACACCAAAAGAGGTATCTCAATTCAACGGAGAACGTGCCTACGAAAGCTTTGAAGGTCGCATGGAAGGATTAGCCATAGAAGCCTATGATTTGATTGCCAATGGACAACGAAAAGAAGCCGCTTACTGCTCCGTATTCAATCTCGCCTGGTATGCGCTAAAACCGCTGCCCATTGGTCTTAATGACTTAAAACGACCGCCGGAGTTGTCTGATGGAATCTTTTTTGGCGGATACAAAGAAGGCAAGCCGGGTATGCAGCCGGAACGACTCGGTCCATATTGCACTACATTCAATCCCGGGTATGACCCCAGTCTTCCGCTGTATGATACTTGGGCAATGTTTGATGCAATCAAATCGGCATATGCTCCTATACCTGAAGAATCACCCTGGAGCTACAGGCGTATAGATGAACAGCAAAGCAGTATACAATCGACAGAATCAATCGAAGATGTAGGATTTGCAGGCGATAATAGAGCCGGACTCTCGTTCAGTTTGATACGATCTGGTATAAAGCTCAACGAAAATATCAGTTCCAACACTAAACTGTTGATTATAGATGGAAAAACTATTACAAATGAAGCTCTTTCAGCAGTTTCAGATAAGATTACTGATATCTTGGCAAATGGCGGAACAGTTATGATATGGGGCTTGAATAATGAAAAGCTTCCAGTTATAAATTCAATTTTGCCTTACAGCATTTCATTAAATGATAGAAGTGCAGTGTCATTAACAGCTTCACCGCACAAACTGACTGCCAATATACGGTTAAGCGACCTGTATTTTGCCGAGCAGCCTTTCGGGCAGGTTATACTTCCCCAAGGCATGGAAGGTGAATTTTTAGAGAATGGAAAAGTGATTATTGAAGCCAGCAACACAGATTGGCGAAAATGGAATGGTCAGGGAGAGAATATCAAAACTGCAGCAATAATACGGTCAGAACGAGAACAAAAGCCAAGCGGTGCAGCGCTCATTGAATTAGCATCGGGCAATGGAAATATTATTGCTGCCAATTTAGATTTCACTGCAGCTACACCAAAACACACTCAGATAATTCGCCGTCTCATGGAAAACATGGGAGTAAAACTATATGAACCGGCATCTATGCAGGGTGGGGTTTTCAATGCAAGCGGAACTTTACAGCAAGCGTTGGTAATTGGCAGCTTTGAAGGCAAATCAGATAAAGATGCATTTGATACAGATTACTTGAATGGAGAGAATTCAACCTTATTAAAACCTAAGCTTAATGATAAAGTTGGAGATAGAGTATGGCAGATAAAAAACTCTGATGAGAAACAGATTATGGATTTTAATAAGATGGGGCTTCCAGGTCCAAATTTAAACTGCGCTGCATACATCAGCTTCTGGATATACAGCCCGCGCCCGCTGGATCAATTGCTTGCACAGCCCAATGTTCCGCGCGTTGATATGATCGCCGGTGCGGATGACAGCATGAAGCTCTGGCTGAATGGCAATGTCCTTACGGAGGAATACGCAACACATCCGCTTAATATAGAACAACATAGACTAACGGGACTGCCGTTAAAACAAGGCTGGAATCACTTTCTTGTCAAGGTTGTTCAGGGCTGGGGTGAATGGCAATTTGCAGCTCGGATACAATGTACCGATCCTGTGTTTTTATCAGAAATGCGCTCCAGTGTTGAATCACCAGACTAATAAGCATTCCCGCAGAATTTAAATATATGGAGGAAAAATGAGGACAACAAAAATATTTATCATCGTAACAATAGGTGTTATTCTAATGATGGCAGGTATAGGAGCATTGATATCAGCAACAGCTCCACTAAAGGAAGTGAATGTTAAAACATTCGGTGCAAAGGGCGACGGAAAAACAGACGATACAGCTGCATTTGAAAGGGCAATTGCAATAACAAAAACTGAAGGCGGCGTTATTAAAGTTCCTAATGGACAATATCGGTTAACCAGACCTTTGCAGCTAAAAAGTCAAACGCTGATTGGAGCAACAGCAAGTGCATATGTTTCTGATGCAAGTGTACTCCCTGTTCTGCTTCCGGAATCAATGAAAGGTCCATGCTTATCATTAGATGCCGGCGCTGCTGTACATGGACTTCAGTTTGCGTATAAATGGGGTGGAAAGGAACCTTCTCCAAGACCGGCAGCTATTGAGCTGAAAGGCGTAGGCTGCCGTGTATCTGATGTTAAAATATTTGACGCTTGGGACGGTATTATGGCTGATGGCATAAACAATGTTGGCAGAGTCCTTATAGAAAAATGCTTTTTGGTCAACATTCATAACATCGGCATCCGTATGACAGGAACTTGGGATTCATCCTGGATATCTAAGGTTGAAATATGGTCGCCGGGAAGCAAGCATTTTCTTAATAAAGGTATAGGTTTTCTTATAGGTAAAAATGATATGCTTATTATGTCAGATAATTTTGTTTTTAACGCAAATACCGCTTATAAATTTCAAGACAAAATAGAAGGCTGTAAAATAGAAGGCGGAATGTGGGGCGCTATGTCTAACTGCACAGCTGACTTTTCCGGATATGGTATAGTAGTAGAAGGCGACCACACTGTAAGTATTAACGGTGGAACGTATTGGACACATAATGGCGGAATTATAGTTAAAGGTAAAAAAGCACAGTTGAGGGTAAGCGGATTGGAGCTTGCTTCAAACGGAAGTCCTGCGCTTAATATTCAGGGCGGAGACTTGATAACAGTTGGCACATGCCAATTACGCCGGTTATTTAAAAGCCATGAAGCTCCTGCTGTAAGCATTACAGGCGGAAATGCTGTTATAGTAAATGGGTGTGTTATTGATTCAACAAGCAGCGGCATTCATGTAAAAGAAGGCTTAGAGAATGTTGTATTATCCAATAATATCGTTCGGGAATACCGCGTGCTGCCAGAAAAAGACACAGAAACTACAGACGAAACTGAAGAAGAAGGCTTAGACTAAATACAATAGCCTGCAGTTTATTTAAACTGCAGGCTATTATTATCATCTATATTATAAGTTAATTCTAAACCACCTTATATTCATGCTTTTCATCATCATTTATACGAACTATAGAAGCATTAATAGCACTTAATTTCTCAATCAGCTTTTCATATCCGCGGTCTATATGGTCAACACCCGATATCTCAGTTCTGCCTTCAGCCACTAATCCGGCAATAACAAGTGCGGCACCAGCCCTAAGATCTGTTGCTGCAACTTCGGCGCCGGTTAGCTTTGGTACTCCTTTAACAATTGCGGTTCTGCCATCTATAGTAATATCTGCACCCATGCGCATCAATTCACCTACATACTTGAATCTGTTTTCAAATACGTTCTCACTTATGATCGAGGTGCCCTTTGCAATTGACATGAATGCCCCAAACGGCTGCTGCATATCTGTAGGAAATCCTGGATAAGGAAGGGTTTTTATGTTTACTGAATTGGGACGTCCATTGTTTCTAACTCTTACATAACCTGGCATCACATCTATCTTTACGCCAGCTTCAATAAGCTTTCCAAATGTAGAAGTGCAATTCTCCGGAATGGCATCAATCAGTCTCACATCTCCATTAGTTATAGCAGCGGCAATTGCAAATGTACCTGTCTCAAGCCTGTCCGAGGAAACGGTATGATCTACACCTTGAAGTTCTTTTACGCCTTCAATTACAATTACCTGCGTACCAGCGCCACTGATTTTTGCACCCATAGAATTCAGCATCCGCGACAGTTCAACAACCTCAGGTACGGCAGAAGCTCCATGTATAGTTGTTTTTCCTTCAGCTAAACACGCTGCAGTGATCAAATGCTGCGTAGCGCCATCACTGGGAAAATCTAAACTTATATAGGCGCCTGTAAGCTTCTTTGCTTCAGCCTCTACATATCCATGTTCTAAATTAACTGCGGCGCCTAATTTCCGCAGCCCTTTGATGTGAAAATCTATCGGTCTTGCACCAATCTCACACCCGCCGGGTATAGGTATTTTTGCATAACCCTTTCTTGCAAGTAAGGGACCAGCAACTGAAAAGGAGGCTCGCATCTTTTTTACTAACTCATATTTGGCTTCACATTTAGATATGTTGGATGCATCTATTTCAACTATATTTTCGCCATTTATTTTTGTTCTTACACCTAATTGGCGCAGCATATCTACCATTGTAAATACATCGCCAATTCTGGGGATATTACGGAGTGTTACAACACCATTGGCAAGAAGAGCGGCAGCCATTAACGCAAGTGTAACATTTTTACTTCCGCTAATCTTTACATCGCCCTCAAGTCTGTTACCGCCAACGACATATAACTTTTCCAATTTACCCTCCGACCATTTATGACGCAAAAAATAGTTTGGTTATTGCATGGTAAATAAAGTATAGGGAATATTGTAATAATTGTCAATTATTATTATTTTATATTACAATAATATATTACTTGTTGTATTGCAATTCAGCTTCTATCTCGGCGCCAAATGCTTCAATTACTTCATCAGTTAATGCGGCATTAAATTCATCCCACTTGGCTGATGCCCAAATCTCTATTTTATTTCCAAGTCCTACAACCCAAATATCATCTTCAATACAGGCATGCTCACGCAAATTCTGAGGAAGAGCTATTCTTCCCTGTGCATCTGGTATGCTTTCAACCGCTGAACCTACAAAGAAACGCTCGAGTTTTATTCCTCTGCTGTCTAAAAATGACTTGGGAGTCATAATTTTTTGGAATTCTCTCCACATATCATCCGAAAACACCCAAAGGCAGCCATGCATTCCGCGAGTAATGTAAAATCGCTCGCCAAGCTTTGCACGGAACTTGGAAGGCATTACCGTTCTTCCCTTGTTGTCTACAGAATGATGATAAGCGCCGGAAAACAATATTATATCTCCAGTAAACTACTGCTGTGCAGCATATTGCTGCTCTGTATCTGATTTTATCTTGAATGATATCTTCTTTTTGGCAGATCTATTTCTAACTATATTCATTTGTCTTAATACTTCAAAATCGCTCTTATCAGCCTCTAACAATGATAGAATGAATTCTTTATTGTTTCTGCCGGCAGATTCGGCGGTGCAAGTGGTGCAATACACCCTGGTTGATATATTGATATCCTCTTTATCAAGCAGAGTAACTATTGTTTCTGGAAAAGGTTCCGGTTTGCCGCAAATATCACATTTATGCATTGGTGCAATATGGCTTCCGGTATCTTTACATAAATCCTTTACAATATCGTAAATAATCTGATCAAATGAGCGATGAAGAATTACAAACCCGAAGTTTTTCTTTAAAAATATTTCTATTTCATCAAGCAAAGTCTGATCTTCACCGGTTAAGTGGACAGCATATGACACTAATTTACCACTGGATAACTGAATGCTTTCCAGCTGCGGCGCAAAATCTGCAAAAAGCCCTGCAAGATTAATTGCATCACACTCATTTTGTGTTTCAACCAGATATACTGCTCTAAGCCCATGAGGCTTTGCTTCAATGCATATTTGATCTACTGATCTTGCTTGAAACCTGGTTCTTGCCATATCCTTTTCCTTTAGTTGCGCATCAGATTATAATAAATAGGATAAATATGGATAAATCTACCACCCTCTACCACTATATACCCTATTTTAGTTTCAGTTTACTAATATGTCAAGTATTAATTGTATAATAATAAAAATTTTTTATTTTTTTAATTCATTTGATACTTGTTTGATGGAATATCAAGCTATTTATTTGACACAACTCTAACTTTGATATATTCTGATATTCATAGATATGCACTGGAGTCAATAAATGAGCAAAATCAGCAGCAACAATTTAATTATTGATTATGATATAGCAGGATACGGTGCGCCTATTGTATTTATACATGGAATAACGGAGTCTAAAAAGGCATTTTATTACCAAATGACGGGTTTGCAAAATGACTATAAGGTTATAAACTACAATCTTAGACTTGGATTGAAAAATTCTGCTGAATACACCCTTGATCTCCTGGTAGATGATCTTAAAAGATTCCTTGAAATGTTGAACATATCAAGTGCGGTTATTTGCGGGCATTCATTTGGATCGCTTATTGCCATTCAATTTGCACTAACATGCCCCTATATGACTAATGCACTGGTAATAATATCGGGGTTGGCTTTACATCCCAACATACCAGACAATTTGTTTGATAGCCTGTCTGCATCGGGAAAACACAATGGGTCAATGAGTATAAGGCTCCGGCTGCAGGTGTCAAAGCTATTCAAAAACAAATTTTGGAATGAACATAAAAAGAGCCATGAAAATCCAACATTACGAACCTTAGCGCTTGAAGCAAATCTTGTCAGCAAAACTACTGTAAGCCAAAGAATGAGAATAATTAAAAAGACGGATGTTAGAGATCTTCTTCCTGCCATTTCAGCGCCAACGCTTGTGACAGCCGGTGCAAACGACAGAGCGTTTATGCTCTCTGGTGCACAGTATATGTATGAACATATTCCAGATTCATCGCTGGAGGTTATCGAAAACAGCGGTCATTTCTGTTTTATCACACATCATGACCTGTTTAATGCGGCGCTTGATGAATTTTTGAAGGAGAGATTGACACAAATCTTTTAGAAGGTATATATGCTTAAACTTGTAGATACACATTGTCATCTTAATCATGAATATTATACACATGACATAGAAAAAGTAATAGAAAAAGCTTTTTCAGCTAATGTACACCATATGGTCTGCGTGGGATATGATATGCAGTCAAGCATTGACGCTGTTGCCATAGCAAATCAATTTCCAAACATAAAAGCAGCGGTTGGCATACATCCGCACGATGCAGACCAATTTGACCCTGAGAATGAATCGCTTATCCGCAATTTGGCAGCGGAAAACGAGTGTGTGGCTGCAATAGGTGAAACAGGATTGGATTATTATCGAAACTTCTCATCTCATGAAGTTCAACATGATGCATTTCGCAGGCATATTCGGATGGCAACAGAGACAAATCTGCCGTTGATAGTGCACAGCAGAGATGCCGGAGAGGATATACTGAGAATCATTTCTGAGGAAGCATTTCCTCAAAGAGGAATAGTTATGCACTGCTTGCAGGATGACGCTGCATTCGCGGAAAGAGCAATCGAAATTGGATGCTATGTTGGGCTCGCTGGGACTATCACATTCAAAAATGCAGCTGCACTAAGGGACATTGCCGCAAATATTCCAATCGACAGAATCTTAATTGAAACAGATTGTCCGTATTTGGCTCCGCATCCATTCAGAGGAAAAAGAAATGATCCTTCGCTGCTTCCATATACACTGCAAAAACTGGCAGAAATCAAAAATATCTCGATTGAAGAAGCTGCTGATATAACAACCTGCAATGCAAACAAATTTTTTAATCTTAAAATTGAAGGCTGCAGCGCTTAAACATATCATAGCATATAGAATAGATAAAAGGAGATTATAATGAAAAATAATTGCAGTTATTACAGCAAATATGTTTTAATAGTTTTAATGTTATGCTTTCTTGCAGCAAATTTCGCTTTTAGTCAATTTAAAGATATGCCGTCAACAAACCAATCAAACTCGAATATAGATAAAATGGCTGTAAATGATTTAGCTAAAAGGCTGAATACATCTGCAGATTCCATAAAAGTTGTTGAGAAAAAAGAGGTAACTTCGCCAAACTCATCATTAGGACTGCCAAAATTGGATGAAATGTCCCTTCAGGTGCTGACTCCAGGTTATCTGCTGAAGCTTAAATCCAGCAGCAGGATATACTTATACACTGCCAGCGAACGAACTGTAGAATATGCAGGTCCAGAATCTGCGTGGAAATATTCAATTCTATTTACCAGACCCGCAGGGAATAAAACAGACTTAGATCTCTATCAATGTTCATTCCTTGGTACAAACTGCGAAATAATCATTTCCGGTATCATAGATTATTATCCGCAATCAAACGGCGACATTTTAGCAACAAAAAAAACATCTGATTCTCTTCAGGAGCTGATATATATAAGTGCGAAAAATAAAAAGAACCATATTACTCTGGCTAAAGGAACGAATTTTGATAATGCAGCAATTAATGAATCCACAGCGCAATGGGCTGCAGTTCAAACAGCAAAATCACCGGATAAACAAGCTGTAATAGTGGGAGAATTAAAAGCAGACACCAATCCAATATCAATTGAGCTTCCTGATAGATTCAAACTCTCTAAATTAGCATGGTCAGAAAATAAACTGGCTGTATTAGGAACCATTGACTCTAAAACAGTAAGTTACACCATAGTCCCAGATGGGGCTAATAAGGCATGGGATAAAGCAGCAGTGCATTCGTTCCCTGGTATTGACTCATTCATCCTCAACAGAAGTGAAAATCTTGAGATAGTGCAAATCGATGATAATGGAACTCCCAATATCGAGGTTGCCACAGTATGGTTTACCGGTAAAAGAAAAGTTGCAGCCATAATAAAAAATGCATCTCTTAAAGACTGCAATATAATTGATGGTGAATATGCCATCATTTGGGGAGAACTTGAATCTAAAAATGCAGTTTATATTGTAAACTACAGAACCGGTGAAATTGTTTCTGCCCTTACACGCAATATAGATAATGCAAAATTCTACAAACAGCCGGTTGCGAAAAAACCCGCTGATTATGATATATCAAGCAAGGTAAAGAGATGATTGATATAGTAGGCGTTGGATACTGCAATGTAGATTATTTAGGTATTGTACCGCACCATCCGCAGGCTGATGAAAAAATACCAATACTGGAATTCTTGAAGCAAGGCGGAGGAGTTACTGCCACCGCTATAGCTGCCGCTGCCCGATTAGGCGGCAATGTTCGATTAATCACAAAAATCGGCGAAGATGAATTCGGCGCATTCTGCATAGACGAATTGAAAAAAGAGGGCGTTGATGTCAGTAAGATTCTCATAGATTCAAACAATCCATCTCAATTTTCATTTATTTCGGTAGATAAACAATCCGGCAAAAGAACAATCTTTTGGACAGCATCTGACATTCGTCTTTCAGCTGAAGACATTAAAAAAGAAGATGTAGTTGATGCCAAAGTTCTGCACATTGATTCCCATCATCCGGATGCTGCATATCAAGCGGCAATATGGGCGGAAGAAGCAGGCATGCCGGTTGTTATAGATGTCGGAACATACAGAGCAGGCTCTGAAAGGCTGCTTGAACATACAAGCCATCTTATTGCATCTGCGCTCTTTGCAAAGCAGTTTACAGGCTGCGATGATCCCGCTGAATCTGCACGAATGATGATGACCAGCAACCGGAAATTGTCTGCAGTTACTCTGGGAGAAAAAGGCTGCGTTTATGCCACAAAAGACGGAATCTATCACCAGCCCGCTTTTAAAGTGGATGTTGTAGATACCACCGGCGCAGGCGATGTATTCCATGGCGCTTTTTCATTTGGATTGTCTAAAGGCTGGGATATACCCAAGACTATAACATTTGCAAGTGCAGTTGCAGCCATTAAATGTACAAAACTCGGCGGACGTTCAGGCATCCCAACTTATGAGCAGGCAATCGAATTTTTAGGATGGAAGTGATGTAAATTCGCCCGCAAATATAAGCTTGAATTACATCGCTTTCCACCCTCATTTGATATATGTTACTTTCCTAATACTCCTACTTCCATAATGCGGCTGCCCGTGGAATCTGTACTATAACCAAAATCGAATCTAACAAACTTCGCACTAACTGGCTTGAATCGCAGATGCGCTCTATCGGTTTTGATGTTGGATACAGAATCAACTCGTTTCCAGTTCTTGCCATCATCCGAAACCTTGATTGCAGCCTGCGATGGAGTTCTGCCCTTATCTTCAGCTGCAGTTTCGACAAAAGCGCCATATATCTCTGTTGTTTTGGCAAGCTCAATATCAATATACTCATGCTGGAACTTATCGGCAAAAACAACTCTGCTTGCTACACTGTCGCCATCAATAAGATCCATTGGGTTGTATGGTTTGTTCCGATTAATCTCATTTGCAGACGCAAATTCAGATGTAGTATATGCTTTCACACCAAGATCTGAAAAAGAGACATTGCACTCTTTTTCTTCGGCTCTTAAAAAAGCTTCCATAAGCTCAGTCCCATATTTCGATTTCAACAGATCATCATAGAAGTCAGACGCATAATAGCTTCTCTCTACCCTGTTTCCGTTTTCATCAACAAAGTAAGCATAAGGAGATATCACCTGATCGCCCAACTTGTTAATAATCTTAATAGCTTTTGAAGGAAGATTCTTCTCCAAAACATATATCGGATTGCCTTTAGGAATTTTGTTAAGCTCATTCGTCAGAACCGGTTCAAAATCTGTTGGCGCAATATTATCACAAACATGGTCATAAGCATCAAGAAAGCTGGCTTTTAAAACAGCGCTTCTGTATGTCTCTTCCGGATAGTAAACATACACCCTGCCTTTTTTATATTTCGTAGTTTTGCTGTCCTTCTGCTTGAGTAAGTCAAACAATTTCTTCATTGCATTAAAACTGTCTTCGCGTAAAGTGCCGTCGGACTTAATCAATCCAAATGCATCTTCCCTGCCGCACCACACTAATGCACCTTTAATAGGACCGCCAACCTCTGCCAATGCATCAAATCCTGCAGTTGATTGAGCATTTATCTCCACAGCTGCAAAGGATTTACCTTCTTCTGCAGCTATCTTTGCTACAGTTCTATATGCGGTCATAAGCTTCCTGGGATGCTGGTAGTTATCCGCAGCAAGTACATCACTAGTTATTGCGTGTGTTCTAATACTCCAGTTGCACGCAGGGGGATTTCCTGCACGCGCATCGTAGTATCCGTCAAACCCATCATGAAGACAAGCGCTCATCCACAAAGCTCCCGGCGACAATCGTCTCAGTTCTTCGCGCCAGGATATTAATCTCTCACGAGACAATAGATCAATAGCAGTCCTTAGGTCATAGGTTCGTCTTGTTGAAAACGCCTCATCCGGTATTCCATCAATCGTTCCCATATCCCACACCGGAGCTTCATCAAAGGAGCTGTAATTAGTTTTCCACGCCTTGTTAAGTGATTTGATATCTCCCTTATACATTTTTTCAAGCATTCTGTGCCATTCCGCAGGAAATTGTGCGCTAAGTGAATGTCGATATACGCCTGTATACCAGGGCTGCATAGAATTTTTCCAGATATTTTCATACCAGCCATATATCACATTATCACCATATTTAGAGGCAACATGCTTTACAATCAACGATGTATACCATAAACAGCGCTCTGCATCTTCCGGTATATATATAGTCATCCAGTTTACAAGCGGATATGGATGAGGGCAGATATAAGGAGTTATGCCGTTGCGTTGGAACTGCTCCAATGTTGCATCAAGCAGCTGCCAGTCTGGAGTTAATGTGTTCAATTCATCAACATTGAATGAATCGCCGGTATTCCAAGTAAGCTTTTCACCATTTAAACCAATCTGTTTGGGATATACCGGAATCCTGATGGTATTTACACCGCCTGATTTCAGCAATTGAATATCGGCATCAGACAGCATCCATGGATAAGCGGGATCATATTCGCTTGAAGAAGCTGGCCCGGGTTGATTAACTCCTAGAATAACATCCGGAATAGTTTGAAACTCCGCAGCACATAAGCCAACCGATAACAGGAATAGTATTCCAAGCATTAGAACAGCGCTATTTGCGAACAATTTCATCAGTAACCTCCATCAAAACCACTATCATTGCATCGTTCCTTTATTGGGTATTATACATTATTATTTTCATCAATAGCCACTATAATTACCTTAAAATCAATTTGTTTTTATAAAATTTAATAAATATTTTAAAAA
>JAPXND010000007.1:0-3009 GCA_033808695.1 Armatimonadota bacterium
GATTGAGTATAACAATGAGCTGTTAATTCAGCGCGTAAGAGAATTGGCATATCTCAACAGCAAGGTGAAAATAACATTCACAATAGAAGAGACGGGTGAAACTCAGGTTTTCCAGTATAAAACCGGTATAGCTGCATTTGTAGATCATTTGAATAGAAACAAAAACCCGCTTCACAAAGTTATATACTTCTCAAGAAACAGAGAAGGCACAGAGATAGAAATAGCGATGCAGTATAACGATGGATATCAGGAAAATATCCTGAGTTTTGCTAACAACATCAATACAATCGAAGGCGGAACTCACCTATCCGGTTTCAAAACTGCTCTCACTCGTGTTATCAATAATTATGCCCGTAAAAATAATTTCCTGAAAGAAAAAGACAACAATTTAATGGGAGATGATGTTCGAGAAGGGCTTACATCGGTCATCTCTGTAAAGCTGGCTCACCCTCAGTTTGAGGGACAGACAAAAACAAAGCTCGGCAACAGTGACATAGAAGGCGTTGCAAATTCGGTAGTTGGTGAAGGACTTGCAGAATTCCTTGAAGAAAATCCTGCTGTTGCTAAAAAGATCGTCGATAAGGCGCTTACTGCATGTCATGCAAGAGAAGCAGCCCGTAAAGCAGCCGATATGGTAAAACGAGCAAATGCACTTGAAAACTCATCGCTGCCGGGAAAATTGGCAGACTGCTCCGAGCGTGACCCTTCAAAATGCGAAGTCTACCTCGTTGAAGGTGATTCCGCTGGCGGTTCTGCAAAGCAAGGCAGAGACAGACGCACACAGGCGGTTCTTCCATTAAGAGGAAAAATCCTTAATGTAGAAAAAGCCCGCCTTGATAAGGCTTTGGAAAATGCAGAAATTCGTGCGCTTATAACCGCCCTTGGCACAGGGATATCATACGGCAGCTCATCAGATCAGGACAATGAAGAGGAAAATCTCTTCACCGGCATTGAGGGTGAAGAACAGACTGCTTCGGGCAATGGAAATGGCAGCGAAAACGGCAAAGACAGCTACAAATTTGATATATCCAAGCTGCGATATGACCGTGTTATAATAATGACTGATGCCGATGTAGATGGCGACCATATTAGAACGCTGCTGCTTACATTCTTCTTCCGATATATGAAACCGCTTGTTGAAGGCGGACATGTGTATATAGCTCAACCGCCATTATACCGCGTAAGCGCCGGCAAAGACCAGCAATTCTATGCGCGCGATGAGCAGGAGCTGGATGAGATACTAAAAAGCATTCGAATCAAGCGCGATGTCAAAATTCAACGGTTTAAGGGACTTGGTGAGATGAATGCTGATCAGCTTCACGAAACAACAATGAATCCGGAAACTCGCATTATGCAGCAGGTTACAATGGAAGATGCCCTTATAGCAGATGAAATATTCACCTGCCTTATGGGTGATAAGGTTGAACCGCGCAGAGAGTTTATAGAAGCTCATGCAAAGGAAGTTGCAGATGTAGACTGGCATTACTGATTTTTAGTAATGATTAGATATAGGCTTGAAGATATAATCCTCACATTTGGAGTTAGGTGTGAGGATTTTTTATTATACAATCCTTGACTGTTTACACAAAATCAGATAGCCTGCATGAATTAAACAAATCTTATACATCTTTTGTTAAGATACATTCAAAATCTTATGTAAATGTGCTAAACTAATCACATCCAGCGCAGAATTTGAAACGCATAGAACCCGATTGCGCTTGAAGCAATATCAAGAAACTGCTAAAGACAATATATCACCCGAGCTTAATAAAATGCTTTCTGACAGCTGGCAATTGGGACCTATGCAGTCGCGATATACACTTCCGCCTTACCTAATGCAGGCAAATGCATCAAAGTATGCTGCTGCTGAGGGCAGAATGGAGACAGACTGCGGAAAGATAGACTATAACCAGATGATTCCTTTGGAGGATTTCCGTGTTGGCTGGTGCACTGACCTTGATTGGTGGAATAACAATGCAAAGCTTGGGGTGGTGGGTCAGGAAATATATGGAGCAGGCAGAATGATTTGGTATGCAATCTGGCAAAACAAGGAATAAAACCCGATAAGTGAGGAGCATGATGAAAACAATTCTATTTGGGGCAATTATGATGATGGCTGTTTTAAATTCAATACAGGTTGAAGCATCAATGCCAACAAATGCAGCTGTTTCTGCATCTGAATACAATATACGTGATTTTGGCGCCAAAGGTGATGGTATAAGTGACGATTCACGCGCTATTCAATCTGCAATAGATAAGGCTTTTATTTCAGGCGGAGGCATTGTGCTTGTGCCGGGATCCAATTCTGGATGGCTGCTGAAGAAACCTCTGCTCATCAGACCAAATGTTACACTTAAAGGCATACATGTCGGACCATCTGATTCGCATCTGCTTTCGGCCAATGATGCAGGAAAAATGGCGGAATCAATCAATACATCTCCATCTATACCCGGGTCATTGATGGTTGAACACAGCAAGTATCCTGCAATAACTTTCTCACATGATTCGGGTATACAGGGAATAACATTTGTATATCCCAATCAAGCGCCTTATAAGAACATTCCTATTAAGATTTACCCTCCTACACTGCAGATAAAGGGTTTCGATATTAATGCTAAAGCGCCTGGCATCAACCGTTCAAGTAAGATAAAATCTGATGGACCAATATCCGGCAGATCTGTAACAATAAGAGATGTAGGGGCTATTAACTCTTATCACATACTTGATATAAGCGGCGAAAATCCACCAGTTAAGTATCAAGCAGCACAAATAACCATTGATGGCTTATGGGGATATCCCCTTTCAGTTGGTGTAAATATTCAGAATAGTTTAGATACTGTGATGCTTCATAATATACAGTTTAGACCCACATTTTTCGGCAAATTCTGTGCAGAGATATCAAAAACTTCAATCGGTTTCTCAATTGGGAAAAGTGATGGCTGCGTAATCTCCGATATTCTTGTTTTTGGATTGGGAGTCGGAATATTGCATAAGGTAATAGAAGGCGGA
>JAPXND010000007.1:3019-38079 GCA_033808695.1 Armatimonadota bacterium
AATATAGAGGCAATGCTGCCTGTGTGGATGGACAGCAAGGCTGTAGATGACCAGGTGCAGTATACAAACAGTTTTTTCTTTAATGTTCCATTTGGATTTACTCCTGCAGATAACGATGTATACACAAGAAAAGGACATGTGCTTTTCCCGGATCTAACTTATTCCATGAAGGATTTAAGTGTTGTAAGGCTGGAAAACAGATGTGAAAAGGAGACTTTTCAGTCATATGCACGATTCACTGGATGTGGATTTCATGCATACGGCAAAGGTCCAATCTGCCTTGTTGGTGGAAACAGACTTATAAGAGCAACACTGGCTTCATCGCATATGGTATATTTTAAAGATGCTGTGTTAAAAACAATGCCCGAAGCGAAAGTATTGGGTATAGTTACCGGAAATGATATTATGCTATACGGCACAAACCTTTCTGATACTGCTCCGGATAGTAAGGATTTACACCTTGTTGATATAGGTGAATCGGGCAGCGGAAGCGGGGTGATATTCTCGGATAACATGCTTCACGGCGCTAAGCAGTCTCTTGTAGATGAGCTGAAAGCATCGCCCAAAATAACAGCGGAAGGAAATCATATACCAAAATAGAGATACTATTACAGGAATTATTGCGGAGAGGCTTGAATTTAAACAGCAAAAACCTGAAAACTATAAACCTGATTAAATCTATTATGATATAATAACTAATATATAAAAAATCGGAGGTATGAAGTGCCAATTGTATTCAGCGCTGATGAGATACTTGAAACTGCAGAACAGATAGAACGGAATGGATTTTCATTCTACACAGCTGCATCCAAATTGACAAAAGATCCTGATGCAGTTAAGCTGCTTGCCGATCTTGCGGAATGGGAAGTATCGCATATCGAAACATTCCAAAAAATGCGTAAGGAGCTTGATAAAAGCGAAAAATCAACAACAGTATTCGATCCGGAAGATGAAATGGCTGCATACCTGAAGCAGATGGCAGGATCGGTGGCATTCACTGCCAAAAAGAATCCGAACGACCTGCTTGGCAGTAACCCGGGATTAGAGAAAATTCTAACTATAGCCTTGGAAATGGAAAAAGATACTGTTATTTTTTATTCCAACATAAAAGAAATGGTTCCTGCCGCACTTGGTATAGACAAGATAGATGAAATAATTAAAGAAGAGCTCCGTCATGTAGCCATAATTCAAAAGCGGCTTGCAGAAATTGCTTAAAGATTCTGCTTTTCACGCATTGCCAATACAGTGGAATGTTTTGGTAAAATCACTTCAGGAGAAAAAACTCTCAAGGAAGCTGCTCAGGCTGCCATTATGAACAGCGTATGCCAGAAACTCGTTTCCCTGTTGGTTTCCCCAACTGTAGTATATATGCACCCTGCCATCAAACTCGCATAAATCAACATCGGAATTGTTTATGTTTACAGCTGACTTTATGATATTTCGCTGGGCAGCGCTCAATTTTTGATTGGCAATTATTTTATCGTTATCATCATAGGTTAATACAGGATTATATGGACTGCATTCCCAATTTATCAAATCAGCAGATCTGACTATATACGGCACATAAGAGGGACCCGGTTTTTCTTCAAGATAAATCATGTAGAATAGTCCATTAACATATCTTAGAGCAGGACACGCCGTATAGCGGTCTTTGGAAAACACACACTCACTGGGAGTGAGATTCCAGCTGATCAAATCGTCTGACACTGCGAATCTTATTGTAAACCCAACACCGGTCTCCTCAGGCGGAGCATCAATCTCTATTGCCATCACATAGCTGCTGTCTGTTTTGCAGACTGATGTATTGAAGAATCTCCATCCATCCAGAGAGAGAGCAGTGAACGATTCCCAGCTGCGCATATCGTTGGATTTGAATCCGCCAATAGTATTGCCGCCCCATTCATTAACACCAAATGCGTATATACTTAATCCTTCTGCATAAGCGCTTCCTAAGTGCCATCCTACTGCAAATGGAGCTGCCGCATCATCAGATTCCACATCCACAAATCTGAAATAGGAGCTGCCAGTAGTGTTAGGGATATACCTTGGGTAACGGATATACTCAAATCTATACAGTCTGTCGTTGAATACAACAGGTGTTGTTTCTACTATATCACAATCAATGGCGCCGTGCTTAATAATAACAGGCTTCATGTTTTTATCCTTATTACTGCATTAAACATCATAGAAATCAGATTTTTAACCCCATAGGTTCATCATAAAAAATCCTTGAATCCATCTGCCTGAGATTAGGAGATATTTTAGGCATAAAATCCATGTTTGCAAGGATATCCCGTTCAATATCAATACCCGGAGCAATTTCTATCAATTCCAGCCCTTCATCGGTAAGCAAAAACACAGCCCGCTCTGTTACATATAAAACTTTGTGTCTGCATTCCCTGGCATAGTCGCCGCTGAATGTAATCTGCTCAACCTCATTGATGAACTTTCTATACTGACCTTCTTTAACTATTTTGATCTTTCCGTCATTTATTTCAACCTTCAATCCGCCTGCAGTGAAAGTACCGCAATAGATTACCGCCTTGGCGTTTTGCGTTATATCAATAAACCCGCCGGCGCCAACCATTTTAGATGAAAATTTGCTCACATTAACATTTCCTGCTTTATCTGCCTGCGCAAGCCCAAGGAATGCAATATCAAGTCCGCCGCCATCATAGAAGTCGAACATATATGGCTGATCGATGATAGCCTGAGGATTTGATGAGGCGCCAAAGCTTAATCCAGAAGCGGGTATGCCGCCTATCGTACCGGATTCGATAGTGATGACCATTTTTTCACGTATGCCTTCTTCTTCAGCAACATGACCAACGCCTTCCGGCATTCCTATGCCTATATTAACAACAGCATGATGTTTTACTTCCATAAGAGCACGTCTGCATATAACTTTTCTCTCATCAAGATCCATTTTTTTGAAAAACTGCTCAACTGAGATATGAATATCCGCACTGTATGAGGGATTGAACTCTTCAGAAAAAGTTTGCGGATGGTGATGAGGTTCTGCCACTACAACTGCATCAACAAACACTCCCGGTATTTTAATCATCCAATGGTTATGATTTGTGGTTTCTCTTATGCGTTCCACCTGAGCAATAACAAGTCCGCCGGAATTTTTTGCTGCCATCGCCATAGCAAGCATATCGAATGTGCTGATTTCTTTTTCCAGCGATATATTTCCGTTTATGTCGGCTGTTGTACCGCGAATCAAAGCAACATCTATGGGAAATGCTTTGTAGAACAGCCATTCCTTGCCGTTAAACTCAATAACTTCAACAAGGTCATCTGTGGTTATGCTGTTCATTTTTCCGCCGGTTATGCGAGGATCTATAAAGGTATGCAATCCGACATGTGTGATGGTACCGGGTTTTCCGGCAGCTATATCACGGTATAGATGTGATATAACGCCCTGCGGAAAGTTATATGCCTCAACTTTATTTTCTATAGCCATTTTGCCCAAATACGGCGCTAAGTTCCAATGGGCTCCAACAACTCTCTTGATTAATCCTTCGTGAGCGAAGTGGTTCATACCGCGTTTTTTTCCATCGCCCTGACCTGCTGCACATACAAGAGTGAGTCCGGTAGGCGACCCAGATTCAAGATATCGTTTTTCAAGCGCATAAGATAACGCTTCAGGATGTCCGCTGCCTACAAATCCGCCAGAAGCGACCGTATCACCATTTTTAATCATAAGCGCCGCTTCTGCAGCGGTAAGAATCTCAACAGGCATCTATCATTTCCCTTACAGTAAAAATCATGTTATCATTCCTAAATTTAATGCAAATCGCATAATACAATATTATATTTTATCATTCTATAGCTTTAAAGTATAGTTTTGAAGGTGCAATATGTGTTTTAGCAGCAAAAAGCGCTGGAAATCAGAATTCTCAGCGCTTCTATTGGTCAATAATAAACTAAGGATTTACACCCAGCCGCGAAGTTTCATTGCTTCAGCCACTCTCTGAACAGAAACCATATATGCTGCAGTTCTCATATCAACTTTATTTTCAAGAGACATTGCTAATACATCTGCAAATGCTTTTGTCATTTTTTTATCCAACTTTACATGAATTTCTTCTTCATCCCAGTAATATCCGTAGAGGTTTTGTATCCACTCAAAGTATGATACCGTTACACCGCCGGCATTGCAGAGAAAGTCGGGTATAATGAACACACCTTTATTGTATAGAATATCATCAGCTTCGGGGGTAGTTGGTCCGTTTGCAAGCTCAGCAACTATCTTGGCACTGATTTTTTCTGCATTGTTCTTAGTAATAACATTTTCAAGCGCACATGGCAGAAGGATATCTACATCAAGCTCAAGTAATTCTTCATTGGATATGGATTCTGACCCCGGGAAGCCGGCTGCAGTTTTATTCTTTTCCTTGTAGGCAAAGACCTCATCGGCATTGATTCCGGAATCTATGCGAATACCGCCTTTAGAGTCGTTTATTGCAACAACCTTAGCGCCTAATATTTCTGTTATAAGTTTTGCAGCATAATAACCAGCATTACCAAATCCCTGAACAGCAACGGTTGCTTTTGACAGATCTATGCCAAGATGCTTTGCTGCATCTCTTATGGTATACATCCCACCGCGTGCTGTTGCATCGCCTCTGCCCACCGATCCGCCAAGAGCTATAGGTTTGCCGGTAATAACTCCTGGGCAGTAATGACCGCTGATTTTACTGTATTCATCCATCATCCATGACATTGTCTGAGGATTTGTATAAACGTCTGGCGCAGGAATATCTCTTTCCGGCCCTATGAACATGCCAATAGCTTCAATATATTTGCGGCTCAATCTCTCTAATTCGCCTTGAGACATTTCTTTGGGATTACAGATAATTCCGCCTTTTCCACCGCCAAGGGGGATATCAACAACTGCACATTTCCATGTCATCCATGCAGCAAGTGCGCGAACGGTATCTATGGTTTCTTCGGGATGGAATCTGATTCCGCCTTTATTTGGTCCGCGGGCATCATTATATTGTACTCTATAGCCTTTGAAAACTTTGATTTTGCTATCATCCATTTTTACAGGCAGAGATACATGGATTTCTCTCATAGGCTCACGAAGGATTTGGTGGATATCGGAGGCAAGGTTCAGTTTTTTTGCTGCTCTATCCAACTGCTTTTGTGCAATTTCGAACGGGTTGCTTTTTGTCATTTTTTTCTCCTATGCAATATAAGTTTGTAGACCCATTTGAGCAGCTTCAACTTGTTATTTTGAGAAAAGAGCCAGATAACTTAATTGCTCAAAATAACTGAATACCGGTT
Source organism: Armatimonadota bacterium (assembly GCA_033808695.1). GTDB lineage: Bacteria > Armatimonadota > UBA5829 > DTJY01 > DTJY01 > JAPXND01. The sequence continues at coordinate 8,315 of JAPXND010000007.1, forward strand.
TTTGCTTATAAACAAAAAAACCGACAATCACATAAATGGATTTGTCGGCACCGGCTCACTTATGGCGCATCATTGCATACCGGATAAAAATCTGCTCACTATCACGTCATTGGATATAGGTGTGCGCCACTGCACAGGATATTTCTGATGTAGTATACCACATGAAATATTTAAAACACAATAGTTATGAAACAATTTTTTTAAAGGTTAAGATGTTTATTTGGTATTGAAGAAAGAGTGTATATCGTTTATCTTGAATGTAAGTGGGCATTCAGGAAGGAATTTTATAAACTCCTTTCCATATGCTTTTTTTATGATACGCGAATCAAGTATTGCTACCACGCCTTTGTCAGTTTTTGTGCGGATTAGTCTTCCGAACCCCTGCTTAAGCCGTATCTGAGCCTGTGGTATGGAATACTCCGTAAATCCATTTCCGCCAAATGCTGTTACTGCATCGGTACGTGCTTTATTAACAGGGCTGTCGGGTGCAGAAAAAGGAAGCTTATCTATAATCACACAGCTGAGAGCTTCCCCCTTTATATCAATACCCTCCCAGAAGCTGTGAACACCAAAAAGACAAGCGTTTTCATTTTTAAGGAACTCTTTCACTGTTTCTTCGTTGGATAAATCTCCTTGTTTAAGCATGGTGTATGGCAGCCTATCTGCCAATCTATCATATACTGCATTCATCATTCTATATGATGTAAAAAGCAAAAACGCTCGTCCGCCCGATGCTGATACAATCTGTTCAATTTCATCTGCCACCTTATCGGCATACAAACTGCTCTCGTTAGGAAACTCCAGGTGTCTTGGCACATAGAGCAAACACTGCGTAGAGAAATCGAAGGGTGAGTCTTCTACCGTTTCATCACAATCATCTATGCCAAGCCGATCTTTTATAAAGCTGAATCCGCCGGAATTAGTGATAGTAGCAGAGGTCAATATTGCAGAATTTGTTGTTTTCCACAAGGAATCTGAGAGTATATCTGCAACGCTTAGAGGTGAATACCTGAGAAAGCAATTTGTATATTTAGCGCTTCTAATTCTTTCTCCCCACTTAAAATGCCCTTCATCAGCGCCAAAAAACAATGAATGGATATTATCCCTCAGCCGCACACAAACCCTTCGAAATCCATCAATGCGTTCTTTCAGCTCAGGTTTGCCTTCGGTATCCTGTTCGTGGAGCTCTCTGTTTAAGCCGTCGATAAGGATACATAGGTCGGCTGCGGCTTTTTCGGCTTTCTCTTTTATTCCGCCGTCATATATATCATTAAAGAAAAATTCTTGTTTGGGACTTTGAATAAACATGCTCATAAGGCTTGAATTGATATCTTCTATTTCTTGAAGCCGAGCAGGGTCTATATGTATATTTTTTTGACGTTTGATTCTGTTAAGGAAAAAAGGAAGCTCGAAGCTGCTGTATTCTATGCTGAACACTTTAGAGGCAACATCTTCAATATGATGAGCTTCATCAAAGATTACCGCATCATAAGCAGGTAGAATTCCGGCTTTAGGGTTTTCTATCCGTATGGCAAGATCACTAAAAAACAGCGAGTGATTTGCAATAATAATATCAGATAACTCTGCTGCATTTCTCATTTTGTAATAGAAGCATTTGTTGTAGTATTTGCAATCTTGTTTATGGCAGGTATCTTGATCTGCGCAAATATCACTCCAGCCTGAAAATTGAAAATCAATTTCTGCAATATCTCCGGTTTCAGTTTCATTTACCCAGGCATTAAGCTTACCTATATTGTTTTCTGAATACAGGCTTATCTGCCCATATTCTGCATCATAGTTATTCAGGCACAGATAATTGCTTCTGCCCTTAACAAGCGAAACAGTAAAATTGTTGTGTGGAAGTATGCTTTTTAGGAAAGGAATATCCTTTGATATAAGCTGCGATTGAAGATAAATTGTATGTGTAGAAACAATTATTTTCCTTCTGTTTGCTATATATTCTATTGCCGGCAGCAGATACGCCATGCTTTTTCCCACACCTGTTCCTGCTTCTACAAGGCAGTGGCGTTTAGATTTAAGTGCATTTTGTATTGCTATTGCAGCCTCTATTTGTTGAGGTCGATATTCATATCCCGGCAGATGTTTTGCCAGAGATCCATTTTCACCAAGTATTAATGCTATATCCATATAATTCCAACGAACAAATGTTTGATTATTATTATACAATTGTGTTAATAAGTTTTCAATGGGTTTGCAGGATGCTAAAAAATAAAGAGATAGCTTATACTATCTCTTTATCACTTTATGCTTAAAACGCTTGAGTTTATTATGTGAGATATTCTTCAAGCTTTTTGCGCCTTTTAGCATGACGCAGTTTCTTTATGGCTTTTGCCTCTATCTGACGTATGCGCTCTCTTGTAACCTGAAAATGCTTGCCTACTTCTTCAAGTGTGCGCGGATATCCATCATCAAGCCCAAATCTCATACGAATAACATCGCGTTCACGGATAGAAAGCTCAGAAAGCACATCTACTATTCGCTCACGAAGAAGCTGGTGTGATGCCGCTTCATCGGGAGATATGGTTTCCTGGTCTTGAATGAAATCAGCAAGATGACTGTCTTCTTCTTCACCAATAGGTGTTTCTAATGACAGCGGTTCCGGTGCAATTCTAATAATTTCGCTTACACGTTCTACAGGAAGTTCCATTTCTCTGGCAATTTCATCAAGTGTCGGTTCTCTGCCTAATTCCTGCAGCAATTGACTTGATGTTTTGATGAGCCTGTTAATGGTTTCCACCATATGAACAGGAATACGGATAGTTCTTCCTTGATCGGCAATTGCTCTAGTTATTGCCTGCCTTATCCACCATGTTGCATAGGTGCTGAATTTGTATCCTTTTTTATAGTCAAACTTTTCTACAGCGCGGATTAAACCGATATTGCCTTCTTGAATCAAATCAGGGAATGACATGCCTCTTCCACTATATCTTTTGGCTATACTTACAACAAGTCTAAGGTTAGCTTGTACAAGCTTTTCTTTAGCGAGATATGCTTCTTGAGTTTCACCTTCAGCTTCTGCAATGGTTTTGGCAAGGCTTATCTCTTCGCTCATTGTCAGTAGAGGTGTTTTACCTATTTCTCGCAGCCACATTCTCACAGAATCGTCAATTGGGAGTCCTTCGATAACTCCTGCATCTTCGTCACGATTATCCGAGTCTCTTCCTGGTAACCCATTACTTCCTTTTAGTGCACTATGATCTAAAGGTAAAGATGTTACGTCTTTTATTTTATCAACAATTTGAATTCCTTCTTCCTGCAAGGTAATCATAAGGTCTTCAAGTTGTTCGGCATCTAATTCATCATGCTGACTTAAGGCATCATTTATCTCATCATATGTTAATATGCCTTTACGCTTGCCATCTTCTATAAGCTTGCGTATTTCATCATGGTCTTTTATTTCTTCTACATTCACAGATGTCATACCCCTTTACTGCCCTTTGTATTAGGCAGTTTGCCGGATTCTCTTAAATATGTTTCTAGGTCCTGCATTGTTTGTTCTTTGTTATTATCTGTTTTGATATTACCCTGTTTTATATACGGGGCAAGTATATCAGATGTTTTATAGCTTTTTTTCGATTTTAAAATTCTTTTTATACAGTCCTGCAATGCTTTATCTGTCACGGGCGGTTCATTGTCGCTCATAATCAGTTCGCTTATATATTTGCCGGCTGCATCGTCGGCTTCATCAATTAAGCTTGCCGGAATTATTGGCAATGCTTTGGTATATTTTTCAAATATCAGTTTTGCTGCATTTCTGCTTGCATCTCTTTTAAAATGATCCGGCGTTAATGATTCTATTACTAATTCAGACTTATCATGCCCCTTTAGCAGCGCTTTTAATATCATATTTTCTGCAATAATTACTGCAGACGGAACACTTGATACTGCTTTTTGTTTTATATTAACAGCTGCTGGTCTATTTTTGCGCTTAATGATAGACTCAACATCTGCTCTTATTTGATTTTGCGCTTTAGTATTTCCTATATCAAGATTAGGATGATAAGTAATAAGATCTTTTATATATCGTTCGCGTTCTACAAATAAATCAACATCTGCAATAATTCTGGCGGCTTCTTTTAAAATTGCTGTTCTGCCAGATGGAATATTGGCATCGTATTTTTCTGTAAGGAGCGCTAGTTTATAATCAATTAACGGCAATGCATTTGATACTATGCTGCTATATTCCGCTGTTCTTCCTTCTCTAATCATACTGTCAGGGTCGGCGCCTTTAGGAAGCCTTACAATTCTTACATCAATATCGGCTTCTATAAACATTGTCGCACTTTTAAGAGCTGCCTTCATGCCCGCAGAATCGGAATCATAAGATAACACAACCTTGTTGGTATATCTTGATAACAGCTTTATATGGTCTGTTGTAAGCGCTGTGCCCATTGTTGCTACACTATTAACAAAACCTGCCTGATGGGCAGTTACAACATCCATATAGCCTTCTACAACTATTACATATCCCAGTTCGGTTATACTCTTACGGGCAAAATTCAATCCGTAGAGCATACGAGACTTATTAAATAAAGGTGTTTCCGGTGAGTTTAGATATTTTGGTATGTCATCACCAACAGCTCGACCGCCGAAACCTATAACTCTTGACTGAATATCATGTATAGGAAATACAATTCTATTCCTAAATCTGTCATACATAGTGTTGTTTCTGTTATTCAGAACAACCAAACCAACTTCTGCTGCATCTTTTAGGCTGATGCGTTTACTTTCCAGATGTTTACACAGCGTATCCCAATCGGGCAGTGAGTATCCTATACCGAATAGTGTAATAGTATCTTGTGTAACACCTCGGGACTGCAGGTATTGTTGAGCATACAGAGACTTTTTTAGTATTGATGAATAGTAAGCGGCTGATACAGAATTGACCTTTGCCAGTAACTCTCTGCGGTTTATCTGGAAACCGCCGGCTGGTTTCAGTTCCACGCCTGCACGTTTAGCAAGTCGCTCCAATGCTTCGGCGAAGGTGAGGTTTTCAATTTTCATTACAAAGCTAAAAACATCACCATGTTCGCCACAGCCAAAACAATGCCAAGATTGATAATCTTCATTAACAGTAAATGAAGGTGTTTTTTCAGAATGAAAAGGACATAATCCTTTAAGGTTTTTTCCGGCACGCTTTACTGTTACATACTCTGAAACAACATCAAGTATATTCAGTTTTTGTCTTATTTCTTCAATAGAGTTTCTTCTTGAATCAGCCACACCGGAAAAGCCTGCATTAATCCATCAAAGCTATAGTTATTCCAACTACTCTTTGATCAATCATAGTGAATAGAATTCTATGTGTATCAGGATATTTAACTATTAGGCTATTGCCTTGTATCTCATGACTTTTTGGCCATCCATAAATTCTGATAACATCTTTATAGCTGTTGCCTACCTTCAGCCCTTTTGCTGTTGAAAGTCCTGGCCAGGAACCGCCAAAACCAGAAACCTGAATAATTTTACCTTGTGGGTTTATAACACATTCCAATGTACGATTATTGGAGAATCTATAAATCCAGGTTACTTCAGTAGCAGTTGATACCGATGCAGATGTTCCGCCTGGAGCTGTCATTCCGGGCATACCGTCAGTCATTGGCGCCATTCCTGGCATTGCGCCTGTCATAGGTGCCAAACCGGGCATTGCACCTGTCATTCCGCCAGTTACAGGCGGCATTCCAGGTAAAGCTCCGCCTGTCATAGGTGCCAAACCGGGCATTGCGCCTGTCATTCCGCCAGTTACAGGTGGCATTCCAGGTAAAGCTCCGCCAGCTAATGGAGGCATTCCAGGCAATGCAGCTCCGCCTCCCATGGGTGCCATTCCGGGCATTGCTGCTCCGGGAGTATCGGTAGAGACTGCTGTAGTAACATTCCCTACCCTTATTTCAGTTGGGTTGCCGTAAATTTTAAGTATTGTTGATGCATGACGACCTAACTTTATACCTGCAAGCTGCAATTCTGCAGAACTCGCTGAGCTTGCAAAAATGCAGACTGTTGCAATAATCATCGTATAAATCATATACTTAAGCCTAATGTTCACGTGAAGTTATCCCCCTTACACATAGAAAGAATTGTTAAGGATAATTTCTATACAACATTGAAAATATCCTTCTTTACATCGATATTTTTTTATTATATCAGCAATTGACCAATATTTCCACATTAATACATGCAATAATATGACGGAACAAATGGATTATATTAATCGTCGACTAATATGGTAATACCCAAATTTGTTGGATTTTATACTGTAAGATTATAAGCAATTTTAGCAATAATAGTATTATTTGCAGTTAATTAGAGTTGACTCTGTTATTCTCATATGCTAAAATCATTTAATTAATAAAAATTACAGGCAATATGCCGTGAATAAATAAAATGAAAGGTGTTTCTGGTTTATGGCTAACAATGAAACGCAATTCAATAATGTAGAGAAACTACAAAACGATTTGAATGAATACAAAACTCGTGTTAGTATGCTTGAGCGTGCTAACAAAGAACTGGAGCAGCGCGTAAAAGGATCTGATGCAGCCGAGCCTGCCCCTATTACAGAACTTGAAGAGACACTTAGAAGGCTTGTTACACGAATTGCAGCAATCCTTCAGGCGGAAAAGTGTGTCTTTATGCTTTACAATAAAGATGATGATGTTTTATCTGCCGCAAAACCCGCTCTTGGATTTACTGATGAGGAAATTAAAAAGTTTAAGATTCCGGCAACGCAGGGACTTTCTGGTCAGGTATATAAACAGAATAAATCCATAATTCTGTATGATGCAGCCAGTGATGAGCGAGCTATGAAAGATATAGCTGCTATGCTGAACATACACAATGGAGCAAGTGTACCGCTTATAGCAGAAAAAAGAGATGAAGAAAACAGAGTTATAGATAGAACAACAATAGGTGTATTGCATGTTTTTAATAAAAGATACGGCAATATATTTATTGAAGAAGATCTTAACTTGCTTGAACGATTGGCAAAGAATGCTTCTGCAATTATACAAAATGCCAAGATATTCCGCGAAGTAGTAGAAGAAAAAGAAGAGCTTGAACAAATTATAGAGAGTGTTTACTCCGGCTTGCTTATGGTTAATAATCAGGGCAAAATAATGCAGATGAATACAACTGCACGGAAGATGCTTAGCGTAGATACAACCGATGTAGTAGGCAAGCAATATTATGACATTATAGAGAATAGCGCCATAAAAGATATAATTGTTAGATCTATTACTGACCATGAAGAAGTAACTGAAGAAGTTGATATGATGCTGTATAACGAAGAAGAGCGGACATATCAAACTCAAACGGCGCTTGTTAAAGACAACGATGGTGAAGCTATTGGTACGGTAGCAATATTTAATGACATTACCGAAATTCGCAATATTGAAAGAATGAAAACCGCATTTGTATCTACAGTATCACATGAGTTAAGAACCCCTCTCACATCAATCAAAGGATTTATTTCTACACTGCTTGCAGATACCGAGGGCTATTATGATGCAGATACACAAAGAGAATTCTATCAGATTATAGATACTGAATGCGATAGATTAACCAGATTGATAAGCGACCTTCTTAATGTATCAAGGATTGAAGCTGGTCGTGCTCTTGATCTGAATTTAAGAGAAGTTACACTTCCACCGTTGATAGACAAGGTAATGAGTGTTCAAAAATCGTATACAAACATACACACATTGATAACTGATGTAGAAGACGACTTGCCTATAATTACCGCAGATGAAGATAAAGTCGATCAGATTCTTACTAACCTTGTAAGCAATGCTATAAAATACTCGCCCAACGGCGGCAATGTTACTTTAACATGCAAGAAAAAAGATGACGGCGTAATATTCAGCGTAGCAGACCAGGGTATGGGAATTTCGGAAGAGCATCTGCCTAAGGTTTTTGAGAGATTCCATAGGGTAGATAACCGTGATACAAGAAAAGTTGGCGGAACAGGAATAGGTTTATATCTTGTTAAGCATCTTGTTGAGGCTCATGGAGGCACCATTTGGGTAGAAAGCGTTGTAGGTAAAGGATCATCCTTTATATTTACACTTCCTCCAAAACCGCCTGTGGAAGAAGAAGAAGAGGAAACAGCCTAGGTTATATCCTGAATGATTAAAAAAACCCCCATAGTGTTATTTATTAAGGAACCCGGGAATGCTGATTTGCAATCGCCAGACTATGCAACACCGGGTTCTGCTGGAATAGATTTACAAGCAGCCATTACAGATTCATTGATACTTGAACCGGGCGAACGAAAATTAGTGCCTACCGGCATAAGGGTTGCTATACCTGATAACTATGAAGCACAAATAAGACCAAGAAGCGGTTTAGCCTTGCGTTACGGCATAGGGATAGTTAACTCGCCGGGCACTATAGATTCGGATTATCGCGGTGAAATTGGCGTTATTCTCATAAATCATGGAAGCGAGCCATTTACAATCAATCGCGGCGATAGGATTGCTCAGATGGTTATTGCTCCCATAACACACGTAATTATGGAAGAGACAACTGAACTTCCTGATACCGAGAGAAATGACGGCGGTTTTGGACATACTGGAATATAAGCAATGCTCTGTAAGTGAATTTATTCGTCCCCTTTTTTAAATCATACTTTATTCATAATATGGAGGTGTAAAATGCCTGAATGCAATCTTTGTCTTTCTCCTATATCTCCAGACGACACAGAATGCCCTGTATGCGGAAATCCTGTAACTAAAGAAGACCAACTAGACCCGCTTCTTGCAAAAATAGAAGACCGTGTGCATGCGACATTAATTAGTGCAAACCTCAAGAAATTGAGGGGCGACCTTGACGGCGCCATTCATGAATGCATATCTGCAATGAGAATCAATCCAAACAGCTTAGAAGCTCACTCAATGTTAGGTGATATCTACCGAGACAAGGGCAACATTGAGGAAGCAGAACGCTGGTATCAATTGGCATTAGATCTAAATCCTGACAGCAATGTAGATAAGTTGAGATTAGAACAGCTAAAAACAATAGATGCATCTAAAGCGATAAAACAAGAGCATGCTGCTTCTCCTGCAATAAGGAATTGGTTAATAGCAGGCGGTATATCTGTAATTATTTTGGTTTTATTGATTATTCTTATTCTGCCGTTGATACACAATGCACCGGCAAAAGAATCTGACAAAGTGCAGATACCAAGCATCCAAGGTAAAGCAAGTCAAATCAGACGTCCAAGTAAAACCACAGAAGAACAGCAAGTAGTTCAGCCGCTTTCATCTGAACAAGAAGCAGCGATTGTGAAAAATCTCAACTATTCATCTTTGTTAACTAATTCAAAAATACAGATAGTGAATATGACGATAGATCCTCGTTACAACTGGGCAACTATCACATACATAAGTCAGCTGCTGCCGGAAACAAGTCAGAGCTTAGTGCTTGCAAGAAATTGTGTTGTAATTGCACAGGAAGCATTCAGACATAATCCATCACTAACTCAGGTTACTGTTAGGGCGTTATTTTCTGTGCCGGTTGCAGGCAGACAAAGTGCGCAGGTGATTTTTATTGCCGATGTAGAGCAAAGCAAAGCTATGACAATAGATCCTCTGACAGCTGATTTAAATCAGCTTGTTGGCGTGATGAACACTGTTTGGACACATCCAAGCATAATACCGATTATGAAACCGGAAGCGCCGCCTGCCAATCATAATTCTGTAATACAGCAGCCCACTCAGAGCCATGACTAAGCGTGAAAGACAGGAACCAGCTTATTAATTGGGTCTGCAGCAGAAGTTATTAATTCAGTATCTGCCGAGAACTACAAGCTATTGGCAGATACTGCCCGCAACAGAATAATCAATTCCTCATTAGCATGAAATTACTCATCAATCTTGGGAAAAGCTTCCACTGCCTTATTTATGGCGATTTCCAACTCTCTCTGCCTGATAGTAACTGTTAAATCGCCTCTGGTGCGTTCAAGCACGGCACGGGTTTGATCCATCGTTCTGCGCAGCCCCCCGGTAATGGCATCGGGATAATCAAAGGTAACAAGAACGTAATAAGCGTCATCCATCCTTTTCAGCAACAGCTCAGCTCTATCTATATCACCCTTCCGCAGTATATCAAGTACCGATCGACGGCATTCTGATACAGCTTCACCTATTCCATTGAGATAGGGAGCTGCCTCAACATTCAATTCCTTGTATCCAGGAATAGGAAGATCTCTGGCAAAAGCATTCATTGTTTCTGCCTCAACATATTCCTTTTGCGCATCCTGAACATAACCGGTATAATACACATCGGGAAAATCGATAAGCTCTTCTGCAATCAATCGAACACGATTTCTTGCTTCTTTTAACAAACCGGCAGCTTCATCAAACTCTTCTCTGTGAATAGACCTTATGGAATTAGAACAAAATCTTATTGCTTCTCTTGATGCTATCAATGCCCTATCTCTGGCGGAGTTTTTAGCATCCATTTCTGCACGTATATTATCCGCTATCTTTATCAGGTTATCCATAATTTTCTCCAATTTTTAACTAAATATTTTAATCCTGCTTATTTTTCCAATTTCTTGAACCTTTTATTTTACTATATAAATCCCCAATGGCTATCGATCGGTCGCGCATAGAGTAGAGCGCTGCTTCCTGTCTTGCAGCAACATCACGGATTTGCTCTGCGAGTCGAAACAGTTCTTCTATATCTGCATTGCTGCCCGATTTTATGTCTTCCAGCATCTTGAATATAGCTTCAGATGATTGATGCGCCATCTGCGCATCAGGCAGGTTTTCTTGTTTGGATGCAGCTTCTATTATCTCTGCAAAAAATTGGTTGTAATCATCTAACCTTTTCCGCATACGATCGACCATATATAGGGCGTCTGCAACAAGCTTTCGAAAATGCTCTGTGCTGCTTCCAATATTGTCAGGATTTTCACCTGCCAAGCCGCGAAGCTCGTCTATACAGCCGCATACATCGGGATGTTTTGTTATATCAGCTCCACTGCTGCCTGCTGCCGATACAATTTCTATGCCTCTATGAGTATCTATATAGCGCACATTTGGCAGCTCTATTGCCCCGCCATCTTCAAATACTACCAATGGAGGAAGCTCATGCCCCCTATCCTCAATATGTGCACGCCCGCGGACAACCATTTCAACCACACGCTCAACATGAGGAGAAGGCGGAAGCCAGGCTTTGTTTACATCTAAAATATCTTCCGGATTTTTATTCTTTATCATATATCACACCTTATTAAAATATGATGTGATTATAACAGCTGCGAGTATATAGGTCAAAGCTGCGGTAAAAACAAGCAGTCCGATTGATTTTTCAACCGGACTGTTTTTAGGCTACGGGGTAAACATATCTGAAGTTAACTGTCCATGCCTCATTGAATCGGCATGGGAATCTGCAAACAGAACATTAGCATTTCCATTATGAAGAGCTCTTAATGGATTAGGCAGGCTGGATGCAGGATATTGAGCAGACATCAGTGGAATAGTTACCGTTCCGGCAACCTCACCTAACTGATAAAGTCCATTATCAACACCAGATTCTACTAATAATACTATTGATGTTGTATCTCTCACACTGCCTTCCGGTTTATCGGCAAGTAATTCATTCAATTCATAACTAAGTTGTTTAGTGTTTTTATCTGGATCAGTTGGGCAAATATAGATAGACTTATTTTTAATATAAGACATACTAGACTCGTTCCAATCTGCTCCGGGATAATAACCATCATCGGCGCTCTGCATAGCTATGGCAATGCCAAGCTGATGCATATTGCTCAGGCAAACAGTTTGTCGGGCGCTTTCTCTGGCAGATGAGAATACCGGAAACATAATTGAAGACAGTGTTCCGATAATTGCAATAACCACCAGCAATTCTATAAGCGTAAATCCATTTTGATGTTTCATTTTGCCCTCCTCTGTATCATAAAAGGGCATATTATGATACATTTCTATTCTATAAGACGTATTGATTATACAGTTAGTTCCTATCTTCTAATATCTACACCAAATTTGGCTGACTTGGTGAGCTGCAGCAGCTTTCCCTTAACAAGTATCGATTCGGCTTTAATTCTGTTATATCGCTGCATTTCCGGCTGTATTCTACCGACAAAAACAAGAAATCATCTTTGTATACCCTCTAAACTATGAATAGTTAAGCCTTATGTGCTAAAATCTTTATTACAGAAAGTCAATTATAGAAGCATAATTTATAAACAGGGGAGATAAAGGGATTGAAAGGAACAATTGGTTTACATTTATTTATGCTTATTGGACTTACCATAGCTATGACATGCACTGCATGCAGCGCCAATGCATCACTATCGCCTATAGAGGCAGGATATATTGGAAAGGGAAGTGCATACACTGCGATGATTTCGCCTGAGGGAGCGATAAGCAGTATCAGCGTTAACGGCGCTGAATTTATAAATTCTGCAAATGATTATAACCGCGGTGCATATTTTCATCAGGACGATGTAATACCGATGAAAATTGTTAAGGTTGAGGACAATACATTAGCCGCAGAATCTGACAAGTGCGCTATTTCATATAAATTCAACGATACGAACATTGAAATAACCACTACCAATAAAACTCAGAAGTATATGAGTTTCTTTATTATTGTAAATTCCAGCGTAAAAGCTGTATCTGGAAAAGATAATAATATAATTCCAACACCAATAACAAATGACTGGAAAGAAGCCTCATTTTATAAAGATTCCAGCAAGATAAACATATCCGGCGGAACGAAGTTCTGGGGTCCGTGGGGCGCTGGTGACCATCAGGTTTTTGATTTAGGACTGGCAGGCGGAGAAACAAAAAATGTAGTTATCACTTTTTCATCTGCAGAACCAGATGAGATTAACGCTGTTAGAAATATCTCTATGCCAAAAATTGAAAAAGATGCAGATATTACCGTTTTATCACCTAAACCATGGCAGGTTTTCCAGCGGAAATCCAGATATGAGGGTGAAATATTCCTTAGCGGGCGGATTGCGCTTGATTTCGATAAGCTGATGGTTCGAATAAGCGGAAAATCATTAAAAGGACGGCTTCCCGGCAAGTGGATTGATGTAAATTCAGAAACGACGACTAATTCATTTTCATCTTCCATACCGGTAACGCCCGGCGGATGGTATAGAGTAGATCTAAGAGCTTTTAAAGGCAATAAGATTATTGCATCAGCAACAGTGGAGAATGTAGGCGTGGGTGAAGTTTTTGTTGGCGCCGGTCAATCAAATTCAACCAACTGCGGGCAAGAACCAATTAAACAAACATCTGGAATGGTATCTTCATTTGGCGGAGAATTCTGGCGGATTGCAGACGATCCTCAGCCTGGACCGAAAGATCGAACAGGAGGCGGAAGCTACTATCCGGCATTTGGAGATGCACTGTATGCCAAGTATCATGTGCCGATTGGCGTTGCTGTAACCGGGTATGGCGGTACAAGCGTAACTCAATGGCAGCCTGAAGATCCTATGGGGCTTTTCCCTTGGATGATGACTCGAATCTACAAGCTTGGTCCAAATGGTTTTAGAGCAGTGCTGTGGCATCAGGGTGAAGCGGATGCATTAACACCAACTGAGGAATATGTTGCCAAAATGACAAATGTTATACGCAAATCAACAGAATTGGCAAACTGGCAGTTTCCATGGTTTGTAGCACATGCATCTTATCACAATATGCAGAATCCGGAGTGGCCTCTGGTTCGTGCAGCTCAATCGGAATTGTGGGAAAAGAAAATCGCTATGCAGGGACCCGATACCGATACACTTCGTGAAGAATACCGCGACTTTGATGGGGCAGGAATCCATTTCAGTCCTAAGGGTCTGCGTGCTCATGGTGAGATGTGGGCAGATATAATTAGTAAATATCTTGATGAAGTTTTGGATTAGCAGTAAAGAAGGCAGCATAAATTGCCATTATACAACATAAATGCAATAGTTTTAAAAAGAATAAACTTGGGTGAAGCAGATCGTATTGTAACTCTGTTGTCTCGTGAGCGGGGAAAGCTTTCGGCGGTTGTAAAAGGATCAAGAAAGCCTGCCAGTAAATTTTCCGGGGCAGCAGAGATTATCTCGTATGGGAAGTATCAGATTGCAACCGGTACCAATCTTGATATTGTGGTACAGGTAGATATAAGAGAAACATTTCCAAAAATACATTCCAACCTTATGCGGATTGCATATGCATCTTATTTCGCTGAGGCTACAAACAGGTTTACAGAAGAAGGCGAAGTTAGCGCTGACCTGTTTGATTTTTTGTTGTCATCGCTGTATCTGCTGGAACGCCCTAATAACCCCGAGATAATTGCAAGAATGTTTGATCTTCAGCTAATGAAGGAAGTAGGATATGAGCCGGTGCTTGATAGATGCCTAAGATGCAACAATCAGATAACAGATCAACACAAGTTCAGTCCATCAGCCGGCGGGATGATATGTCGTAAATGCGGTTATCTTCCAGATGATTGTTTTTCACTTTCACCCGATGCAATAGATAAAATGAAACGTCTTATAACTGCCGATGCTGAAACGGTGGAACAGATGCATATATGCAGAGAAACGCTTGACCAGATAGCAAGAGCCATGCGCTGGTATATGCGATTCCGAACGGAATATGAACTTAAAAGCCTGCAGTTTTTGCAAATTTTGAAGCTTGGCGAAGTGCAATGACAAATAATTCGATAGCTGGAATACTTGATAAAATTGCTGATCTCCTTGAAATAAAGGGAGCAGATTCATTCAGGATAAGGGCTTACAGAAAAGCTGCTGCAGAAATAGACGGACTTACAGAGAGTCTGACTGAGATACAGAACCGCGGAGAGCTTGAGGAGATTCCCGGAATAGGGAAAGCAATTGCTGAGAAAATAGAGGATATATTAGAAACCGGCACTACTCCGATGTATGAGGAACTTAAGGGAGAATTTCCTGAGACCCTTACAGATATTCTTGCTCTGCCGAACATAGGTCCAAAAACCGTTAATAAACTGTATCATATGTTAGGCATCACGACAATAGATGAGCTGGAAGCTGCTGCACGAGAACAAAAACTGCGAAACGGCATAAGGATTGGTGCAAAGGCAGAAGCCGGAATAGTAACAGCCATAGAGTCAATGAGACGCCGCGATGACAGGCAGTCGCTGGGGATTATTCTTCCCGTTGCAGAAGAGATTTTGGAGAAGCTGAAACGTTCTCACGGCATAGAACAAGCAGAAATGGCAGGAAGCTTACGGCGCAGGAAAGATATGATAGGCGATATGGACTTTGTGGCAGAGGCATATGATGCAAAAGCTGCTATAGACGCTTTTACGCGTCTTCCAAATGTGGAAGAGGTTCTTGAAACCGGCGAAAGTATGTGTTCTGTAATGAACAATCTTGGTATGCGCATGGATCTTCGCATCAGCAGGAAAGAGAACTTCGGGGCAATGCTCCATCATTTCACAGGATCGCAGATGCACAACATCAAAATGCGGGGTATGGCAAAAGAAAAAGGACTTTCCATCAGCGAATATGGCGCAACGGATGTTAAATCCGGAAAGCTTGTAATCACCGGCAAAACCGAAGATGAAATATTTGAGATTAACGGGCTGCCATGGCTGCCTCCTGAGCTTCGGGAGGATCGCGGTGAGATTGAGGCAGGGCTGAAAGGGATGCTTCCAAACCTGGTGGATCTGCCCGACATCAAGTGTGATCTTCATGTTCACAGCAAGGCAAGCGACGGAGCAAACAGCATTCCGGAAATAGCGGAGGCTGCAAAAGCTATAGGATATCAGCATATAGCAATATGCGACCATTCCAGCTTGCTTACTATAGCAAACGGATTATCGGAAGACAGCTTAATTCGGCAGATAGAAGAAATACATCAGCTGAATGCAAAAGATCCGAGTTTTAAGATACTAACCGGTATAGAAGCAGATATAAAAGCGGATGGAACTCTTGATATCTTTCCGGAATTGCTGAGCCGTCTTGATATCGTAATAGGCTCAATACATCACCGGTATAAGAACTCCGCTGATGAAATGACAGCAAGAATGGTAAAAGCAATTGAATCGGGAGCAATGGATATCCTTGGGCATCCAACAGGGAGAATAATCAATTCACGGGATGCATATGAGTTTGATATTGCCAAAGTGTTTGATGCTGCAAAGGCGCATTCGGTGGCAATGGAAATAAATGCATCACCCAATCGGCTGGATTTGAATGACCTCCATATAAGAATGGCGAAAGAGTGCGGATTGAAATTCTGCATTAACACCGATGCTCACAGCTTTACAGAATTTCCCACAATAAGGTTTGGCATATACATGGCAAGGCGAGGGTGGCTTGAAGCCTCCGACGTGTTAAACACATATCCCGCTGATGAGCTTATCTCGTGGGTGAAATCACGGCGTATAGTGAAGCAACATATTTAAGGCGCCTATTATGAAGATATTGATACTTGTAAGCATTCTAATATTAACTGGAGGCAAATTATCTATGGCTGAGCTACGATCTCCTTCTGTATTGTTGAATAACGAACAGATAGCGCATCTCAGGGAGGAAGTAAAAAATGTTCCCTGGAAACAGAAGCTTTACAACAACAAACAAACATCTGACACCTCAATAAAGAAAAACGCTGATTCCTGGATTAACAAAAGCATAACAATTCCTGCACGCGGCGGACATTACCACCTTTTTTTCTGCTCGTGCGGAAATGTATTGAAGCTGCCCAAAGACAACATTGAAGATCCAAATGGTTATCCCTGCACAAGCTGCGGTAAAATCCATAAGGGCGAGAAATATGACGGCGGAGTTCGTTGGAAGAAACACAATGAGCTTGCAAATGCAGCACAGAATCTGGCACTAGTATACATCATAGAAAACGATGAAAAATACGCAATAAAAGCAAAGGAGATTCTTTTAAAGTATGCTGATTCATATCCCGGACCGCACACTACCAACCTGGAGGGCGGAATGATGTATCAGTCGCTTTGTGAGGCTGTATGGAGCATTCCGCTTGCAACAGCGTATGACTTGATACGCAACACGCTGAATGCAGCAGATGCAAGTAATATAGAAAATAAGCTTTTTAAGCAAATCGGCAGCGGATTGATGAAGGTCGGAGGAGCAGGATCAGGCAACTGGGGTTCATGGCACTTATCTGCTGTGGGAGTTATAGGGTTTGCAATAAATGACAAAGAAATGATTGACTATGCAGTCAACAACTTCAAGATGCAGATAAGCAAGGAGTTGGGTGATGATGGTCTTTGGCCGGAATCTGTGCATTGTTATCATTTTTATCCGCTAACTGCATTTATGCATCTTGCACAAGCAGCATCAAACAATGGCATCGATTTATTCAATTGGGAAGCAAAGCCGGGCAAAGGCTTAAAATCTATGTTTACTTCACCAATCAGCTATATGTATCCAAATCAGAAGCTTCCGGCTATAAATGACGGCTGGTTTGAATCATATCTGCCGTTAAATATGTATGAACAGGCATACGCAATATACGATGAACCATCCATGGCATGGGCATTGAAAAAGGGATACTCAATCCAAAAAGTCAAAAGAAACAGCCTTGAAGCTCTTCTATTCGGCAAAGATTTAGACATTGAAATATCAGAGCCTGCACTCAAATCCGTTAATTTCCCTGTGCTTGGAATAACTATTCTTAAATCACCCGGAAATAGTATGCTTACATTCGATTACGGTCCATTTCTTGGACATGGACAGCTGGATAAAATGGGAATCACCCTGTTTGCCAATGATGAACTGCTGTCCGCCGATTATGGCACTCCTGGCTATGGGTCTGAGATATTGAACTGGTATATCAGCACTCCCGCCCATAATACAATTGCGGCAGATGGAAAATCTCAGGCGAAAACCAAGGAGCGGTATCAAACAATTTTCTATACAAGCGAATTGTTTGATATAGCCAAAGCCTACACGGAAGAGGCGTATCCCGGAATAAGGCATGAACGCACGGTGATTAGGGCTGGTGAGGCGTTTATAATATCTGATGAACTAAGAAGCGATACATCTCACACTTATGATTGGTTTATGCGAAGCGAAGGCGACTTGACAGTGGATTTGGAAGAGAGCGAAGAGCCATTTGAATCGTTTGGTTATGAATATATTGATGAAGAAGGCATATATCTGCCATCTGGAGAGTGGCAGGCAAGATGGACTACAAAGAAATCCTTATTATACTGCTGTATGATGGATAATGAACCATCTGCACTTGTGAGAGCAAAATGCTTCAGTGAATCTGCATCCAGCAAAGTATCTCTGCTGATGAATCGCAAATCTGGAGAGAACGCTTCTTTCACGGCCATATTTATTCCTGCGAAAAAGACATCGGATAAGGTTGAGCGCTCTATGAGCAATGGTGAGATTGTAATAAAAAGCGGAAATACCAAGGATGTAATATCAATAAGGAAAAAAACATCTTTTATGCCTGCAGGATACGCCTTTAAGAGAATGATTGATGATGAAGCGGTATGTGAGATTCCATGGATTACAGAGAAATAGCAAGGATATTTAAAATAAATCTTTGTATGCAGCGCCTTTAATTGTGGTGTATGAAAAGAAAGCATGACGGCTTTAGGCAGAATTCGATCTGCCGGATTAATAATTCAGCTGTATATTTAGTTAATAATCAAGTTGTGGGGGGGGGATAAAAATGCTCTCGTTATATGCACACAGAAATAACAAATTCAAGTCGTATCCTGATATAAACAATATCAGTGACTTCATCAAGGAAGAAAACAGTGTTGTATGGCTGGATGCTCTTGATCCAAATGAAAGTGAAATGCAGATATTGGCAGAAGAATTCGGTTTTCATCCTTTATCTATAGAGGATTATTTTACTCCACATTACAGACCAAAGGTTAATGAGTATGACGGATATTTGTTCATTGTAACTCACACAATAACGGATAACAAAGAGAAAAATGAGATAGAAATAGAAGAGATTAATCTGTATGTGGGGAAAAAATACATAGTAACTCTGCATAAGACAAAGTTGCCGATTATAGATAAAGTGTTATCCATATGGAATAAGGCTCCAAGGATGCTTGAGGGCGGATCGGGATTATTGCTTTACGATATTATGGATCAGATAATTGATTCTTATTTTCCTGTGCTTGACGGCATTGAAGATGAACTTGATGAGATTGAAGATATAGTATTCTCTGGTCAGACTCAGGGTTCATCGGAGCATATTTTCAAACTTAAACGAAAGCTGATGATGATGCATAGAATGATTGCTCCGCTTCGTGATATATTCAACTCCATCACCAGACGCGAGCAGGGACTGTTCTCTAATGAAGCTATTACATATCTGCGTAATATATACGACCATGTACTTAGAATAGTTGATACCATAGATACTTATAGAGATATTCTTACCGGCGCATTAGATGCTTATCTTACAGCGATATCTAATCAGATGAACGGAGTGATGAAATCTCTGACGGTAGCTGCAACGATTCTTATGACTATTCAGATAGTAACAGGCATATATGGAATGAATCTCAGAATACCAGAGACAAAATGGGTGTTTGGATATCCGTTTGCATTGGGACTTATGGCGGCAATAAGCTTGGGACTGGTTTATTATTTCAAAAAAATCAAGTGGATATAGGTTTTTTGATATGAGTTTGGCTGCTGCAACATTTGATATTACAGCAGCCGGCTTATTATAAATTGCAAATCAGCATAATCTATAAAGATCTGATTTTTGCATAGTTATCCATCATCTTGCTTACTGCATCTTTAACGCCGGCGGCGGGAATTCTGGCTTCATATAAAAATGGACCGGAATAGTTTACTTCTTCCAGCGCTTTATACGCCTCTTTCCAATTAATAATACCTTCCATTGGCATCCAATGACGTTCTCTTTCACCATCATAATCTGAAATATGCAGAGTGATGAGTTTATTCCCAAGATTGTGTATAGTTTGAACAAGACGATCGAGCGGAAAAACATGGTTTACATCAATGTTGTAGCCTATGTTGCTGCAATTTGCCATATCACACAATTTGATAATCTCTTCATCGGTATCTCCCAGATTTGGTCTTACAAGTATTTCAACAGCAACCATCAGCCCCAGATTTTTACAGTGGCAGGCAATATCATGCAGACTTGAAGCAGAATTGCGGATGCGATCATCTAAATCAGCAGGAAGTGACGCAACCGAACTGGCATGAACAACAAGAACTTTTCCTTTGGCAAGATGCAGAACATCCGCAGCTTTTTTGCATGCCGCAATTCCATTCTGTCTAACATTTTCGTCGTTTGATGAGAGATCCAGATGTTGAGCAAACGGTGCATGGATTGACCATATTCTGTCTGCTGCAGACAGCCTTTCAACCTGGTCCATCACAGCTTTTTGATATAAGGCATCGATATAACTCAGCTCTACCAATTCAATATCAGAGGATAGGATGGCATCAATCAATTCGCTGTAGTATGCAGTAAAAGGTATGGTATCCTCTTCGGTAAATGGTCTTAATCCATCTGCTAAAGGCGCAATATCAGCATCAGCAAGCCCGCTAAAATTCCATACTGATGCTCCAAGCGTAAATCCAGACATAATTTTTTCTCCTTGTTAATTTTTGCTGAATGCCGCTGATTTGGCGTTCAGCATTATTTTTTCTATATCAGAATTAGTAAATCCCAAAGCTGTTTGTAATTGGTTTATTTCATTGGCAAGGCCAGTATTGCATATAGTTGGATAATCCGTATTTATAGTAACATTTACACCATAATCAAAGATTTTGCGGATGGGGTGCTGATGAATTGATGGGATTTCAGCGCTGATAACATCGTATGTTGGACAGATTTCAAGCGCAACTCCCTTATCAACAGCAAGTTTCATAATATTTTGATTGTGTATTATGCCTATGCCATGACCTATTCGTTTGGCGCCAAGATTTATTATAGCACGTTTAACATCTTCCGGACCGCCTTGTTTATCGGCATGGATGGTAATTCCAAGATTTGCATCCTTCACCACACGGAGCGCATCAATGGTTCCACCGGCGTGAAAACCGCGCTCATTGCCTGATAAATCCACACCAACAACACCTCTTTCGGCATAATCTACAGCAAGCGCCGCTATTTCAGTTTGGGATGGCCATGGCGATTTCATGATGGATGCATCAAGGTCAGCCCGTATGTTGACAATGAGCTTAGCTTTAATGGAAAAATTCCTTACTGCGTTTTCTACACCTTCCGTTACGCCATCCATAACATCTATTATATCCAGTCGGCTGATATGGGCAATATATTCGGGACTGAATCTTAGTTCCAGATATCCGATATTATCGGCGGATGCATCTTCTACCGCCTCATAGGCGATTCTGGCGATTGATTCTTTATCAGCAAAAGCGTGTTGGAGCAGGCTGTGCGCCTTAAGCAGAGCTGCGGAATTTGGCTGCCCGGTAAGCTGAATATCCATGCTCAATACAGCTTGGTCATAAGATGGAAGCGGAATTTTGTACATACGGCAGATATCTGCCAGGGTGGAGATTCTTACAGACCCCTCCAAATGGCGATGCAGGTCAATCAGGTTGGCATGTTGTGCAGGTATAATGTTTAACATGCTGCTATTATAGCACCAACAGCAGATTATTGAAAAAGAAACCCGAGCTAAAACTATGGCTCGGGCTTGATGGTGTGTCTATCAGTAGGATTTATTCAGCTTGTTTAGCCTTATTTGCAGCGCGCATCATTCTCGATTTGCGTCTTGCGGCAGCGTTTTTATGAATAATACCTTTTTCCGCTGCTTTATCTATAACGGATACTGCGGCGGATAGAGTTTTAACAGCGCTTTCGCTGCCTGCAGCAGCTTCCGATTTGGCGTTTTTAATAAAAGTTTTGATTCTTGACTTGATTGCAGCGTTCTTTTCACGCATTAGTCTGGATCTTTTAACGTCTTTTACTACAGATTTAATATTGGGCAAGTGATTTCACCTCCAAGCATAGTAAACATTTAATATATAATTCAACGCCGTAAGGCGCAAATTTACAAAGGAACTAACAGTATAACAGGTTAAAAAATAATATGCAAGCTTTTTATTGTTAAAAAATGGCAAATAAATGCATTTTATGGTTGAGATTACAGGTTTTATGGGTAAAAATTGTTTACTTTTTTGCATAAAACACGTATAATAACATAGATAGAATTAATTCCCAGCTATGGGGGCGATTGGAGTCGACGGAGGACGTAGCATACAGGTCGCAAGTCGAGGCGCCGCTGGCCTCGTAAAAAGCGGCAAAGCCATAAACGGCACAAATAACTACGCACTCGCTGCTTAATTAAGCGGCGCGTCCGCCCGGTCTCATCCGGCCAGATCGGAAACGGGCGTCACAAAAGCCGGATTACCTATTGAATGAGGCTCGTAAGTTCAGAGGGAATCAAGCACGAGCTGGCGCGGAAGTATCCTGTCTGCGGGAGCCTGAAGCGCGAGATACAGATCACAGGCTAAGCTTGTAGAAGCCTGTATGAGCTGTTTTTCGGACCCGGGTTCGAGTCCCGGCGCCTCCACCAAAAAGTGCGGAGAATTTGTTTGTTGTGTATCTAACTGATAGTGAAACTATGCTTAATGATTATATGTATAAGCATAGTTTTTGCTTTTTTTTTGGGAACAAACAGGGTGGTTTTAGGCAGCTATGCGGGAGGCAATTATATGTCCCCCTGCGGATATATAGAAAAGGATATTATCATGAGTAAAACACATCACTTAGAAGAAAATACAAATCCGTTTGAGGCACGAGCCGCGGAATACGATGCCTGGTTTGATACTGACAGAGGACAAGCCATATTTAATGCAGAGGCTGCATGCCTGCGTCGTTTTGTTATTAATGCGCATAATCCATGGCTTGAAATTGGGGTTGGCACAGGACGCTTTGCAGAGGCATTGGGGGTTGAATTCGGCATAGATCCATCCAAATCTATGTTGGAAATCGCTGATAAACGAGGGATTAAAACACAGCTGGCTTCGGGTGAAAGCCTGCCGTATCCTGACAGCTCATTTGGCGGCGTGATGATAGCTTTTACTCTATGTTTTTTAGAAGACCCGAGCTTGGTTTTAAAGGAAGCTGCACGAGTATTGCGTCCCGACGGCAGATTGGCAGTCGGTATTGTTCCAGCAGAGAGCTCATGGGGCAAAAGCTATATTGAGCGAGGGGAAGCAGGACATCCCATCTACAAAAAAGCAAGGTTCCTTAAGGTGGAGGAAGCTATTTCTTTGATTAAGGCGGCCGGCTTTGAGAAGAGAGGCGTATACAGCACCTTGATGAAGAGTCCTGATAGCGAGATTGAGAATCCGCCGATTTGGCCAGGCATTTTACCGATGGCAGGCTTCGTTGCGATGGGTTTCAGTATTAAGGATGCCACAGGTCAGCGGTCAATGGAGAATGTGCCGTATTAGATGTCAGTTCGTGGCATGAGACTGTTTACCCGCGCTGCACACTCCTGTGCTGGATAGGGTTGACATTTGACGGCATACATGATACAAGTAATGGTAATAAATTAGATTAGAGCATATTAATATTTTGCATCAATATTTGATTATACATAGATGACACAATGAAACGTAAAGCGAGGATTATTTATGGCTAGTCGTATAGATAGAATATTAGATCGATTTAACAGCGGGCTGGATTATATAGAAGCAGATACTAAGGCATTAACCGAGATATTTAAGAACGTTTGCGGCGGAAATCGTCAAAAACCTAACGTAATACGCCGTGCGGAATATCTTACAGCGGCAGCACATAAGATGCCTGTGCGAAACAATCCCGATGAGTTGATTGTTGGCAGCGATATCTACGAAATACCCTTTGCCGGCGAATATGACATGCATTCAAATGGTGGTCATTACTCTGCGGACTACAACCGTCCGTTGGTGCATGGCATCAAAGGTATAAAAGCGATTGTATCCTCACTGGAACCTAAGAATCAAGTTATGGAGGACAATAAGCGCGCATATGAAATGGCGCTGGATGCATTCACGGTTTTCATAAACCGGTATGCAGAGGAAGCAGAAAGACTGGCGGTTTCCGAACAGGATCCGGTAAGGAAATTAGAACTGCAGACAATAGGAAATAATTGCAGACATATAGCATCAGAACCTCCTGTAAATTTTGTTCAAGCGCTGCAGCTGATTCTTTTCACTCAGATATTCCTCCATCTTGAAGGATTAGGCGCAGGCAGCATGTCATTTGGCCGATTAGATCAATTCCTTTATCCGTTTTACAAAAAGGACATAGATGACGGAGCTATAACCGATGAATTGGTTTTCGAACTCCTTATATGCTTTGCCGAGCGGGTATCTCAGTGTGATCCATCCCAAAATCTGGCATTGGGAGGCGTGGACAGCAGTGGCTGCAATGCAGAAAACAGATTGACCCAAATTTTCCTCGAAGCTCAAACAAGAGCCAAAATACGCCAGCCATCGCTCTCATTACGCATAACTCCCGAAACATCAGATGAGGTATGGGATGCCGCTATAAAATGCGCAGCATCAGGTATCGGCATGCCGTCATTCTTCAATGATGATATTGTTATAAAGTCTATGATAAATATGGGCGCTGCACCGGAAGATGCACGCAACTATGTTCTTATCGGCTGCTATGAAGCTAACTCACAAGGCAATACTTTTGGACAGACAACCGCATTGAACATGTCTCTTGTCGATATCCTTCTTGGCTTCCTGAAGCAGGATGTTGAGTATAAAAGTTTTGACGATTTTTATGAG
Organism: Armatimonadota bacterium; assembly: GCA_033808695.1. Lineage (GTDB taxonomy): Bacteria > Armatimonadota > UBA5829 > DTJY01 > DTJY01 > JAPXND01. The sequence goes on from JAPXND010000007.1 coordinate 33,075, forward strand.
AGCTTTAAATCATATTTCACAGAAATCTATGATACTGCATACATGCCTTCTTTCCAAAACACAAGAAACTTATATAAAGAACTCTCGGCCTCGCCTTTCTGGGGCTGTCTGCTTCATAATTGCATTGAAACGGGTCTCCTGCCTGAGCAGTATGGCGCCAAATACAACTGGTTCGGATTGATGATTCTTGGTATCGGAACACTTATTGACAGTATATATGTGATAAAGCAGCTGGTTTACGAGAATAAACAAATTGATCTGAAATATATGCGTGAACAAATCGAGCGGAATTATCCGGATGAAGATTTCTTCCTTCTATGTCGAAATATGGACGGCAAATTCGGTACCGATTCACCGGATACCAATATGCTTGCCAACTCATTAACAACTTTTATCGGAGAACTGATACACTCAAGACCGCTTGAGAATGGTGCAAGGATAAGTCCATCACTATTCAGCTGGTTGTCGGATATATATACCGCTGACTGCCCGGCAACTCCCGATGGCCGCAAAAAGGGCGAAAGGGTATCTTACGGTGCAACACCAACTGAGTTAGCAAGAGATGTATCGCCAACTTCAATGCTCTCTTCAATCAGCAATCTGCGTACTGATCTTTTTACCAACGGCTCGCCGGTAATGCTTTCATATTCACCCGACGAACTCTGTACCCAAAAAGGCCGTATGCTGGTTCGCCGACTGATTGAGGCATACTTTGCTCTCGGCGGTTTTCACATCCAGTTTAATATTCAAGATGCAGAACTTTTGAAAGATGCGCAAATTAATCCTGACCTTCATAAAAACTTGCTGATAAGAGTAAGCGGGCACAGCAATTATTTTGTTGTTTTAGATGAACAATTGCAGAATGCGCTTATAGAACGTACTGCTGTGAAAAGATGATATGGAACAGTGCATCTGTATTGTAACAGGAAAACCAAGTTTCTATGGAGGATATAATTGCCTTTCAAAATATCAAATGTTTCTCATAAATTTCTAGCCTTAATCCCGATTGCATTTCTTGCAATCGGGATTATTTCAGCAAGCAGCTCTGCGGATAACAATCAGAAAGGATACGCGCAAATGTCATTCAACAATGAACCTCAGATGAAAACCAGCGCTCGATTGCTTAAAATCGGAGAAAGCATAAAATTCACATTCAATCTGCCTAAAGGCATATCGGCATCATCATTGGCTGTCTATCCTCGATATCTGGAATCAGCCAAACCGGGAAAAGCGTTCAAACCGGGCGGCAGTTTGGATTGGGTGAATAAACTTCATAATGAGTCATTTCCCATAAAATTTGTAAATGGTTCCGCCTCATTTTCTTATACTCCAACAAAAACCGGCAGTTATCTGGCCGTTTGGCAGGCAGGCGATGAAACATTCTATCGATACTTCAGCGTGATTGATGACAGTTATATCGTCCTCTCTTTCAGTCCTTTTATGCCGCTTGAACCGGATCCTACGCTGCATGCCACAGGTATTCCGCTTGATTACAGACTCCCGGCTGAAGACTTTAATCAGTCTAACAATATGTACAATCGATTTATCAGTTACAATAGACTCTTTGGCGATAACATAATCCCAATGCTCCCAGATACTCCGGATATGAATAATACCGAAAGATTTGAATTATATAAAAAACTAATTTCTAATGCGCGGTCGATGATGCCTGATCAAAACGATACCAGATCGGCATGGCTGGAAAAACAGCATATGTTAGATCCGGGATATATAAAAATATTGGCTGAGCTTGGCATCAATGATCATTGCGGATTGTGGTGCGCAAATGCCGAGCCATGGCTTGGTATGCCGGAGTTTCCATATTTCTCATCTAATATCGATTGCCGCAAGATGAGCCAATTGCCCAATTCTAAGGTTGTATCGCATCAATGGGATTTTTGCGGAAGCTGGCACTTCCTTGGTCCTGTCAGCTGGCATTTTAAAGTATCTGAGGGCAACTGGAAATTGGCCGAAAAAAACATGCTGAAGGGTATAAAGGAATTTGAAAATCTCACGCAAATGTCCGGTCATCCATCTTTTGTGAATCCGTTGTATGAGGCGCTTGATGTTGGTATCGGTTATCCAAATCCGGATTTTGAGATTGGCACGGGTGAACCTAGGAATTTCAATGGAGCGATAGATGATGCATTTATCAGTAAAAGCGCAATGTCTCCGGATGAAATCAAAAATGCTATGTCAGATGGACTGCTTACAGTAAAAGATATGGCTGCCGGTTGGACATTTGATGATAAAAATCCTAACAGCGCAAATGACTTAGGTAAAAATGAGAATAATTTAGAATTTATCGGCGGGTCATCCAAGATCAAAGGCAGAGCCGGAAAAGCCGTGTATCTGGACGGTAAAGATGGTTATCTTGTATCGAAATATCCGATAGGCATCGGCTCCGGCGATTTCACTATGGGATGTTGGATAAAACCCGAACCGAAACAACGAATGTGGACGAACATAATGTCCAGCCACAACACTGGCAGCGGAAATTCATACAGAGGCGTATCATTTGAGCAGGATGGCGAACAGCATAATAAATTTAGATTGACAGCAGGTATCGGCGACGGCTGGTATTTTACGCCAAGTGTTCAACTAAAACCCAATGAATGGCAACACCTTGTCGCGGTGAAGCAGGACAGAACAATAACAATATATCTTAACGGCATTCAGGTTGTGAAAGATGAATTGGCGCCGAATGCGGCGTTCATGCCTGCAGCTGATCGATTCCGTATTGGCGATTGGGTTCGCGGCACATCCGATCCGCAAAAAGTGGGAGCATTCGAGAAGTTTATTGACAGATATCAACGGTTTATTGCTTTCGATCTCCCAAAGAAACACAAAGTAGCATTTGCCAGATCGATAGATGTTGCCGATTATTATATCCGCCATTACAAAACAACTCCAAAAACCGTCTTCTCCAGCAAAACCGATGATGTGATGTATGATATCTGGTGGACATATCAATGGGACATGGCGCGTTATTGGCTTGTTACCAGAGAACGGCTGCCATGGCTCACGAAGGTATCTAAAGTTCCGCGGATAGGATTCAAAGACCCGCTGTCATATGAGTTCATCCTAGTGGAGGATCCACGATGGTCTATCCGCTTCGAACGCGAATGTCCGAATCCAATCTGGCGTTTTGACTATAGAGTGCAGAAAGTCGAAGATGGCGGCAGTGCAGCTGATCTTACGGATATGCCCGATGTTCATATTCCAAGAGCAAAATGGATAAGAAACGGAAACTTGAAATCTTTAAGATTGAAGATGAATACCGACAGAGAATTTAAGGATTATGCCATAGCTATATGGGGATTGCCGAAAGATATTAACATAGATGCACCTATCAAAACAAACGCCAAAGAGTATCTGACAGTTAAGAATACAGACAATGAATATCATCTGGTATTGTTTTTTGATTTAACTCCGGGAATGGAATTATGGGTGGAGGCGTTTGTAAAAGAATAATATAAATAATAAGGGCTGCATCTCTTTTAAATGCAGCCTTTTACTTTTTTGAAAAGCTTTGAATATAAAAATGCCTGCAATGCACTTTATAAGACGGATATACTTATTATATTCCCATCGCGATTTTTATCTTTTCCATCTCCAATAAACTCTTTGTTGAAAAAAAACTCAAATTAAGGTATCTTTGTAAAACACCTTGGATAAAAATTGTTTGAAAGGAAAATTTAATGAAGAATTTAATTTTCATGCTTATTTGCTGTCTAATGATATTATCGTCAGCAGCAATGATCTTCGCAGATGAACCCATGACACCGGAAGCATCGGTTTCTGAAAACTCATTTGCCTTGAATGTGCGGGATTTCGGCGCAAAGGGTGATGGCGTAACCGATGACACCGAGGCGTTCCGCAAGGCATTGGATGAACGTCAGCGAATGGGCGGTGGAATAGTATATGTTCCATCCGGCAAATATCTCATCAAAACGCACCTCACTATCCCTCGATCAGTAACCTTGGAAGGAACATGGCGCGCTCCTGCCACTGTAGACGATTATCATACCGATCATAAGGATATAAACAGCCCGCCATTGCTCAGCGGAAGTATCCTGCTTGCTGTGGAAGGCGCCGGTAAACCGGATGGAACGCCTTTCATCAATTTGGAAACCAACTCTACGCTTAAAGGCGTAACTGTTTTCTATCCCGAGCAAACAAGAACAAATCCTCCCATTGCATATCCCTGGACTGTGCAGTGCAAGGGAGAAAACAGCGCCGTAATAGATGTATTTCTGGTCAATTCATATCAGGCGGTGGATTTCGGCACACACTTCGCCAGTAGAACCCTAATCCGCAATCTCTTCGCACAGGCGCTTTATCGCGGCGTGTTCATAGATCAATGCGGTGATGTAGGACGGATTGAAAATGTGCATCTTTGGCCGTTTTGGACAGCCGCCGATCCCGACAGCCCTGTGAACAAGTTCACATCAGAACACGGAACCGGATTCCTGTTTGGCCGCAGTGATTGGGGATATGTAACTAACTGTTTCGCCATAGGGTTCAATATCGGCATGCACTTCATTAATACCCAAGCCAAGGACAATACCATATTCGTTGGCGGCGGAAACTATCTGCTTACTCAAAGCGGGGTAGACGGCAGCCGAACAGCCATACAGTTCGATGTGGTTCAGGAGCATTCCGGTGTGAGTTTCTCCAACTCGCAGATATTCGGCGATATCATTGTAAACAAAACCAACAATGCTATGATAAAATTCACTGGCTGCGGAATTTTCGGCACTACTCATGGCGATACGATAGGTGCGGCGAGGATAGATGGCAAGGGAAGGGTATCTTTCGACAACTGCCATTTTTACTGCATCGCACCGGAAAGCAAGAAGGCAAAAACGCTGATACACGCTCTTGGCGGGCGCTTGAGCATAACCGACAGCCTGTTTGTAAACAGCAAAGAATCGGCTAAGTGGAACAGCGATATGATGCCGATAATTTTGGAGCCTGATGTCATCTCAGCGATAATCAAGGA